>JBHJHK010000323.1:0-6555 GCA_050330975.1 Candidatus Competibacterales bacterium | reverse complement strand
CGACCAAGTCTGCCCCCAAGCCCTCCCCCAAGCCCTCCTCCAAGACGCCTGCCGCCGGAAAACGCCGCGGTGGCGGCCGCTACTTGCGCGACCCCGAGACCGGCGAGATTCGTTGGGTCGCCGAGGAGGGGGACGATGGCTAGGCGGCGGGGGGAGTTTGCCAGTCGGCTCCGGGGGGTGATGTGGGCGTCATTCCTGGGGCTTTTATTTTTGTTTGGCCTCTACTACGCCTTGGCCAGCGTCGGCGGCGACGTGGCCCGTTTCAGCGGTGAGTTGCTGCTGGGGACTACGCCGGCCTTCGATCGGCTCTGGCCGTTCCCCTTCACGGTCCAAGGGGTGATGTGGATCGTGTTCTTCTGGGGGTTGGCGGAATTGCTCCAGCGCTACCGGGCATCGCGGGCCGAAGAGGCGGTACTGGATTACAAATTTCTCCCCGAGGACGAACAGACCATTCTATTGGCCGACGATCTAGGGCCCATCTACCGGCGGTTGCGCCAGACCCTCGACCAGCGGGAAGACGCCTTTTTGTACCGCCTCATTCAGCGCATCGTCTTTCAGTTCCAGAACAGCCGCTCCATCGACCAAGCCAACAGTTTGCTCAACTCCAGCCTGGAACTCTTTAACCACGAAGTGGATTTGCGTTACAGCTTGCTGCGCTACGTCACCTGGTTGATTCCCACCCTGGGTTTCATCGGCACGGTCATCGGCATCGCCTTGGCCCTGGCCTACGCCGGTAGCGCCGACTTTCAAGACCCCAATTTGCTCAACGAAGTCACCTCTAGACTGGCGGTGGCCTTCAACACCACCCTCATCGCCCTGTTGCTGTCGGCGGTTTTGGTGTTCCTCATGCACGTGATCCAGGCGCGAGAAGAGGAAGTCCTCAACCGCATCGGCCAGTACTGCCTGGACAATTTGATCAATCGCCTCTACGTCTCGGAGCGGGACTGACAGTCAGGAGCGAATGCCCATGCGCCGCCGCCAGCGGGAGATCAACGTCTTTAGCATTTCGGCCCTGGATTTGTTCGCCTCGGCCATGGGGGCCTTTATCCTCATCACCATCGTGTTGTTTCCCTACTACCTGAGGGATGCCAACCAGGAAAACCTGGCCGAAGCCCTGGCTCAAGCCGAAGCCCAGGTGGAGGCCCTGACCGAACGCCTCGAAGCCCAACAAGACCAGCTTGCGGTGCTCCAGCGCCAGGCGACCAAGACTTTTTTGGTGGTGGTGCTGCGCTGGAAAACCCGCGATCAGGACATCGACCTCTACGTATCCGACCCCGATGGTCGGGAGTTTTACTACCGGCAACACAACCAAGACGGCAACCACTACCCGGGGGTCGACGCCTTTTTGTCGGTGGATTCTCGCCGGGGCCCAGGAGCCGAGGTGTGGTTTGACCCTGTGGCCGAGGCGGGGCTGTATCGCATCCGCGCCAGCCTCTACGACCGGGTGGGCAACCCCCGGGATCCGCCGTTGGAGGTGGCGGTGTTCTTTCGCGACGGCAATCTCACCTTGCCCCAGCACACCCTGCGCCGGGAACGGGATAAAGAATTGATCGCCGAGATCTCGGTGAACGCCCGCGGCCAGGTGGCCCTGCGCTGAGGTGTGGCGCCAAGGCTTTTCCGGTTACCCTTCTCAGGGGTGTGCCGACCCCGCCTTAAAAAAATGGGGATCGATGTACTCGATAAAGCGTCTGGCCTGGGGGGATAAAAACTTGCCCCGCCGGGTCACGACGCCGTAGTGGCGGCGGGGAAAATAACGCTGAAGACCGATGGCGATGAGGGGTTCGGTCCCGTCGAGGCAGATGCCACTGACGATGGAAACCCCCAGGTCCCGGGCCACATAGGCCTTGATCAACTCCCACCCCCCCACCTCTAATTGCACCTGGAGGGCCAACCCCTCCCGTTGGAAAGCCAACTCCACCATGCTCCAAGTGATGAGGTGGCGCGGCGGCAAAATAAACGGGTAGTGACTGATGGCGGCCAAGGTGACATCGCCGGGTTTGAGGTCCCCCAGGGGGTGATCTCGGGGGGCGATGAGGAACTGATCATAGGATTTCAAGGGTCTGTAACTCACATCGTCGGGGGCGTCGCGAAACGATCCCACGGCAAAATCCACCTCGTCGGCCCGCAGCCGTGCCAACCCCTGGCGGCCGGGACCGTTGTGGAGGCGCAGGCGCACCCCGGGGTAATCCTCGGTGAAGCGCTCCACTACCTCCGGCAGCAGGTGGAGCAAGGTGGACTCCCCGGCGGCGATGTCTATTTGGCCTCGATCCAGGCGGCGCTCGCCGCTTTTGAAGGTCTCTCCCAGGTGATCGAGACCCTCCACCAACGGCAAGGCCATCTCAAACAGGCGCTGCCCATCGTTGGTGAGGTGGATCCTCGGCCCCCGCCGCTCAAAAAGCACAACGCCGAGCTCGGCCTCTAAGGCCTGGAGTTGCTGGGATACCGTCGGTTGACTCAGGCCCAACTGTTCGGCGGCCCGAGACACGCTGGACAACTTGGCCACCCAGCAAAAACCCCGCAGTTGCCGCAGCCGCCCAGGTCTTTGGGGCGGGCGGGATGAATGGGCCATGGCGCCACCTCGCTCTATCTCCGAAGCATTGGTTTTTTGAATAATTAAAATAGAAAAAATTGGGTTGTCAAATGCTTATCCCCTGGTAGGATAGACGTCGTTTTCCAATGTGAACTGCATTTTGTAATACGGAAAATTCTTGACGCCCGCTATGGCCTTTGACTTCCCCCACTTTTGGGAATGTTTAGAGCTGTATCAGACTGTTTGGCCTGATATGACGGCTTGTTGGGAAAAAATATCTAATCTAGATTTTGCATTGTGAAATTTTGTTGCGATATTGGTCAAGACCCAAAGTGACCCCAGTCCGGGTCGGCTAAAGTGCCCGACCGGGGGGGCGCGATCCGAGATCCCAACACCTCAACTGACGACGATTTGCGAGGAAAACGACCCATGCCCCATTTGAGCCTCGAAGACCTCAAGCGCGACTGGTCCGAAAATCCCCGTTGGGCCGGCATCACCCGTCCCTACAGCGCCGAAGAAGTGGTGCGGTTGCGTGGGCGCTTCGACATCGAATACACCATTGCCCGCAAGGGGGCCGAGAAGCTCTGGCGCTACCTCCACGAAGAGCCCTTTGTCAATTCCCTGGGGGCGCTGACGGGCAACCAGGCCATGCAACAGGTGCGGGCGGGGCTCAAGGCCATCTATCTGTCCGGTTGGCAGGTGGCCGGGGACGCCAACCAATCCCTGCAGATGTACCCCGACCAATCCCTCTACGCCGTCAATTCGGTGCCCGCTGTGGTCCAGCGGATCAACAATGCCCTGCGCCGGGCCGACGAAATCCTCTGTAGCGAGGGCGACGACAGCATCGATTGGCTCCAGCCCATCGTCGCCGACGCCGAGGCGGGGTTTGGCGGGGTGCTCAACGCCTTTGAACTCATGAAGGCCATGATCGAAGCCGGGGCTTCGGGGGTTCACTTCGAAGACCAGCTGGCCTCGGCCAAGAAGTGCGGCCACCTGGGGGGCAAGGTGTTGGTGCCCACCAAAGAGGCGGTGGAAAAACTGGTGGCCGCCCGCTTGGCCGCCGACATCTGTGGGGTCCCCAGCTTGATTCTGGCCCGTACCGACGCCGAGGCCGCCAATCTCTTGACCTCGGACGTCGACGAGCGCGACCGGCGCTTTATCGTACCCGGTGAGCGCACCAGCGAGGGCTTTTACCGGGTGAACAACGGCCTCGACCAGGCCATCGACCGGGCCTTGTCCTACGCCCCCTTCGCCGACTTGCTCTGGTGTGAGACCAAGACCCCGGACCTCGCCGAGGCCAAGCGCTTTGCCGAGGCAGTGCGCAAGGAATTTCCCGAGCAGATGATGGCCTATAACTGTTCCCCCTCCTTCAACTGGAAGAAAAACCTGAGCGATGCCGATATCGCCGTGTTACAGCGGGAGCTGGGGGCCATGGGTTACAAGTTCCAGTTCATCACCTTGGCCGGGTTCCACGCCCTCAACTACGGCATGTTCCACCTGGCCAAGGGCTACAAAGAGCGCCAGATGGCCGCCTACGTGGAACTGCAAGAAGCGGAGTTTGCGGCAGTTGAACAGGGCTTTACCGCCGTCAAGCACCAGCGGGAGGTGGGCACTGGCTACTTCGATGCCGTAACCCAGACCGTGGTGGGCAGCGAATCGTCGGTGACCGCCCTCAAGGGGTCCACGGAAGAGGCCCAGTTTAAGGACTGACCCCAAGACCCCAAGGCCGAGTCGTCAACCCCTCCGCCCCATTGGGGCGGGGGGGTTTGTGGTTTGGTTGACTCGCCCGCGGCCCTTGCGGGAAACTGATCCCATGACGTATATATCTAACCCATCGAGCTAACCCACCAACCTATCCCCTGCAACCGCTGTTCCACCAACCGCATTCAATGGGCGTTGACCATGGATATCTTCAATAGCGCCGATCGCGACTCCCGCGAGCAGGGCGACGGCGATCCGGGTCTGATCGCCGAAAAGGCGCGGCCCAAGCTCAAGCGACCGCGGATGTACAAGGTCGTGCTCCTCAACGACGACTACACCCCCATGGAGTTCGTCGTCCACGTGTTGGAGCAGTTCTTTGGCATGAACCGCGAGAAGGCCACCCAGGTCATGCTCCACGTCCACACCCGGGGCAAGGGCGTGTGCGGCGTCTACACCTACGAGATCGCCGAGACCAAGGTCGCCCAGGTCAACGATTTCTCCCGCGAGCACCAGCACCCCTTGATGTGCACTATGGAAGAGGCCTAAGCCCTTCCCACTGAGGTCTGTACCATGTTGAGTAAGGAATTGGAATTCTCCATCAACCTCGCCTTCCGCGAAGCCCGGGAGCGGCGCCACGAGTTTATGACCGTCGAGCATTTGCTGCTGGCGCTTTTGGACAATCCCGCGGCGGCCGAAGTCCTGCGCGCCTGTGGGGCCAACATGGACAAACTCAAGCGGGACCTCCAGCGCTTCATCAAGGAGAGTACCCCCATCCTCACCCCCGATGATCCCCGGGAGACCCCGCCCACCCTGGGCTTCCAGCGGGTGCTCCAGCGGGCCGTGCTCCACGTCCAGTCGTCGGGCAACAAAGAGGTCACTGGTGCCAACGTGTTGGTCGCCATCTTCGGCGAGCAGGAATCCCACGCCGTCTATCTTCTCAAGCAGCAAGACATCAACCGTCTCGACGTCGTCAATTACATTTCCCACGGAATCTCGAAAGTGCCCGAGGAAAACGACATGTCCTCATCGAGCAACGAGGAGGAGGCGAGCGGCGAAGCGGCGGGCAGCCGACCGCTGGACAACTTCGCCACCAATCTCAATGAGCTAGCGCGCCAAGGGCGCATCGACCCCCTCATCGGCCGGCGCAACGAAGTCGAGCGCACCATCCAAATTCTCTGTCGGCGGCGCAAGAACAACCCCTTGTTCGTCGGCGAGGCCGGGGTGGGCAAGACGGCCATCGCCGAGGGTCTGGCGAAGATGATCATCGACGCTCAGGTGCCCGAGGTCTTGGCCGATGCCACCATCTATGCCCTGGATTTGGGGTCCTTGGTGGCCGGCACCAAGTACCGGGGGGACTTTGAAAAGCGCCTCAAGGCGGTGTTGGCCCAGTTGCGCAAATATTTATACTCTGTGATGTTCATCGACGAGATCAACACCATCATCGGCGCCGGGGCGGCCTCGGGGGGCGTCATGGACGCCTCCAACCTCATCAAGCCCATGTTGGCCTCGGGGGAGCTCAAGTGCGTCGGCTCCACCACCTACCAGGAGGACCCGGGCATCTTCGAAAAAGACCGGGCTTTGGCGCGGCGCTTCCAGAAGATCGACGTCCCCGAGCCCTCGGTGGAGGAGACCTACCAGATCCTCAAGGGCCTCAAGAGCCGCTTTGAGGAGCACCACGACCTCAAGTACTCCATGAAGGCCCTGCGGGGGGCCGCCGAATTGTCGGCCAAGTACATCAACGACCGCCACCTCCCCGACAAGGCCATCGACGTCATCGACGAGGCCGGCGCCAGCCAGCGGCTCCTCGCCCCCTCCAAGCGCAAGAAAACCATCGGCGTAGGGGAGATCGAGTCGGTGGTGGCCAAGATCGCCCGCATTCCCCCCAAGAGCGTCTCCGCCTCCGACAAGAGCGTGCTGCGCAACCTAGAACGGGATCTCAAGCTCACGGTGTTCGGCCAAGACAAAGCCATCGAGGCCTTGGCCAACGCCATCAAGATGTCCCGAGCCGGCCTTGGCAACGAACAAAAGCCCGTGGGCAGCTTTTTGTTCGCCGGACCCACGGGGGTGGGCAAGACCGAGGTGAGCCGTCAGCTGGCCAAGGTCCTCAACATCGAGTTGATCCGCTTCGACATGTCGGAGTACATGGAGCGCCACACCGTCTCGCGCCTCATCGGCGCCCCGCCGGGCTATGTGGGCTTCGACCAGGGGGGATTGCTCACCGACGCCGTCAACAAGCACCCCCACGCCGTGTTGTTGCTCGACGAAATCGAAAAGGCCCACCCCGACGTCTTCAACCTGCTCCTCCAGGTGATGGACCACGGCAC
>JBHJHK010000322.1:0-2093 GCA_050330975.1 Candidatus Competibacterales bacterium | reverse complement strand
AGCCAAAGCCAAAGCCCGGGCCGAGGCCGAAGCCAAAGCCCGGGCCGAGGCCGAAGCCAAAGCCCGGGCCGAGGCCGAAGCCAAAGCCCGGGCCGAGGCCGAAGCCAAAGCCCGGGCCGAGGCCGAAGCCAAGGCCAAAGCGGAGGCCGAGGTCCGACGGCGCCGGGAGGCCGAGGCGGCCCGGGCCCGGGCCGAGGCCGAGGCCGCGGCCGAGGAACGCCGGCAGATCATCGCCGCCGAGCGCGCCCGTCGGGAAGCCGAAGCCGAAGCCCAGGCGGCGGCCGAGGCGGCCCGGTCCCGGTCCCGGTCCCTGGCCCAGCGCCACGCCCAAATCATTCGCAACCGCGTGGAACAGGCGTTTTTACTGCCCCGCCAAGTGCGGGGGCTATCGAGTTTGCTGCGGATTCGCGCCGACGACAGCGGAAGGGTGGTGGATGTGACCATTGTCGACTCCAGCGGCGACCCCGCCTTTGACCGCGCCGCCGTGCGGGCAGTTTACCGCGCTTCGCCGCTGCCGTTGCCCGCCGAGGCCGAGGTGGCCCAATTTTTCCGCAGTTTCAACTTTCGCTTCAACCCGGGAGGTTAGTCCTTGACGATCCTTGGCCTCGTCTTATTGCTCTTGGCGGGGGGGGCAGCAGCCCAGGTGCCGGATCCGGGGGACCCACCACCGGCAGCCGGAGCCCCCGCCTCTCCTCCCCCCCTCGGGGGGGGCGAAGAAGAGCTCACCATCGAAATCACCCAGGGGGTGGAGGGGGCGCTGCCCATGGCCGTGGTGCCCTTTGCCGCCGCTGCGCCCATCGGCGAGGATATCGCCGCCATCGTCGCTGCCGACCTCGCTCGCAGCGGCCGCCTCGAGGTCTTGGACCGAGGGAGCTACTTCGACCGCCCGGCCACCATGGCAGAGATCCCCTTTGACCGCTTTCGTGCCACTGGGGTGGACTACATCGTGGTGGGTCGCACCGCCCTCCGGGGCGAACAAATCGAGGTCACCTTTGAGTTGGTGGACGCCCTCCAAGAGCGCTCGGTGCTGTCCGAGCGCTACGGTGCCTCCACGGCCAACTTGCGCCGGGTGGCCCATCGCATCAGCGACCGCATCTACCAACAGCTGTTGGGGGAACCGGGGGCGTTTAACACCCGCATCGCCTATGTGAGTGCCATCCGCGACGCCGACCAGGGGCTCTACACCCTGTCGGTGGCCGATGTCGACGGCGCCAATCCCTTTGTGGTGCTGCGCTCTAGGGAGCCCATCATGTCTCCCGCCTGGTCTCCCGACGGCCAGCGCTTGGCCTATGTCTCGTTTGAGAAGCGTCGTCCAGAGGTGGTGATCCAGGACCTGTACACCGGCAACCGCCAGACGGTGACGTCGTTCCCGGGGATCAACGGGGCCCCGGCGTGGTCTCCCGACGGCAAGCGTTTGGCCTTGACCCTGTCCAAGGATGGCGATCCGGAGATTTACGTCTACCACCTCACCACCCAAGCCCTGACCCGCATCACCAACAACGCCGCCATTGACACCGAGGCGGCGTGGACCCCCGATGGTCAGCACTTGATTTTTACCTCCGATCGCGGGGGAACGCCCCAGCTCTACCGGGTGGCCGCCACGGGCGGCGCGCCGGAGCGGCTGACCTTCACTGGCAACTACAACGCGGCGCCCAGTGTCGACCCCCGGGGGGGGCGGGTGGCGTTGGTCCACCGCCAACGGGGACGCTTCATCATCGCCATCCTCGACTTGGCGTCGGGGGAACTGCAGCCCCTCACCGATGGGTTGTTGGACGAGTCTCCGAGCTTTGCCCCCAATGGTCGAATGATCATCTACGCCACCTCTCGGGGGGGACGTGGGGTGTTGGTGGCGGTGTCGGCCGATGGTCGCACCCGCCAGGATTTGGTACTGAGAAACCACGATCTTCGCGAGCCCGCCTGGTCGGGCCGGGGACGTTAGACGCGATGGGCAGGGCAATGGCAAAAAAACACCGGTTGAGGTTGGAGCTCATGGGTCTCGGTCTTGGCGTGGCCCTCGGGGGCCTCAGCGGCTGTGTCACGCCGCCCACTGCACCCCCTGCCGAAGGGGTGGAGAGCCCCGGGGCGGGGGGGGG
>JBHJHK010000321.1:0-9399 GCA_050330975.1 Candidatus Competibacterales bacterium | reverse complement strand
GCCCCGGTCCCCGGGCCGCCCCGGGCGGACTTGCCGGCGCCGTGCCCCGGGCGTGGGGGTTATTCACGGCCCACCCTTGCGGGGCAAGGGGGTGGGCCCGGGCCAAGGTGGCGGCGGCCGCCGCCCGGGGCACCCTAGAGGTCCGCTGCCGCCGGGGGGGAGAGCGCCTGCGCCCGGCGGGCCACCGCCCCCACCGCAGTCTCAAAACCCTGTTGGCCGAGGCCCAAATTCCCCCCTGGGAACGGCACCGGGTCCCCCTGCTGTGGGCCGACCATCAGCTCATCGCCATCGCCGATGGCCCTAGGGACGTCGCGTGGCAGGCCGCCCCTTTAGAGCCCGGTTTGGTACTCCAATGGCAAAAACCGTTGCCATCTGCTAACGTGGATAGCTAATTCACGGCGCCGCGGGCCCCCCTCAACACCCTCTTATCCTCCATGACGCGCTTTATCTTTATCACTGGCGGCGTGGTGTCCTCGTTGGGCAAGGGCATCACGGCTGCTTCTTTGGCGGCCATCCTCGAGGCTCGCCAACTCAAGGTGACCCTGGTCAAACTCGACCCCTACATCAACGTCGATCCCGGCACCATGAGCCCCTTCCAACACGGGGAGGTCTACGTCACCGACGACGGTGCCGAGACCGATTTGGACCTGGGTCACTACGAACGCTTCGTGGGCTTGACCACCAGCCGCCTCAACAGCTTTTCCGCCGGGCGGATCTACGAAAACGTCATCCGCAAGGAGCGCCGGGGGGATTACTTGGGGGGCACCGTCCAGGTGATACCCCACATCACCGACGAGATCCAATCCTGTATCCGCCAGGGGGCTGGAGATGCCGATATCGCCATGGTGGAAATCGGCGGTACCGTGGGAGACATCGAGTCCCTCCCCTTCCTAGAGGCCATCCGCCAGATGGGCAGCGAGCTGGGCAAGAGCCGCGCGCTGTTTATCCACCTCACCCTGTTGCCCTACATCAAGTCCTCCGGGGAGCTCAAGACCAAGCCCACCCAGCACTCGGTCAAGGAACTGCGCTCCATCGGCATCCAACCCGACATTCTCATGTGCCGCAGTGATCGCCCCATCCCCTTGGAGGAGCGGCGCAAGATCGCCCTGTTCACCAACGTCCCCGCCAAGGCGGTCATTCCGGCCCAGGACGTGGATTCCATCTACCGAATCCCCCTGATGTTCCACGAGGCGGGCCTTGACGATTTGGTGGTGGAGCAGTTTGGCCTCGACGTTCCCCGTGCCGATCTCGCCGACTGGCAACGGGTCGCCACCATCATCGACCACCCCCGCTTTGAAGTGAACATCGGCATGGTGGGCAAATACGTCGACCTGGCGGACGCCTACCTGTCCCTCAACGAGGCCCTGCTCCACGCCGGGATCCACACCGCCTCCAAGGTCAACGTCCACCACATCGACTCCGAGGAGATCGAGCGCCAGGATCCCTCGCTGCTGGCCACCATGGACGCCCTCTTGGTGCCCGGGGGCTTTGGCGCCCGGGGGGTGGCGGGCAAGATCAAAGCCATCGGCTACGCCCGGGAGCAGCGGATACCGTTTTTGGGCATCTGCTTTGGTCTGCAGTTGGCGGTGATCGAGTTCGCTCGCCACAGGGCCGCCATGGCCGATGCCAACAGCACCGAGTTCGACCCTGCAACGCCCCATCCCGTCATCGCCATGGTCACCGAGTGGACCAACCTCGACGGGCAACTGGAGCGCCGCAGTGCCGGGGGGGATTTGGGGGGCACCATGCGCTTGGGGGCCCAACAGTGCCGTTTGGGGGAGGGTACCCTGGCCCGGCACATCTACGGCCGGGAGATGGTCACCGAGCGCCACCGCCACCGCTTTGAGGTGAATAACCACTACGTGGCCCGCCTCCAAGAGGCCGGGCTTGTGTTCTCCGGTTGGTCGGTGGAAGACGAGCTAGTTGAGATGATCGAGCTCCCCGACCATCCCTTCTTCCTCGCCTGTCAGTTTCACCCCGAGTTCACCTCTAGCCCGCGCCGGGGTCATCCCCTGTTTCAGGCCTTTATCCGCGCCGCTCTAGAGCACAGAGCGGGGCGCGATAGCGCCGCCCCGCTGCCCTGAGGTGGCGGTGGGTAGTCCAAATCGGATATCCCCAGACCCCTCCCCCTCAACCACCACTTCCCGGAGCCCACCCTCGATGTCCAACCCCGCTGCCCTCGCTTCCCTCCACGGCTACGAAGTCCTGGACTCCCGCGGCAACCCCACGGTGGCCGTGACGGCCACCTTGACCTCCGGCGCCACGGGCAGCGCCATGGTGCCCTCCGGCGCCTCCACCGGCACCCGGGAAGCCGTGGAACTGCGCGACGGCGACGCGCAGCGCTACAACGGCAAGGGGGTCCTCAAGGCGGTGGCCCACGTCAACGGCGAGATTCAAAAGGCCTTGGTGGGCTGTGACGCCTGTGACACCCCCGCCATCGATCAGCGGTTGATCGAGCTGGACGCCACCCCCAACAAGGGGCGGCTGGGAGCCAACGCCCTGCTAGGGGCATCGTTGGCCATCGCCCGGGCGGCCAGCGCTCATCGGGGCGTGCCGCTGTATCGGTTTTTGGATGGCGAGGCGTCCACCTTGCCGGTGCCGATGATGAATATCCTCAACGGTGGGGCCCACGCCGACAACCGGGTGGATCTCCAGGAATTTATGGTGATGCCGGTGGGAGCGCCGAGCTTTGGGGAGGCGTTGCGCTGGGGGGCGGAGATCTTCCACAACCTCAAGGCCATCCTCAAGGGTCGAGGCTTGAACAGCAACGTGGGCGACGAGGGGGGGTTTGCCCCGGATCTGCCCTCCAATGAAGCGGCCTTGGGATTGTTGGTGGAAGCCATCGAGGGTGCGGGCTACGGCCCCGGCAAGGACGTCTTCTTGGCCTTGGACGTGGCCAGCTCCGAGTTCTATCGCGACGGCCACTACCACCTGGCCGCCGAGGGCAAGCGCTTCACCAGCGGCGAATTCGCCGCCTATTTGGCCGACCTCACCCACCGCTACCCCATCGTCTCCATCGAAGACGGCATGGCCGAGGACGACTGGGACGGTTGGGAGATCTTGAGCCGCACCCTGCCCCACTGCCAGACCGTGGGAGACGATTTATTTGTCACCAACCCGACGATTCTCCAGCAGGGCATCGAGCGGGGGGTGGCCAACGCCATTTTGATCAAACTCAACCAAATCGGCACCCTCACCGAGACCCGCAGCGCCATCGACCTGGCGACCCGCCACGGCTACGGGGCGGTGGTATCCCACCGCTCGGGGGAGACCGAGGACACCACCATCGCCGACCTGGCCGTGGCCACGGCGGCCACCCAAATCAAGACGGGCTCTTTGTGTCGTTCCGACCGGGTGGCCAAGTACAACCGGTTGCTGTGGATCGAGGCCCAGCTGGGGGAGGCCGCCCACTACGCCGGTAGCCAAGCCTTCCCCGCGGCCGTGACCCTTTAACCTGGGGACTTTGGGGATGTCGGTTTGGCTCTACGGCGCGGTGACCTTGGGGCTCTTGGCCCTGGTGGCCCTGCTGGGCCAGCAGCTGTTCCTCGATCCCCAGGGGCCCGTGATCCAGCGCCGAGCCATCGAGGCGCGCATGGAAACCCAAGGGGAAGAAAACCGCCGTCTCCAAGCCCGCAATGACCGTTTGCGCCGGGAGATCCAGAGCCTCAAGGCCGGCCGAGGAGAGGTCTTGGAAGAACGGGCCCGGTCGGATTTGGGACTCATCGGCCAGGGGGAGACCTTTTACCGCCTGTTGCCCGAACCGCCGGGAGTGGTACAACCGGTGGCCACGGACCGCAACCCATGACCCAGCCCACGCCCGTCTGTTGGGGGGTGATACCGGCGGCGGGCAAAGGTCTGCGGATGCAGAGTGCGGTGCCCAAACAGTATTTGCCCCTGGGGGGGAGTAGCGTGCTGGCCCAGAGCGTGACCTGTCTCCTGGCGTTGCCGGCTCTGCGGGGCGTGGTCGTGGTGGTGGAAGCCGGCGAGGCCCGTTGGCAACCGCAGCTCGCCCCCCTGGCCACCAACTCCAGACCGGTGTGGACCACCCTGGGGGGTGTCGACCGCGCCTCGTCGGTGTTGGCGGGTTTGCAAGCCCTCGCGACTCGAGCCTCCCTCGACCACTGGGTGTTGGTCCACGACGCCGCCCGCCCCTGTGTGGGGCCCGCCGCCTTGGCAAAGCTTGTGGAGGCGTTGGTGGACGAACCCGTGGGGGCGTTGTTGGCGGTGCCGGTGCGGGACACCCTCAAACGGGCCAGCGCCGACGGCCGGGCGGCCGCCACCGTGCCCCGGGAAGGTCTGTGGCAGGCCCAGACCCCCCAGGCCTTTCGCCTGGGGCTATTGCTCGAGGCGTTGCAGCGGGCTCGCGAGGCCAAGGCAGCCATCACCGACGAAGCCTCGGCCGTCGAGGCCATGGGACTGTACCCCCGCTTGGTGGTGGGCGAATGGGCCAACCTCAAGATCACCGAGCCCGGCGATCTGGCCATCGCCGAGGGTTTGTGGAACCTGACCCGTGGCCCGTGGTGAGGGGTTGTGGGCGTTGTCGGGGTATCCCTGGCGGGTGGCCCTGGGGATGGTGGTCTTCGTGGGCAGCTGGCTCGCCTTGGACCTCTGGGGTGACGAAGCTCGGGGGACCGAGGTCCCCAATAACCCCGGGGTTCGGGTCTTGAATGCCCCTGAGCTACCGGTCCTCGGCCAGGGCCTAGCCGCCCGCCACCAAACCCAGGGCGAGCCGGCCGAACCCTTTGTGTTGCTGGGCGAGACGGTGGCTCCCGGCTCTCGACGTACCTTGACATGGTCCACCTCCATCGGCGGCTTTGGGGTCGACACCCCGGTGATCGTCAACCACGGCGGGGCAAAGGGGCCGGTGGTCTGTCTCACGGCGGCGGTCCACGGCGACGAACTCAACGGCATCGAGATTGCCCGCCAGGTGAGCTATGGCCTCGATCCCATGACGCTGCGGGGCACGATCGTGGCCGTGCCGGTGGTGAATATAGAAGGCTTTTTTCGGCAATCCCGTTATTTCGCCGACCGACGGGACCTCAATCGCCATTTTCCCGGTAACCCCGAGGGGTCGGCGGCGGGGCGGCTGGCCTTTGAGGTGTTTGCCAGGATCATCCGCCACTGCGATGCCCTAGCCGACCTCCACACGGGTTCCTATTACCGGGCCAACTTGCCCCAGCTGCGGGCGGATATGACCCTCGAGGCCGTCGCCGAGATGGCGGCGGGTTTTAATGGCCTAACGGTGCTCCACAGCGTGGGCCGGGGGGGGATGTTGCGGGTGGCGGCCGTGCAAGCGGGTATCCCGGCGGTGACCTTGGAGATCGGTGGCCCCTTGCGCCTTGAGCCCGCGGCGGTGGATGCCGGAGTGGTGGCCATTCGCCATTATCTCGCCGTGACGGGCCTGCTACCGGGTCCCGTCCCCGACGAGGGCGTCGAACAGGCGATATTCTTCGAGTCGATCTGGCTGCGGGCCGAGGTAGCTGGCATTTTTCATACCCAGGTTCCCCTGGGGGAAGACGTCCAGATCCAACAGATCCTGGGTTATGTGATCGATCCCATCACCAATCGCCAGGTGGCCGTCCTCGCCCCCGCGGCGGGCACGGTGTTGGGTCTGGCGGACAACCAGTTTGTCAGCCCCGGCTACGCCCTCTACCGTTTGGGTCTGGCCGACAGTCAAACGCTTCTGCATCCCGACACCGACGCCACCCCCCCGCAAGACCCCCAGTGACCCCTTTTTTCTGCCGGTATCCGCCCCTGGAGGAGTGAGTGGGGTATCCTTTCCCTTGTCACAGGTCTTTTGTCACCTCACGATGAATGGACGTCTTGGGTATCCCCCATCGGGGCATCCCCTTGCTCTTCTACTCATTCCGCGGAGGCCAGCTTGTGAAACGATCTATTGTCGATGGGTGTGTGGCGAAGGGATGGACCCTGGGATTGTTGGTCCTCTTTGCTTCCCCGGGCGATGCTCAAGAGCGTGCCCCCGGCGGGGGCATTTACCCGCGTGAGCGCCGCCAGCTTACACTCTTGCGGCGTAAGCACCGACGGCCAGGCCCGCTGTTGGGGGCTCGATGCCAACGTCGTGGTTCCCTCGGATCTCTCCTTGGTCCAACTCAGCAGCGGGTTCTTCCACGGCTGTGGGTTGGACACCAACGGCCGCATCCAGTGTTGGGGCGACGACAGCGACGGACGGACCCGTCCTCCGGAGGGAACCTTTACCCAGGTCAGCAGCGGCACGAGCCACAGCTGCGGCGTGGGCACCGACGGTCGCCTCGCCTGCTGGGGGGTTGAAGACAACGACCGGACGCGTCCACCCTCGGGCACTTTTACCCAAGTGGACGACGGCCGCTTCCACAGTTGTGGCCTGCGTCTCAACGGCACCGTCAGCTGTTGGGGCTGGAATGAAGCCGGCCAGGCCAGTCCTCCCGCCGGAGCCTTTACCCAGGTGAGCGCTGGCGGTTTCCACAGCTGTGGGGTGCGCACCGACGGCACCGTCAGCTGTTGGGGCAACGACGTATTCGGCCAATCCCGGCCCCCGGCGGGGGCCTTTCTGGCGGTCAGCACCGGGGAGGGCCACAGCTGTGGGGTGCGCACCGATAACACCCTCGCCTGTTGGGGCTGGAATGAAGACGGCCAGGCCAGCCCGCCCGCGGGGTTGTTTTCCCAGGTGATCGCGGCGGATTTCCACAGCTGTGCCCTGGCCCTCGACGGCACCGTGGCGTGCTGGGGCGATGATTTTTTGGGTCAAGCGAGCCCCCCCATCGGCGCCTTTGCCCAGCTGAGTGGCAACTTCCTCTACAACTGCGGCCTGCGCCCCGATCAATCCACCGAGTGCTGGGGCTACAGCGGCCATGGCCCCATCACCCCCCCTGGGGATCTGGTGGCCGCCACAGACCCCGGGGCATTGCGCCTGGATCCCACCCGCTTATTCAACGTCTCCACCCGGGGCGCCGTCGAAGGGGATGGCCTCCAAGCGGGCTTTATCGTCACGGGTTCTAGCCGGCGCTTTGCCGTCCTCGGAGAGGCCATCGACAGGCCCCTCGACGCGCGGCTCCCCCTCACCACGTTTCCCGACGGCCAAACCGTCGACCAAAACGACACCTGGCAAGACCACCCCACCGCCCCGGAGTTGGCCGACATCTTGCGCCCCCCCGGCGCTGCCACCGACGCCGCCTTTATCGCCACCCTGGGGCCGGGGGCCTATGTGGCCACCCTCTCCAGTCAAGACGGTCTCGAGGCACCGGGGATCGTCGCCGTCACCGCCTTGGACGAGCCCAACGACACCTACCCCTTAAACCTCTCCACCCAGGGCAGCGGCGCGTTGACGGCGGGCTTTATCGTCACCGGCAACGCCAGTCGCTGCTATGTGATCAAGGCCGAAGGCGTGGGGGATGGGGCCATGGACGACCCCGCCCTGGTGATTCGGCGTCCCAACGGGACCATTGTCGATGCCAACGACGATTGGACTAGCCACCCCAGCGCCGAGCTGGTCACTTTGGCGGGGTTTGCCCCGGTCCGGGACACCGAAGCGGCGTTGGCGGTGCGTCTGAGCGAGGGGGTCTATTGGGCAGAACTCTTCAGCATGCGTCAAAGCCAAGCCCAGAACCGCGCTATCATCGCCGCCACCGAAGTCGTGGACGATCCCACCCTGGCCGACTGCGATGAGCCCACGCCTTTCCAACCTACCCCCGTGGACGACACCGTTCCCGACCCTGGGCCCGCCGTGTTGACCCTGGAACTGGTGGCACCGGCGGCGCGCTGTATCACCCAAAACGCCATGGGCTGTGGGGCCTACCAAGCCCGCCGCAACGTGGCCCTGCGGGAAACCGTCGAGCTCATCGTCCAGGCCCGATCCAGTGGCGTCGACGACGCCCTCAACTACGACTGGCAATTCGAGGGTGCGGCGCTGGTCGAGGAGTTGGCCCCCAATCGATTGCAAGTGCGGTTTCAAAACACCGGCAATCAGGATGTGACGGTGACCGTGAATAGCCCCGCGGCGGGAAGTCTGTCCACAGCGCTGCGCCTACGGGTGTTGGACCCCGACGCCGGCGGGGGACGTTGAGGGTCAGCGCGGAGTGCCCATGGCCACGCCTGGGGGAGGCCAGCGCATCTGCTGTTCGAGAACAATGACCCATGGGGCGGCGCATCGCGTGGATCGGTCAATTGTGATAGCCGTAGTGATTCGATCCCAAAGGCCCCCCACCAAAACCCTGGGGCCAAGAACCACAGCGCCCCCCACCTCTTGCCCGATCGACACCCTGGCCCGGAGCCGCCACTGGGAGGCCCCCCCGCCCCTGGGGTTTAGCCCTCACCGTCGGTGGGGAGACTGGGGTCGGCGAGCCATTGCAACAGGGGGGCGTAGTGGGATTGGTGGCTTCCAGCGTGGTTGGGCAGCCCTGGACGGGTCAACACCCCCTTGGGATCGACGTAGCTACTGATGGTCTTGGTGGGTCGCTCGTGCCAACTGATGTTGAAGGCGGCGAGCTTGGGAAAGAACACCATATCGGCATAGCTCGGTACGTGATCGTGGATCCACCACGCCAGGGCTTGCCAATCTGCCGTTGCCTCGTAATAGGGCACCACCCGAGTTACCACCACCGTCGCCGTCGCCCCCCGCTGACCATGGGCATCGAGGCGATCCCAGATGTGGCGGGTGTAGTTTTTCTCATTGCTAGCGCAGTTATAGCCGCGCTCATTGCCCAGGGCATTGACGGCGGGAGAGCGGTAGGCAGAACGAATGGTGATGCGGCCCAACGCCCCTTGGATGGGCTCCAAGACCTCCTCACAGAGCTTGCGTCCCACCTCGATGGCGAGGTCTGGATCTTCTGGGATGTTAGGAAGGCCGTGGATCTGGGCAATTTCGGAGTAGAGAAACTCCCGCATAAAAAACGATTTCGACAGCTGGACGCGACCGAGTTGTTCGAGAGCGGGAACGGATTGGGGGCTGCGCATGGGACTCTCTGATAATGGCATCGTTTGACCGACTCGAACGGTTTGCGCTCTGGGAGGTTGGCCATGGGTTCTGTCATGGCCAAAGCCCCCTGGGCGCTCAATTCTCACCACATCACCAAAAATGTGGGACCCAGTTCCCTCCCCTCACATCCACCCCCGCACTACCATAATAACCATCCAGACAGCAAAACAGAGAGACACATGACCTCAGGGGATGGCGCTCATAGCCATCCATAGTCAAGGCACGACATCCCACTGAGTTCATGTCAACGCTGTCAGGCTACCCCTTAAGGGTCACATTTTATAACAGATTTGACCACAGCGGATCTTGGGACCACAGCGGGCCACAGCCCCTGACTCAGCGGAGACTTTACCATGGCCAATATCAACACCACCCTCTCCCAGCAGAGCTTTGCCGACTACCAACTCCACGCCACCGCCCAGTTCAAC
>JBHJHK010000320.1:0-12944 GCA_050330975.1 Candidatus Competibacterales bacterium | reverse complement strand
CCCGCGCGACTCTCCTGCGCCTCCCGGGTGATAGGGGGGCGATCCGGTTCTGTGTCCCCGGCCCCCTGTTAGTTTGGTTCGTCTCGGACTGGGGGCCCAGGCACTATTTCACCGGCCAAGGCGAGCTCCCCCAAAGCCGCCAGTTCTCCCGGTGAGTTTCGAGTCCCTACGATGCGGCAGCTTTCCCGTGGCGTACTATCATTGATGGCGAGCGTCGCCAACGCCACTTGCCTTTGAGATTCGATTTGAGGAGTTTTGCCATGTCGCGAGTTTTCCCCCGTTTCCCCCTAGTCCCCTTGTGCCTGGCCGTCTTGACCCTGGGGGTTGTCAGCCCCGCGGTTTTGGCCGATGTCATGGATACCATCCGCGAGCGCGGCACCTTGATCGTCGGCGTCAAGGCCGACTATCCCCCCTACGGCTACCGCAACCCCGAGGGCGAGATCGTCGGCATCGAGCCGGAACTGGCCCAAGACGTGGCCGACGAGCTGGGTGTAGAGCTGGAGCTGGTGCCGGTGGTGTCCTCCAACCGCATGCAGTTCCTCCAACAGGGCAAGATCGATTTGATGATCGCCACCATGACCGACCGTCCCGACCGCCGCAAGGTGGTGCAAATCGTCGACCCCAACTACTACTCTTCGGGGACCAATGTCATGGCCCTGAAGAAGGCCAACTTCGAGGCGTGGGAAGACCTCGACGGCAAGCCCATCTGCGCCATCCAGGGGGCGTTCTACAACAAGAAGACCCAGCGGGAGTTCGGCGCCGAACTGGTCGCCTTTAAGGGCACCGCCGAAGTCCTCAACGCCCTCAAGCAGGGCCGCTGCCTCGGCTTTGTCTACGACGATTCCTTTTTGGTCTCCAAGCTCAGCGAAGCCGAGTGGAGCGACTACGAAATGGCCCTGCCCACCATCGACGACGCCCCCTGGGGCCTGGCCGTGGCCCTGGGCGAGGACGAGTTCGCCGCCTTTATGGGCGAGATGATCGAAAACTGGCACGCCAGTGGCCGCATCCTGGAGCTGGAGAGCCAATACGGAGTGGATAACACCCCCTTTGCCCAGCAGATGCACGAGAAGTACCAGGCCAACTAAACCCCCTAACGCCCGTTGGCCCGCGCCTCTTCGGGCGGGCCTTGAGGATCGACTCCCTTGGACGCGTTCTTCGAGTGGTTTCGCTGGCTCTACGACACCACCGGCATCAACTTGCCCATCTTCTACGACGCCTTTGACCGCGGGCGTTTTCTAGACGGTCTGCTCATGACCGTTTGGCTGTCCTTGGTGTGTCTGTTTTGGTCGTTGGTCATCGGCATCGTCGGTGCCTGGTTCCAGGGCTCGCGCCAGTGGTGGATCCGCAATGGCGTCCAGCTCTATATCCAGTTGTTTCGCAACACACCGCCCCTGGTGCAGCTGTATTTTTTCTATTTCGCCATTAGTAATCTGTTGCCCACGGTGGAAAACCAGTACGGCTTCCAAGAGCCTTTGTTCAGCAATTTCTTCTGGGCGGCGTTGTCGCTGTCGTTCTTCGCCGGGGCTTTCAACGTCGAGATCTTTCGCTCCGGCATTGAAGCGGTGCCGAAATCGACGGTGGAGGCCGCCGAGTCCCTGGGGTTTAACCGGCTGTTTATCTATCGAGACATCGTGTTCCCCCTGGCTTTCCGGGTCTGTCTGCCGGCGCTAAACAACAATTTGGTCAATCTGGTCAAGACCACCACCTTGGCCTATGCCATCGCCGTGCCGGAGCTCCTCTACGAGTCCAATCAAATCTGGTCCGACAACGTCAACGTCCCGGAGATGATGGTGGTACTGTTGATCCTCTACGTGGCCCTGGTAGGGATTTTGGTGGCGGTGATGAACCGCCTTGAGCGGGCCTTGCGCATTCCGGGGTACGGCTTGTGAAAAGTGATATGCCGGTGTTGCTGCCCGCCGCCGAGCGCCTGGCGCAGCGGGCGGCTCGAGAGCGGCTGTTGGGAGGGATGCCCACCCTGGACCTCAGGCTCCACCACGGCCTGGTCCTGGGCGGGGTGCTCTTGAGCTATGCCCTGTGGGCCCAGGCCCAGGGCAACGGGGACCAGGAGAGTGTCTGGGGAGCGGTTTTGAAGTGGACGCCCTTTTTGTTGGAGGGCTTTGGCTTCAACATCCTCATCAGCTTCATGGCCATGGCCTTGGGTACGGCCACGGGGGCGGTACTGGGCATTTGGCAGATCTCTTCCCTGTCGCCGGTGCGGGCCTCCGCTTGGCTCACCACCCAGTTCTTTCGCAACGCCCCGTGGCTGGTGTTGTTGTTCTTTTGCATGTTTCTGTTGCCCTTTCAATTTGAGGCCCTGGGCTTCAGGATTCCCTTCCCCGACTGGCTCAAGGCCACCGTGGGCCTGGCGTTGCCGGTGATGGCCAACGTATCGGAAATCGTCCGCGGGGCTATCCTCTCCATTCCCTCGGGGCAGTGGGAGTCGGCGGAATCGCTGGCCTTTAACCGCCGCCAGACCCTGTGGATGATCATCTTGCCCCAGTGCGTCAAGCGCATGCTGCCGCCGTGGATGAACCTCTATGCCATCCTCACCATGGCCACAGTTTTGGCCTCCATCGTCGGGGTGGAAGAGGTCATGACCCTCACCGGGCAGGCGTTGAGCTCGGAGGGGGGGCGCACCGATTTGCTGGTGCCGTTTTACAGCATGATTTTGTTGTGGTTTTTTCTCTATTGTTACCCCATCGCCCGCTTCACCCTCTACCTCGAGCGGCGTTTTGCCGTCAAACACTAACCTTTGGGAGTGCTTCTCTTGGCAGCCGTCCCCTGGAGTGAAGACCAGCCCATCGTCGCCATTCGCGACATCTACAAGGCCTTTGGGGAGGTGGACGTCCTCACGGGGATTTCCTTGGCGGTGCACAAGGGCGAGGTGATATGCATCATCGGCCCGTCGGGCTCGGGGAAGTCCACCCTGTTGCGCTGTATCAACGCCCTGGTTTCCATCGACAAAGGCTCGATCTTGGTGGAGGGCCAGGAGGTCAACGACCCCAAGCTCGACAAGCTGGCCCTGCGGAAAAAGGTCGGCATGGTGTTCCAGCAGTACAACCTGTTCCCCCACAAAACCGCCCTGCAAAACGTGATGATGGCGCGGGTGACGGTGCTCAAGCAAAACAAGCCACAGGTGGAGGCGCGGGCCCGCCAGCTCATGGCCAAGGTGCGCTTGGCGGGGAAAGAAGACAGTTACCCCGGGGAGTTATCCGGGGGTCAGCAACAGCGGGTGGCCATCGCCCGTTCCCTGGCCATGAATCCCCAGGTCATGCTGTTTGACGAAGTCACCGCCGCTTTGGACCCCGAGACCGTCAAGGAGGTGTTGGTGACCATCCGCGAGCTGGCCGAGGAGGGCATGACCTGTTTGCTGGTGACCCACGAGATGGGCTTTGCCCGGGAGGTGGCGGATCACATCTACTTCACCGACCGGGGCGTCATCGTCGAACACGGTCCTCCGGCGGAGTTTTTTAACAACGCCCGGGATCCCCGGACCCAGGCGTGTTTGGGGCAGATCCTCTAGAAGGCGCAACCCCCCCTCCCAGCCCGGCGCCATGCACCAAGCCATATCACGTTCGATCAACTGGACGCCAGGTGGCCAGCCACCGCGAGGCGCTGGATCGGGCATTGGAAAGCGTGGAGGGATTGCTGACCCCCGGTATCTTGGGGGAGGCGCCATTGGCTGAGAGCACCGGTAATCCCATCTTATGCCGGGCGTGGACGGCGTTGGGATTGCCGGTTCTCCACCTACCCACGGGGCGCGGCCCGCGGGGACTGCCGGTGGGGGTTCAAGTGATCGGCAGTCGAGGCAACGATGGGCAACTGATCTCCCCGGGGCAGTGGTTGTCGACCGCCTTCGCCTCCGGGGATTCCTAGGGGCTGGTCTCGCCGGTGGCCGACCCGGTTATGGCGTTTTGCAGTTGGTCCTGTAATGTGGGATCCAAAGCCGGTGTCCAGCCGAGGGGCGACGTCGTGGACCGGGCATTGGCCCCGGCGGGGGCGCTCAAGGCGGATTGATAAAAATTGAAAGCGTCCAGGACAAAGTCGACACACACCTGGTTGCTGGGCAGTTGCGAAATTTCATTGAGCTGCACGCTCACCACACCATTGCGCGAGTTTTCGCTAAACCCCCTGACACAGATGGCCCCCCCAGGCGGGGCGATAAAAAACAAGGCGGCATCGTTGGGGCTGTTGAGCGGTCGCAAGAGGGAGGTGAGGCATTGGCTAAACAGCGGAGACTCGTAGGTTAGGAGCTGCTGGGTGGTGGTGTCGAAAAAGAGAAAACCCGATTGCCAGTCGCCGCCGAGAATGGCAAAAGTCGGGTCACTGAGGAGTTGCAGCGACATCGAGACATCGACGCCTCCCTCCACCTGCTCGGTGAGTGCAAAGAGTAGGCCCAACTCGATCTGGTTGGAAACGATGGTGCAAGCCGACTGTGAGGGGGTGCCGTCGGCCAACGTGATAACCTCGGAACTGATATTGAGCAACTGGCCTTGGGTTGGCGAGACGGCGGCCAGGGCTGAGAGGGCAGCAACAGCCAGTTTATGGCGAAGGGACATGGGGGCGCTCTCGGTGGTTGGGGATGGGTGAGATAATGCTCGGATGAGCCGTCTATTGCCACCGGTAGATCGCTGTTTTCACCGCCGCTACCATCCGGGGATGGGGAGTGACCGAACGGGGGGAGGGCAGCGGGCGATGGAGGCCCCGGCCATGGCGCCCATCCCTGGGGTTGCGTTGCTGTTGTCCTTCGCCGCCGCCGTTGGCGCCGCGGGCTTTTCCAGCTGTTGCCCCTGCTCCCAATGCCACAACTCCCGGGTCACTAGGGTTCGGGCGCGGGTGAGGTGGCGACGATAGGTGCTGTAGGCCAGGTTGAGGGCCTCGGCGACTTGTTGTTGCTGGCGCAAGGGTCGAAGGTAGGTGGCCCGCAACACGCGGCCGTAGCGCTGGGTCTTGGGCTGGGCTTCCAGGTGGGCCACGGCCTCGGCCAGCACCTGGCGCAGGGCGCCGACGCGCAGGGCCCGGGGCAGATCCCCACCGGCTCGTTGGATCACTAGAGCGCTGTCCAACAGGGGATTGTCCTCTAGGCGATCGCGCTCTTGGCAGTGGCGCAGGGCCCGTTGGACGGCAGCGTCAAAGGCCGAGGCGTCGAGGGGTTCAGCGGTGGCCACGGCGACGTCCCCATCCCCCTGCCGCCCCCCGTCTTTTGCCCCGGTGGGGTCGGGGGGCGCTAGACTGGTGGCCTTGGCAACGGGTTGCGAGTCTGGGACCTCCGCCCTTGCCGAAACCGCCGGCTCCCGGGGGCCCTCCTGGGTTTGGGCAACACTCGGCTCCAGGTCTTCCAGGGCGTTTTGCAGCGTTTCCATCTGCCGGCGATGGTGGTGGAATTGGGATTCTAACACTAAAGCACTGCGCCGGAGACGCCCTTGGGCCCGCAAGAGGGTGAGCTGCGCCGAGGCCAAGTGGGCCAGGAGTTCAAACTGTTGGCGGTGGATTTCTTTGAAAAAGTGGCTCTTAGAATGCTCGGAGTCCAACACGCCCAACAGTTCGCCGTCGTAGCTCAAGGGCACGGCCAACTCGGAGAGGCGAAAGCAATCGTCCACCACATAGCGATGGTCCCCCCGGGTGTCGGTCACCAGCTCCGACTGGCCCCGGGCGGCGACGCTGCCCACCACCCCCTGGCCCAGGGGTAGGGCGATGGGGTCGATAATGGTCTGCTGGTCGGGGCTCTTGGGGCCGAAGGCCGAGCGCTGGATCAGCTGCCCTCGGCGGCGATCGAAGAGGTAGACGACGCAGTCCTCTAAGCTCAAGCCCGCGACGACAAAGCGCGCCAGGCCCCAGACGATGGCGTTGGGGTCATCTTGTCGGGCGACGAACTGGGCAAACTGCCCCAAGACGCCCAAGGTGGGACAGGGGTGATGGGATGGGCAGGGGTGGGGATCCATCGACGGCGGTCTCCTATAAAGGCGGTCTCCTGGCGTGAGCTGGCGTTTTGCTCCGACGAGGTCGATTATTCAAGGGGAATCACCCCCAGCAAAGAGATCTAGGTCTCAGGGGTCGACAGACTTTTGACCCTATCAGCGCTGTCCCGAGAGACGCGTCGCCACCATCGCCGGAGCCCCGCCATGACCATCCAACTCGCCTACGGCCCCACGGACCTAGTGGTCCCCCTGCCCCCGGGGGCTGAACCCACCGTCATTCACAAACGCCCCATGGCGACCCTACCAGATCCAGACCGCGCCGTGGCCGAGGCCTTGGCCAACCCCATGGGCAGTCCCCCCTTGGGGGCCTTGGCCGCGGGGTGCAAAAGCGCCTGCATCCTCATTTGCGATGTCACAAGGCCGGTCCCCAACGGCCTATTTCTGCGGCCCATGATCGAAACCCTCGCCGATGCCGGTGTGCCCCTGGAGGCCATTACGGTACTGGTGGCCACGGGGCTCCACCGCCCCAACGAGGGGGAGGAGTTGCCGGCGCTGGTGGGGGACCCCTGGGTCTTGGAGCGGGTGGCGGTGGTCAACCACTTCGCCCGCCGAGACGAAGACCACGTGGACTTGGGATTCACCCGGCGCCGCACCCCCATCAAGCTCGACCGCCGCTTTGTCGAGGCCGAACTGCGCATCGCCACGGGGTTGGTGGAGCCCCACTTTATGGCCGGCTACTCCGGGGGGCGCAAGGTGGTGGCCCCAGGGGTGGCCCACGCCGACACCATCCGCACCTTCCACAGCGCCCGCTTTATGGAAGACCCCGCCGCCGTCCAGTGCAATCTCGACCGCAACCCCCTCCACGAGGAGCAGCTGGAGATTATCCACCGCTTGGGGCCGGTCTACGGCCTCAACACCGTCCTCAACGATCGCCGGGAGCTGGTGTTGGTCAACTTCGGCGAAGTCATCAGCAGCCACCGGATGGCGGTGGCGGCGGTGCGCCATTCGGTGGAAGTGGCGGTGGGACGCCGCTTTGCCACGGTGGTGACCTCCAGCGCCGGCGATCCCCTGGACAAGACTTACTACCAGACCGTCAAGGGCATGGTGACCCCCTTGGATATCCTCGAACCCGGGGGCACCCTCATCGTCGCCTCGTCGTGTTCCGAGGGCTTTGGCTCGGCGGAATTCAAAGCGGCCCAGGAGCGGTTGGTGGCCTTGGGGCCCGAGGCGTTCCTCGCCACCCTCCTGGCCAAGAATCTGGCAGACGTCGACGAGTGGCAGACGGAAATGCAGCTCAAGGCGTTGCGGCGGGGCCGGGTGGAACTCTTCACCGAGGGGCTGAGCGCCGAGGAGTTGGCCCTCACCGGCTGTGAGCCCGTGACATCCCTTGGCGCCGCCGTGGAGGCGGCTTTGGCGAGGGCCGGGGACAACCACTTGGCCGTCATCCCCGAGGGGCCCTATGTGATTCCCTTGGCCGCGGCCGATGGCGCTGCCGCCGATAGCCACCAGACCTCGGGGGCCTAGCGCAGCAAAGCCGTCACGTCGTTGATTTGCAGGTTGAGGCTTAGGTTGCCGCCGATGAAGCCGTTGAAACCATAGGCACAGAGGGGGCCTGGAAGGACGCTGAGCACCCACGCGGCGTCAGTGCTGGCGTTGGGGGTTCGCCCCACCAAGGGCTCGATTAAATCGGAGTCGGTGGCTTTGGGCCAGTTGTCGTTGGCGAAGAAGTTCTGGGGGGTCATACCCACGACCGGCGAGCTGAGGCGCCGCCTGCAACTGTGGGGTCGCCGATCATAGCGCCAAATGACAGAGGGAATTACCCAGCGACCCATTGCACAGGTCCGGGGATGGATCCCATCATCGGTTCCATGACCTTTGGCTTTGATGGACTTATGGGTTTCTGCGAGGGCTGGCTGGTGCCTTGGAAGGGCGAGATGTCGTTGAGAATTCGGTAATCCCAGCCCCTTGGCCTTTGGGATAAGCTGGGATTCCCTTTGGCCAACCCACAATTTTTGCCTTTATGCCCACTATCCGGTTTTGCCTGCTCTTGGCCGTGGCTGGGGCCACGGCCTCTTTGGCCTCGGCCCAAACGGTCCTCGACGATTACGTCAACCGCGACGACGGGGTGTACGCCGTAGAGCGCCTGGACCACGACGACGATTTCTTCGCCGATACCTATTTTCTCAAGCTCACCTCGTTGCGTTGGCGAACGGCGGCCGAGGTGGACCGCCCGGTGTGGGAGCACTTGATGGTGGTGGTCCTTCCCCGCTTTGACCGGGCCTTGTGCGACCCCGACGCCCGCCAAACGGCGATTCTGTTGGTCAATGGCGGCAGCAACCCCGAAGAGCGGTTTGATACCGACGACGACGACTCGGCCCTGGCCCGGGTGATGGCAGAGGTATTTTGTTCGGTGGTGGTGGAATTGCGCCAGGTGCCCAATCAACCCCTGGGCTTTGCCGACGAATTTGGTCGGGAGCGCCGGGAAGATGAAATTCTCGCCTATTCCATGGACCGCTACCTCACCACCGGCGACCCCGACTGGCCGGTACAGCTGGCCATGGCCAAGGCGGTGGTGCGGGCCATGGACGCCACCCAGGCCCTAGCGGACGAGGAGGCCGACGCCCCCATCGACGACTTTGTGGTGTTGGGGGGCTCCAAGCGGGGTTGGACCACGTGGCTTGCCGCCGCCGCCGACCCCCGGGTGAAGATCATCGTCCCCATCTCCTTTGATGCCCTGAATTTGGGCGAGCAATTCCGCCACCACTTCGGCGTCTATGGCTTCTTCGCCCCGGCGGTGCGGGAATACGACGAGTTCGACCTGGGCTGTCGGCTGGAGGACGACCGGGGTGCAGCCCTGCTGGGGATTATCGACCCCTTTAACTACCGGGACCGCTTTGCGGGGTTGCCCACCTTGATCATCAACTCCACGGGCGACCAGTTTTTTGTCTCCGACAGCGCCCAGTTCTACTTCGACAGCCTGTCCAACGACCGCTTTCTCCGCTATACCATCAACACCGACCACGAACAGGGGGGCGAGGAGGGGTTGGTGCCTTTGGTGCTGGAAGCTCGGGCCTGGTTGGAGCGGGTCAACGAAGGGGACGATGCCCCGGAAATCACCTGGCGTCGGGAGGCCGATGGCAGCCTGCGGGTGGAGACCTCCGAAACCCCGGAGCGGGTGCGGTTGTGGCAGGCCACCAACCCCAACGCCCGGGATTTTCGCCTGGAGACCCTGGGGGAGGCCTGGACCGACACCCGCCTAAACCCCGTTGAAGACAATGTCTATTTGGCGGCGGTCCCCCCGCCTCCCCAGGGGTTTACCGCCTTTTTGGTGGAGGTGACCTTCGACGAGAGCAGCCTGGTCGGGGTGGGCCAAGTCAACACCACCGAGGTCTTTGTGACCCCCGACGTCAAGCCCTTCGCCGACCAGGTGTGTAACGCCACCCTCAATACCTTGGACGGCATCTGGTGGAACCCCCGCCAACAGGGTCAGGGCATCCAACTCCTCCACACCCCCGGCCAGATCGCCGCGGCGTGGTATCACTATGACCCCGCGGGCAACAGCACCTGGGTCAATTTCACCGCCCCCTTGATGGGTCCCCTCACCGACACAGCCCAGGCCACGGGGGAATTGCGGCGCTTCCAGGGCATTGGCCTCGGTGAGCCCTGGGACAACGCCGGCATCACGTCGGAGGTGGTGGGGGAGGGGACGTGGCAATTGCGGGGGCCCAGCTCGTTTGAACTGCGCTACACCCTCGACGGCGTCGAGGGGGTGTTGAACGCCGTGCCCTTTGCCCGCACCACTACAGGTAGTGCCACGGGGTTGTGGTTTGACCCGAGTCGCAACGGCCAGGGGGTCCAGTTGGTGGAGCAAAACGGCCAGCTCCAGGGGGCGTGGTACCACTACGGCAGCGACGGCGAGCCCCGTTGGTTGAGCTTTGTGGGCCAAATTGTCGACGGCGCTGTGACCGCCGAACTCCTGCGCTTTACTGGCCCCCAGCAGGGTAGCCCTTGGGACGAAGACACCCTGGCCTCGACGGCGGCGGGTACCGCCACCCTGGCCTTGGCACCCGAGGCCATCGCCTTGCGCTACACCGTCGACGGCATCGAGGGCCAGCTGGACTTGGTGCCATTTCGCCTCACCCCCTGACCAGTGACCCGGAGCAAAACCATGGCCCATGGCACCCACGAGTTTGTCGACGACCCCCGCAACCGCGACGTGCTGATCTATGTCAACGGCGAGCTCGTTCCCCGGGATCGAGCGGTGGTGTCGGTATTCGACAGTGGCTTTGTGTTGGGGGATGGCATCTGGGAGGGCCTGCGGGTCCACAATGGCCGGGTGGCCTTTTTGGCCGATCATCTAGCGCGGCTTTTCGAGGGGGCCAAGGCGTTGGATTTGGATATCGGCCTCGACCCAAGGGGCTTGACGGAGGCCATCGACGCCACCCTCAAAGCCAATGCCATGACCCATGGTGTCCACCTGCGGTTGATGGTGACCCGGGGGATCAAGGCCACCCCCTACCAGGACCCCCGGGTGACCGTGGGGGCGGCGACGGTGGTGATCATCCCCGAGTACAAGGAGCCGCTGCCCGCCACGGTGGAGGAGGGGATCCGGCTGTTTACCGTCCACGTACGCCGAGGCTACCCCGACGTCCAAGACCCCAAGCTCAACAGCCACAGCAAGCTCAACTGCATCACCGCCTGTATCCAGGCCACCAAGGCCGGCGCCGACGAGGCTTTGATGCTCGACCCCCACGGCTTTGTCGCCACGTGCAATTCCACCCACTTTTTCATCGTCCGCAAAGGCGAGGTGTGGACCTCTTCGGGGGATTATTGTCTCGAGGGGGTGACCCGGGGCCAGGTGTTGGCGCTGTGCGGCGAGGTGGGGATTGTGGCCCGGGAAAAGAACTTCAGCCTCACCGACGTGTACGGCGCCGACGAGGCCTTTGTCACCGGCACCTTTGCCGGTTTAGTCCCGGTGCGGGAAATCGACGGCCGCACCATAGGCTCTGGGGCCCGGGGGCCTTTGACCCTGCGCCTCCAGGGGCTCTACCGGGCGCGGATTGAAGCCGAGTGCGCCGGGGAAGCCCCATGACGGGAGAGGCGAGCCCGGTGACCATCGCCATGTGGTCGGGGCCCCGCAACATCTCCACCGCCATGATGCGGGCCTTTGAGAACCGCGCCGACTGTGCCGTGTGGGATGAGCCCCTCTATGCCTACTACCTCCAGACCACGGGGGTGGACCATCCGGGGCGCGACGCCGTGATTCGCGCCGGGGAGACCGATTGGCGGCGGGTGGTGGCCCAGTTGCTGGGGCCGGTTCCCGGTGGCAAAGGGGTGTTCTACCAAAAACACATGACCCATCATCTGCTCCCCGAAGTGGGTTGGGACTGGTTTGACCGGGTGCGCCACGGCTTTTTGATCCGCGACCCCTACCAGGTCCTGCGCTCTTACCACCAGGTACGGGGGGAGGCCAGGGCGGAAGATATCGGCCTCCACCGCCAATGGCAGATCTTCGACCACCTCTGCCAACGTTCGGGGGACCCGCTACCCGTGGTGGATACCGGGGATTTTCTCCACGACCCCCGCCGCCATTTGGAGGCCCTGTGTCGGGCCTTTGCCATTCCCTTCACCGAGAGAATGCTCCACTGGCCGGCCGGGCGGCGGGACAGCGATGGGGTGTGGGGGGAATACTGGTACCACGGGGTGTGGCGCTCCACCGGGTTTGCCCCACCCCCCAAAGAGCAACCTCCAGACCCCCTACCGCCGGGCCTGGAGAGGGTGTTGGACCAGTGTCGTCCCGTCTATCAGGCGCTGCGGGCCCACCGCCTAGCGGTGTAGCCCCCCGGCGTTGGCCATGGGGGGAGTTCTTGGCCTCAAGGCGTCAATCGCACCTGCTGATCCATGGGCAAGGTATCAAAGAGGCTCCACTCCACCATGGAGCCGTCGTAGAGCTTGGCGTCTTTATTGCCCAATAGTTCGTGGCTGACAAACCAGCCCAACGAGGCCCAATGGCCGGTGTTGCAGAAGTTGATCTTCTCCCCCTCCAGGGGCACCTCGGCCAGTTGAAACAACTGGCGCAGGGTGTCGGGGTCGCGAAACTCGCCTCCGCCGTGGACCGTACGCCAACGCTCGGGGACACTGCGCGCCCCGGGAAGGGTACCGCTGCGGGCCGAGGCGGTGTGGCGGTTGATGCCCACAAACTGGTCTTGGGGACGGTGGTCCACCAACACCGCCTTCCCGCCCTCCAGGGCCGCCGCCACTTGGTGGCGATCCACCAGCAGATCGTCTTGGACAACGCCTTTGAACGTAGTCGGTTGCGGGGTGGACGCCGCTTGACTCAAGGGGAGCTCGGCGGCGGTGTAGGCGCTGTAGCCGCCGTTGAGGATGGACACACGGTCGTGGCCCAAGACCTTAAAGGTCCAGTAAACCCGGGTGGCCGCCCCCATGTCGCTGGCGGTTAAGCCCGGGGTATAGAGGACCACATGGGTGTCGTTGTCGATACCCAAACCCCCGATGAGGCCCTCTAGCTCGGCGACGGGGGGCAGCATCCCGGGGACGTCGTCGCGCTTGGCCCGCCAGCCGGCATCGGCATAGGGGGCGTGGAGGGCACAGGGCAGGTGGTTGGCGCGGTAGCCCGCTTCGCGGCGCAGGGCGACGACTGCGACGTCGTCGTCGCAACCGTGGGCCGCCACCCACTGGGGATCCACCAGAGGCGTGGCTCCCTGGGCCAGGGTTGGGGCGAGGAAAAGGGGGCTGAGTAGGGCAAAAAAACGCTGCACGGCGGCCTCCAAGGCAGTGGAAATGGGTGGGTTCTTAGAGTGGGGGACGGTGACTTGGGGTTGGCACTGGTGTCGCAATGCGAACTCCCTCATAGCCTAAACAAGGTTCTCGCTCGGCGAGAAAGAACTTATCGGCATAAAGTCATAGCGTTGTGGACGCCGGGCCCTGCCGCTTTCAACCGCTGTCCCCGGGGTCGTAGGGTCGAAAGGTATCCAGCAGGGGAGGGGGCTGGTCGCGAAAGGGGGC
>JBHJHK010000319.1:0-2093 GCA_050330975.1 Candidatus Competibacterales bacterium | reverse complement strand
GGGTGCGGCTCCGGCGGCCAAGCGCGTGCCGGTGGGGGGGGCCGGGGGCGCGCGCGCGCCCCCGGGCCTGGGGCGGGGGGCGCCGTGCGGGGGGCACGAGCCAAGGGGTTGGGGGATGTCCGTCGGTCCCTGGGGCGGGGTGAACTGGACGCCGCCGCCAAGGCGGCCTTGGTGGCCCGCAGCGCCGAGCCGCCCCGGGGGGTTCAGGCGACTTTTAGCGGCGATCCCCTGGAGCACTTCCTCGCCAAGCTCAGCTCCCCCACCCTCACCGCCAGCGCCGAAGCACTGGGCGGCTTTGCCGATATTCCCAAGGCGGTGGGGGATTATCTCGCCCGCCACGATCTACCTAGACATATCGCCCTGGTGGCGGCGGCGGAGTTGGCCAACTTGGCCTGGGGAGACATTGAGCATCCCTTTGCCATCGATCCCAACGAGGCGGTGAGCGTCACTCTGGCGAATTTCGCCATCGCCGAGACCGGCACTTTGGTGTTCCATTCCAGCCCTGAGACCCCTACCTTGTTCAATTTCTTGCCCCACCACCACCTGGCAGTGCTGGAGGAGCGGCATTTGTTGCGCCATTTGGAAGATTATTGGGATTGGCGGCGCCGGCATCCCAGTCCCTGGCCGCGGAATATTAACTTCATCACCGGCACCTCGGGGACGGCGGATATCGAGGCCAAACTGGTGCGGGGTGCCCACGGGCCCCGGGCGTTGCATGTGTTGTTGATCCGCAGTCCCTAGGGGGGCTGTGGGGATGAGGCGAGGCGAGATGGGTCGCCCCGCGCGGCCCGTGGCGGGGCTCGACTCGTCGGTGTGTTCGCGGTTCAGCTCTCCTTTGAGGGAGCGACGGGGCGCGGGCGGGCGTCAGGGGTGGCGGCGAGCGCTGGCGCTTTCGGATCTTCGGTGAAACCCTTCAATGGTCTGTGTTGGGCGTCGTCTCCAGCGGCCCTCAACCCCGGCCCCTCTCCCCCACCGTCGGTGCGGGCGAGGGGTGACTGGGTCTGGTGCCTCGGTGGCACGCTCTAGAGGGGGTTGGCTCCGAGGGAGTACTCGGTGTGAGATTCACAGCAGATCCGCACCGCGAAGTGGGCGCATCGCTCCTTGGATTTGGGGCGTATACCGAGGCGATGAATGGCCGGGCTGTCCGTCCAAAGGGAAGGGATTGGTCCGGCATTCCGAGCCCAAAACCATTGCCCAGGAGACATACACCATGAACGCCAGCGTCCCCAACCCATCCCTCCAACCCGCCGCCTTTACCTCCGCAAGCGCGGCCATCCGCAGCGGCATCGCCCTTGCCCTGCTCATCGCAGCCGCAGTGGCGTTTGCCCCTAAGGCCTGGGCCCTGGACCCGGTTTACCAAAGCGGTTGGTTTGAAAAAGTCGCCATCAAGGGCTATGACCCCGTGGCCTATTTCACCGACAACAAGCCCGTCGAGGGCAGCGACGACTTTGAAGCCACCTGGAACGGCGCCACCTGGCGCTTTGCCAGTGCCGAAAACCGCGACCGCTTCCAAGCCGACCCCGAGGCCTACGCCCCCCAGTACGGTGGTTACTGCGCCTACGCCGTGGCCAATAACACCACCGCCCCCATCGACCCGGCGGCCTTTAAAATCGTCGACGACAAGTTGTATCTCAACTACAACGCCTCAATCCAGGCCAAGTGGGAACAGGACATCCCCAGCTACATCCAAAGGGCCGATCAGCACTGGCCGGCCATCTTGGCCCGCTGAGTCGCGGTCCACGGCAAAGGGGCCCGGCGCCCTTTGCCCCAACCCGGATCCCAGGAGGGACAAACCGTGATCGTCGCCATCCACAACCCTTTGGCCCAGCGCGCCGTCTTCACCATCCAGCGCTGGGTTGTGCCAGTGCTGTTGGTCGTCGCTGGGTCGGTGTTTACCCCGGGGGCCTCGGCCCTAGAACCGGTATACCAGAGCGGTGGTTCGGAAAAGCTCGCCATCGGGGGCTACGACCCCGTGGCCTATTTCAGGAACAATCGACCCGTGGAGGGCCGTGGGGCCTTTGAGGTCACCTGGAACGGCGCTACTTGGCGCTTTGCCAGTGCCGAAAACCGCGACCGCTTCCAAGCCGACCCCG
>JBHJHK010000318.1:0-4761 GCA_050330975.1 Candidatus Competibacterales bacterium | reverse complement strand
ATGACAACACTTTTGCTCCGGCTAACGACGCCACCTCCACCGCCACGTAGTGCATGGCCAAGGGGTGGTCGTCTACTTCCCCGCGGTCCAATCGCCGCCCCATCAGGGCCTGGAGGTGGGTGGCGGCAAGGCCGCCACCGGGCTTTTTCAACGCCAAGTCGGCGGCGGTCAACACCGTGCCCGGGGCCAGGTCCCGGGCGGCCACCACGCTCTTCATGAAGGTGTGGCGCAACGCCTGGCGCTCGGCGTCCAGTTGGGTTTTATCCACGGGGTTGGCCATGAGGGTCTCCACCGCCCGCACCCCTTCCACGAGCCTGGCGAAGTCCTCCACGGTGAGGGAAGACGACACATCGGGGCCGTACATCCGCCGGCTCAAGGTGACGTGGACTTCGATCTCTTGGGCCCCCAACTGGGCCGCCGCCACCCCGGGCCAGGGGGTGGCGGAGTGGTCCGAGAGACCCACGGCACAGCCGTAGCGCTCCTTGAACAGGGCCAAGTTGTTGAGGCCCACCGCCTCCAAGGGGCAGGGATAGCGAGAGGTGCACTGGAGCACTGCCAAGGGGGTTTTGTTGGCTTGAAAGCCCGCCACGGCGGCGTCGATTTCCGCCAGGGGACTCATGCCCGTGGAGAGGATCACCGGGCGCTTGGACGCCGCCAGCTGGGCCATGAGGGGGGCATTGGTGATCTCCCCCGAGGCCACCTTCCACGCCGCAATGTCCAGGCTTTCCAACAGGGTCGCCGCCTCGGTGGAAAAGGGCGAGCTCAAAATCACCAACCCCCGCTGGTCGCAGTGGCGCTTGAGCCCCCGCCACTGGTCGGCGCTGAACTCCAGTCGCCGCCAATAGGCGAAGCGACTCTCGTCTTGGGGGGAAAAGGGGATGCGCCAGGGTTCCCGGGGGGTGCTTTCGGCGGCGGCGATGTGGGTCTGGAATTTGACGGCGTCGCCGCCGGCGTCGGCGATGGCGTCGATGTGGGCGTGGGCCAACCCCAGACTGCCGTCGTGGGCCTGGGCCACTTCGCCGATGACGGCACAGCGGGCTTTTGAATCAAAGCGATGGAGCCAGGTGGCTCCCTGGGCGTTGGGGGTGGGCATGGCGATATCCTAGGAACTGCTCACCAGAGGGGAGTAAAGGGCCGGCGCGTCCCCGTCGGGGGCGGCGCGGAGCAACTCCACCCCGTGGGGGCCGAGGCGGTAGACCCGGTGGGCGGCGGCCACCAGGGCCGGCTGGTGGGAAATGGCGAGGATGGTCAACGATCCTTTGAGCCGCGTCAAGGCCCGACACACCGCCGCCTCGGTGGCCGGATCGAGGGCGGTGGTGGCCTCGTCGAGGATCAAAAGCCTCGGGCGATGGACGAGAGCTCGGGCGATCATAATCCGCTGGCGTTGCCCCCCCGACAGCCGTCCCCCCCGCTCCCCCACCACGGTGTGGAGGCCCTCGGGGAGGGCGGCGACAAAGGCGGTCGCGTCGGCGGCTTCCAGGGCCTCGGCCACAGCCGTGGGATCCACACAGTCCCCCAGGGCGATGTTGTCGTAGATCGAGGCGTGGAGCAGGCCGTTTTCTTGGGGCACATAGCCCACCATCCGCCGCCAGGCCTTGAGATCCAGGGTCTCCAGATCGCGGCCGTCCACCAAGACTCGCCCGCCGGTGGGGCGCAGCAAGCCGGTGATCAAGTCGGCGACGGTGGTCTTGCCCACCCCCGACGGCCCCACCAAGGCCGTCATTTGCCCGGCGAACAGGGTCAAGGACAGATTCCGAAACAGAGGTGGGTCGCCGTAGCCGAAGGTCACGGCGGCCAGGTGGATCTCGCGATCCAGGGTGGGCGCAATGGTTCCCGTCGCCACCTCCCGGGCACCGCGGGCATCCAAGATGGTGTCCTGGAGGCTCCAGTAGGCGCTCTCCAGTACCGTCATGCGCTGATACTGGCGCTGGATGCGGCTAAACTGGGTCAAGACTCGGCCCAACAACACCGCCAAGGTCATCACCGTCGCCACCTCCAGCTGGGCGTGGACCAACGCCAGGTACACCCCCATGGCCGCCAAGCCCGCCACGGCGGGGTCTTGGACCGCCCGCAACAGTTCGCTGTGGAAGATCTCCCCCCGCTGGGCATCCCCCAGGGCGCGGGCGTCTTTCACCAGCAGTGCCGCGGCGCCGACCCGGTTCATAGCCCGCAGGGGCTTGATGGTGTGCAGGCTGTCGGCCAACCGGCTGGCCAACGCCTTGAGGAGGCGGGTCTGGCGCTTGCCAGCCCGTCTGGCCGCCCGCACCAGGCGATGGAACAGGGCCGCCAAGAGCACCCCCACGGTCGCACAGGCCAACGCGGCCCAGGGTGAGACCAGGAGCGCCAAGATCAAATACACCCCGCACTGGAGGGTCAAGGCCACCACGGTCACCCCTGCTAGGTAGGCCGACGCCGCCCGGGAGGCCTCCCCGGCCACGGCGTTGGCCAACCGGCCCACGGGGAGCCCGAGGTAGTGCTGCCAGCGGGTCTCCATGAGGGCGGTGAGCAATGCCGTGCGCTGGTCGGTGGCAAAGCGGGCCACGCTGTAGCCCACCTGGATTTTGGCCCCCAACACCAACAGGCTCTTGAGGGCAAAGCCCACCACGATGACCAGCAACAGGCCCCCCACGGTGAGGGGCAGGCCCAAGGCGTCGAACCCGGCGGCCATGAAAGCCGTCAACCCCGAATCGCCTCCGTCGTCGCCACTGAACCCGAACTCGCCGTCTCGGCCATAACCTCCCAGGGCCAACTGCAGCAACGGCAATAGGGCCGCGAAACTCACCCCCTCCACGGCGCCGGCAACGGCCAGCGCCACCAACACCACGGCGCTCTTGAGGGGATAGCGCTTGGCGAAGACGATCAACAAACCCATGGGCACAGCGACCTGGGGGAGCACGGGGATGGGGAAGGGGATGGGGGAAGTGTAGCGGGGTGGGAACCCCCCGGGGAATCGTCCATAGGCAAATCCTGCAGTTGAGCCTTGTTGCTCTTTTACCACCTGGATGTAAATATACAACATCTTTGGGCCGTTGTGGTCTATAATGCCACGCGTGATCGGGCAAAGTCCCAAGGAATGGGGAAGTCATTGACCTTTGACCTCATGGCGTCGACGAGGGAGCGTCGCCAGGGCCCAATACGGGTCGGTACCGCGGCTATGGCTGCCCCGGACTGGGACTCGGGGGTCTTGGCCGGTGTGAACTCACCGGGATGAACACCATCGCCAGACGCCGCTCTGCCGTCGTCCAGCGCAACTTTGTCGAGGAACTATCGTCATGTATCCCCTGCCTTTAGACCGTCCTGGGGTCCCTCTCCCCCGCTGGCCGTCCTCCCCGAGGGGCGCGGTGTCGACCCGCACCCCGCGGCGGCGAGCCGGCGGTGGCCTCGGCGATTGCGGGCGTACAGCGGTTTGAGTACGGCGCCTTTACCCGACGCGCCGCCGTCGACGGCGCAGCCCTTTGCCGGGGAGATGGCCACCGCCTTACCCGGGCCCAGCCAGGGTCCGCGCCTGTGGGCCATCGAGGCCCAGGGTTCCAAACCCGTCTTGGCCCCCCCAGCCCCGCCGCGCATCTGGGCCATCGAAGCCCGCCGCGCCGGCGACCACTCCCAGGTGCTGGGTCTCCTCGAGCGCTTGGGAGAGCCCTTTGAAGTCAAACGGGTGGGCCTGCGCCCCTTTGAGCTCTTGCTGGCGCCCCCCTTTGTCGCCAGTCGCCTGGGGGTCGATCCCAAGCGCTCTAGCCTCCTTGAGCCCCCCTGGCCCGACCTGGTGGTGGCGTCGGGACGGGAGGGGGAAGCCATCGCCCGCTGGGTGCGGGAGAGATCCAAGGGCCACACCCGGTTGGTGCAGCTGGGGCGTCCTTGGGGGGGTATCGACGCCTACGACTTGGTGGTGACCACCCCCCAATACCGCCTGCCCCGACGCTCCAATGTCGTGGAGAATCCCCTGCCCCTCCACCGGGTCACCGACGCCAAGCTCGCCTCGGCGGCGGCCGCTTGGAGCGAGCGGTTGCCCCCCCTCCCCCGCCCCTGGCTGGCGGTGCTCCTCGGGGGCCACAGCTTGCCTTATGTCTTCGACGCCCAAAGGGCTCGCCGCCTGGCCCAGGTGGTGTCCCAGCGGGCCAGGCGGATGGGGGGGGCGCTGCTGGTCACCTCGTCGAAGCGCACCCGGCCCGCGGCGTTGGCGGCCTTTCGGGGGTCGTTGGCGGCCCCAGCCTACGTCTTTGACGTCCAACACCAAGACCGCCGGGATAACCCCTTCTTCGCCTTCTTGGCCCTGGCCGACGAGATCATCGTCACCGGCGACAGCGCCTCCATGGCCGCCGAGGCCACGGCCACGGGCAAGCCGGTGCATCTGTTCGACCTGGGGGAGGGCACCACCAGCATGCGCAGCGCCGATGCTCCCCCCTGGTTTGTGGCCAGCGACTTCGTTCCAAAGCCGAAGCCGTCGGTGGCCCTCTACCGTCTGGTGCAACGCCTGGCCCCCGCCAACTGGTCCCGCCACCTGGCGCGCTTCCACCACCGGTTGGTGGCCAGCGGCCAGGCGGTGTGGCTCGGCGACGCCCCCCTGCCCCGCCAGGTGATGGCAAAAGATGCCCTGGGTGAAGACCCCTTTGCCCCGACGTTGACCCGGGTGCGAGCCCTCCTCGACGAGGCCCGCCCCCCCCCCCCCCCCCCATGGGGCGCGGGGCGCCCCCCCCGCCCCCCCACACCCCCCCCCCCCCCCCCCCCCCCCCCCCCCCACTCCCCCCGCCACACCCACGCCGC
>JBHJHK010000317.1:0-5343 GCA_050330975.1 Candidatus Competibacterales bacterium | reverse complement strand
GGGGCAGGGCGCCGCAGGTCCAGGGATCGGCGGGGTTGTCGACCCCCACCACTACGGCGGCGGGCCGGCCGGTCTCGTCGGGCACCAAGCTAAAGGCGCCGGCCTTGGGGCGGTATTGACTGCCGCTGAGCCACTGTTGCCAGGGGGAGGGTTGTTCCCGACACCAGCGCTCAAAGGCCTCGCCGCCGGTGGGGGCGTCGACAATGGGTAGGGCGGGGGCGGGCCGGTGATCCAGCAGGCTGTGGGGCATCGCTTCCTCGGCGGTGGGCGGGATGGTAGAACTTTGACAAAGTCCATTATAGCCGTTGGAATCGCCAGCCATGGATCCCATTGAGTGGGGCCCATGGCAACAGGTGGGCCTCGGGGCGTTTTCGATGGCTACGTTTGATGGCTACGCTTGATGGAGCACAGGGCAGTGAAAAGTCGATTGGGTGTCTTTTGCGTTCATTTACTCTTCAGTTTAGGGGTGCTGTCGGCCCTGCTGGGGGCCTTTTTTCTGGTGTGGTATCCCGCGCCCTACTTCCAGGCCAACGCCGCCTGGAATGCTTTGCAAGTGGTGATCTTGGTCCATGTCGTCGTCGGGCCGTTACTTATGTTGTTGATTTACAAACCCGGCAAGCCCGGTCTCGAGTTCGACGTGGTGGTGATCGTCTCGATCCAGCTGGTGGCCTTTGGCTACGGCGCGTCGGTACTCTACCGTGAGCGGCCCAGCTACGTGGTGTTTGCCGTGGACCGCTTTGCCGTGGTCACCGCCAGCCAGGTGGCCCCCGGGGCGGCGCCGGCCATCACCCAGGGGCCGTGGACAGGGCCCACCCTGGTCTTTACCCGGCTGCCCACCGATCCCCAAGAGCGCCGGGATTTCCTCTGGGCCACCCTGGTGGGGGAATCCCCCGACCTCCACCTCCTGCCCGAGCGCTACCGGGTCTACGGGGGCCAAAACGCCGCCGAGCAACGCCTGGGAATCCTGGCCCAGAGTTTGGACGTGGGCCGCTTGACGACCAGTACCGCCCACGCCCGGGCCCTGGAGGGTTTCCTCGCCACCCACGGCGGCGACCCCAAGGACTACGGCTTTTTGCCCCTGGAGGGGTCAAACCGCGACATGATAATGGCTATTTCCCGGCGCGATTTGGCTCCCGTCGCCGCCTTGGACGTGGATCCCTGGGGGGTGGTAGCCGCGGCGACGGGACAGTGATCCAGCGTCCTGTGGAGCACCGCTTCCCCGACGATGGGCGGCGTGATGGTGTTTTGGCAAAGTCACTACAGCCGTTGAAATCGCCACCCGCAGAACGTATCTAGACAAAGCCCATCCCTGCGGTGGGCATTGGAGCTTGTTGCGTGTGGCATCCACGGAGTGCAAGACAGTGAAAACTCGACTACGTGCCTTTGGCCTTCATTTACTCCTCAGTGTATTGGTGCTATCGGCCCTGCTGGGGGCCATTTTTCTGGTGTGGTATCCCGTGCCCTACTTCCAGGCCAACAGCGCCTGGGATGCGTTGCAAGTGGTGATCTTCGTCGACGTCGTCGTCGGACCGCTGCTCACCCTACTGGTCTACCGACCCGGCAAGCCCGGTCTCAAGTTCGATATGGTGGTCATCGTGTTGATCCAGCTGGTGGCCTTTGGCTACGGCGCATCGATACTCCACCGTGAGCGGCCCAGCTACGCGGTGTTTGCCGTGGATCGCTTTGCCGTGGTCACCGCCAGCCAGGTGGCCCCCGGGGCGGCGGCGGCCATCACCCAGGGGCCGTGGACAGGGCCCACCCTGGCCTTTACCCGGCTGCCCACCGATCCCCAAGAGCGCCAGGATTTCCTCTGGGCCACCCTGGTGGGGGAATCCCCCGACCTCCACCTCCTGCCCGAGCGCTACCGGGTCTACGGCGACCAGAACGACCCCGAACAGCGCCGAGAAATCCTGGCGCGGAGCTTGGACGTGGATCATTTTGCAGCGGCCAGTGCCGCCCACGCCCGGGCTCTGGAGGGTTTTCTCGCCGCCCACGGCGGCCCCCCCGGGGACTATGGCTTTTTGCCCTTGGAGGGGCCAGACCACGACATGGTGATGGTCATTGCCCGGCGCGATTTGGCCCCCGTCGCCGCCTTGGACGTGGACCCTTGGGTGGTGGTCGACGCCATGAAGCGAGCCGACCAGGGCGCTTCCGGGGCAGGGCCCAAGGCCACCCAGGGGAGTTCTTGAGGTGGCTAGCGCGGTGGCTGGCGGTTGAGTTGCTCCCCGAGCTGTTGCAACCAGGTCATCCCTCCCCGGGCGACAAAGCGGCCCACATTTTGGGCCTGGCGCCACAGTCTGGGGAGGTTGCGGGTGCGGTTGTAGTCCCGCAGGCAGCGGAGGTATTGGAGGCGCTGGGCGTGGTCGAGGTCTTGGAGGAGCACTGGCACCAGGCCCTCGAGGACGTTGTAGTGGCGCCCCGGGGCCAAACACACCGGGACGACGCGTTCGAGTTCCAGGGCCAAATCCTCGGCGGCGCCCTCCATGGCCCGGCGGATGTGGCGGGCCTTGGCTTCCTTTGGATCGACGACGTCGTAGGGCGGGTCCCACTCCCGCAGGGGGCGCAATTGATCGATATGGCTCAAGGCCACCACCACCCGGGGCGGGGCTTCGCCCGGGCGCTGGCGATAAACTTCCCCAAGGCGATCGAGTTGCTCGCGATCGGCGCGGCGCGCCGCCGCCAGGGCTGAAGTCACCAAGATGACACCGTCGCTGTGGACGGCGGCTTCGATGAGATCTTCGTTCACCGTCGGGTGGTCGCTGGCGTAGCCCGGGGTATCGATGATTAGCGTCCGATCCAAACCCTCGTGGACCAGGGCATAGGGTATGGGTTTTGCCAGCGGTGCGGTGGTGATCGCCGCCCCATCGTCACGGGTTGCCAGCAAGGCGGCGATCAACTGGGTCTTGCCGCTCCCCCGTTGACCCATGACCAAAAAGCGCAGGGGTTCCACCTGCTGTCGGTCGGCGACGTCGGCTAGGTCCTGGAAATCCTGGCGAGATACCGCCGTCACGTGGTCGCCCAGGGCTTCGTCTTCCAGGGTCAGATGGCCGGCGTAGAGCTCCACGGCATAGTAGCCCAGCTTCTTGACGTAGGTGTCCACCAACCAGCGCCGGATTTCCCGGGAGGAGTGAGCCAACACCTGTTGGACAGCGTAGCCCTGGGCCTCCCGCAGGGCGGCCGCCGCCGGATTCACCGCTGCCGACATCACCCGAAAGACGTCGTAGAGGCGTTGGCCCTGACGGGTCAACCGGTAACCCCGCCACACGTCGTTGACCGACAGCAAATGGCTGGCGGGCACGTGGTCGGTGAAATCGCGCCGCAGATCCTGGGCCAACAGCTCGATGGCCCGCAGCAAATAGGGCACCTTGAGTTCCAGCAATGGGTCGCGTTGGCGGGGGTGAAAGTGTTGCGCCACGGTATTGAGGGTCCGGTGCAACAAAGGCCACAGGTCGTTGGGACCCACATCGCGATCTGCGGCCTTGAGTTCGGTGGCCAAGGCCTCCACTTTGTCCCAGGCACCATGGGCCTCGGTCGACCAGCGGGGATTGGGGGGCAAATTCAAGGGGGGAGGTGCCACCGCAGGGCGCACCCAGACCCGAAGTCCCAACCACCCGGCCAACGACAGGCCGGTGGTGGCACCGAGCCATGGCAACAGCAGGTCGTGTTGCCACAACCACACCCCCCCCACCACGGCGAGTCCCACCGCCGGCAACGCCGTGATGGCCAGCAACACCCCGGCGAAGGTGGCGAGACGGGCGGTTTTCACTTCGACCCCCGGCTCAAATAGAGCCCCAGCCGCCGGCGGCCGACGGCAAACTGCTCTTGGTAGAGGTCGCGGAACAGGGCCGGATCGGGGGTATCCCCTCGGTGGACGGCGCTGAAATAAACCGCCAGGGTCTTGCCCAGGGCGTAGGTGGCGGCGCCGGTCAGCACTGAAGCCACCGCCGGCCCGTAAACGGGAACCACCTTCACCAGCTCCCGCCGCCCCCATTGGCTGGCGAGTCCCAATCCCAAGGCGCCCAGCAGTTCTCCCAGGTTGCGCCGGTCGAAGGGCTGGTTGTAGATGGAGGCCACCGATTGGGCCATTTTGCCTTGAATCAATCCCACCAAGGGCAGGTCCACCAGGGGCAAGGGAATTGCCCCCGCCCCGGCGGCGGCCAGGGCGTAGCCGGTGATGTGGGCGTCGGCAGTGCGGGCAAAGGCCCGCTGGAGATCCCGTTGCCCTTGGCTCAAGTCCCGGACCATGGCGGCCACCCCCTGGGGGAGGGCCGTCTCGATGGCCTCCCACAGGGCTTCGAGGCCGTAGTGTTCCGGTTGGTAACCGTCCTCGGGCAAGGTGAAATCCACCGCCACAAACTGGGCCGGTACCTCGTCAAACCAGCGCCGTTGTACCTCTAGGGACTCGGCCAAGCGCCCGGGCAGGGAGGTGGGCAAAGGGCTCGCGCCGTGGCGGTCTCGAAAGGGATAGGGCTGTGGATGGGGGTCGGTGGGGGCGACATAACCCTCGTGGAGGGCGGTTTGCAGAACGATCACTGGCCACCGATTCCGGGGCCACAGCCGCCAGAAAGCCTCCATCACCGCCCCTTGGGCCAAATCGGTGGCCTTCATCACCACGATGAGCAGGTGGGCCTGGGTGGCAAAGGCCGCCAGGTCCTCGGTGGGATCGTAATGGCTCTCCCCCAGGCCCCGGGTGTCTAGGAACTGGATAAAGGCGTTTTCGCGGCTGGGAAAGTCGTAGAGGTAGGCGTGGCGGGTACAGGGGCGGATGCCGTCGCCAATGCGGGCTCGATCGTCGCCCGTGAGGGCCCGAATCAGCGAGGTCTTGCCCGACTGAGCCTTGCCGAGGAGCCAAAACAGCGGTAGCGGCAGTTCCCGGCGCAGACCCTCCAAGTGGGCGACGAGGTGGGTGTCGTCGACCTTGGGGGACCACAACTGGCGCCAGAGAGCCGGGACCACGGGATCGATGGAGATGCGTCGTGGGGGGATCGGGGCTACTTGTCTTTCTTGCCCTGGGTGCGCAACCGCGCCTTGAGGCGCTCGATGTGGTCTTTGGTGAAGACCTGGGTCTCTTGATCCTCTTCGTCCTGGGCTGCCCGGACGAGGTGGTCGCGAAACCGCGCTCCCAGACGGGCGATTTGATCGGTGGACAACACCCGGGTGGCCTCTTGATCGTCAAAATCCAACTCGTCGGCGGTGGGATTTTCGAGGGGTGGCGAGGGCTTGGGGACGTGGTGGGGACCCACCGTGGGGCTCTCGCTGTCGAGGGGCAAGTCCAGGGTCGGTGGCCCGCCGGTGGTTTGGGGCGCAGCGCCTTTGGGGGGCCGTGCCCGGGGGGGGTGCGCC
>JBHJHK010000316.1:0-6832 GCA_050330975.1 Candidatus Competibacterales bacterium | reverse complement strand
CCCCAGCGCCCCACCCTTCCATGCGCTCACCCCCCGTCGTCTCCATCCCGTTGACCTAGCCGTTGGCCTTGCTACTCAGGGCTTGGGCAAGCCCCCTCTGGGGCCAACCCGTGACCCCCTTCGCCGGCACCCCAGGACCTCGGCCCTACCACGAGCTGTTCTTCACCCGGGGCATCTACACCGATGGCTCCTACGGCTACTACGCCGGCAATCGCTGGGCCATCGACTACCCCAAGGCCGATCGCCAGTTTCTCATCGCCCTCCAGCGCCTCACCGGTGTCGACGCCTATCCCAACGACAACGCCGTGTCGTTGAGCGACCCGGACCTGCGCCGCTACCCCTTCCTCTACATGTTGGAGGTGGGCAGTATCGACCTCACCGAGGACGAACGTCAAAGCCTGCGGGACTACTTGCAGGCCGGGGGGTTTTTGGTGATCGACGACTTTTGGGGCAGCCGAGCCTGGCGGCGCTTTGAGGCGGAGATGCAACGGGTGCTACCCGGGCGCCCCATCGTCGACGTGCCCTCGGATCACCCGGTGTTCAACGTGTTCTACGACATCGAGGAGATCATCCAAGTCCCCAACCTGCGCCAGGGTCAGCAGGCCGCCTACGGTGGGCCCACCCACGAGTACGACGGCTACTTCCCCGAAGTGCGGGGTATCTTCGACGACAGCGGCCGGTTGATGGTGTTGATCAACTGGAATACCGACCTGGGCGACGCTTGGGAATGGGCCGATGACCCCTATTACCCCCTCAAGTTTTCCACCTACGCCTACGAAATTGGCATCAATTTCATCGTCTATGCCCTCACCCACTGAGAGCCGCATTTGGGCCGCTATCCCATGGATGTCGATCTCTTCGCCTGGTTGTTGAAATACCCCTGGAGCGACTTTAGTCGCGGGGCCTTGACCCTGGGTGCTCCCTGGTCCTGGGCGTTGGCCGCTGTACCACTGGCCATCGCCCTCGTGGTCCTGGCCCACCGCACCCTCGCCCACCCCAAAGACCGAGTCGTCTTGGCCACCCTGCGCAGCGCCGCCATCGCCTTGGTCGTCCTTTGCCTGTGCCAGCCGCTGTTGGTGCTGTCGGTGGACGTCCCGGCGCCCGGGGCCGTGGGGGTATTGTTGGACAACTCCCAGAGCCTGACCCTGGGGTCGGGGGAAGGGGCCCGACAACTCCGCAGCCTGGTGGCCGAGTCGGGGGATTTGGCCCGCGCCCTGGGGGACCGGGAGGTGCGCTGGTTTCGCTTCGACCGCACCCTCGCCCCCGTGGAGCGAGGGCCCGAGGGGTCCATCATCGCCAACTTGACCTTCGACGGCCCCTTGAGCGCCTTGGGCCAAGCCTTGAGTCAGGCGGTGGCCAACCCCGAGGCCCCCACCAGTTGGGTGGTGGTGAGCGACGGAGCCACGGCGGGGGGCGATGACGACGCTTTGTTGCGCCGGGCCATCCAAGCCCTCCAGGTGGCGGGCATTCCAGTCCACACCGTCGCCGTGGGTCCCCGGGCCCGAGACCTCGACGTGGAGATCCAGGGGGTACAACTGCCCACCACCGCCCTGGCGGGGGGTGCTGTCACCGCCCGGGTCACCGTCGCCCAGCGGGGGTTCGACGGCCGCCAACTCACCGTGGTGGCGGAAGACGACGAGCGGCGCCTAGCCGCCGTTCCCTTGACCCTGGCCGGGGCGCAGCAGACGGCCACCTTGCAATTGCCCGTGGACGATGCCGGCCCTTTGACCCTGCGCTTTCGCATCCCACCCCAGCCGGGGGAAACCCTCGTCGCCAACAACGTCCGCCAGCGGGTGGTCGACGTCCAAGGGGGGCCGCGGCGCATCCTCTACCTGGAGGGGGAGCCGCGCTTTGAGTTCAAGTTCTTGCGCCGGGCGGTGGACGACGACGACGCCCTTCAGGTAGTGGGGTTGGTGCGCACCGCCGAGAGCCGCTTTTACCGGGTGGGCATCGACGACCCCGAGGAGTTGGCCAACGGTTTTCCCGGGGATGCCAAAACCCTGTTCGCCTACCACGGCTTGATCCTGGGGAGCGTCGAGGCGGGGTTTTTCAACGGCGAACAGCACCGTTTGCTCCACGACTTCGTCGACCGGCGGGGCGGGGGCCTGTTAACCCTGGGGGGGCGGCGGGCCTTGGGAGAAGGGGGCTTTGCCGCCACCCCCTTGGCCACCGCCTTGCCCGTGGTGTTGCCCCCCGGACGGCGGGGAGAGTTCACCCGCCAGGTACCCGTCACCTTGGGGATCCACGCCGCGGATCACCCGACCCTCCAGGGGTTGATGGCCCTGGATACCCTGGACGCCCTGCCGACCTTGACCATGGTCAATGGACCGGCAACCCCCAAACCCGGGGCCCAGGTCTTACTCCAGGGGCCACCGGCCATCGACGGCACACCCCTGCCGTTGTTGTCCCTCCAGCGCTACGGCCGCGGCCACGCTATGACCTTTGCCGTGGCCGACAGCTGGCGCTGGCAGATGCACGCCCAGGTGCCGGTGGACGACGTAAGCCACGAAACCCTGTGGCGGGGATTGCTGCGGACCCTGGTGGCAGACGCCCCCGGACCCGTCACCCTCGCCGTGCCCCCGGACCCCGCAGTTCCCGGCGAAACGCTGACGGTGACGGCGACGGTGCGGGACGAAAGCCACCACCCGGTGCCCGACGCCCAGGTGGTATTGGTGGGCCAAGGTCCGGGCCGGGCCTTCCAAGTGTCGCTGATCCATCAAACCAATGGCCGCTACACCGCCACCATAGCCCCCTCGGAAGCCGGGCTTTGGACCGTGGAGGTCCGGGCCGAGCGGGGAGATGTGCCCCTGGGGGAGGCCACGGGTTACCTGCTGACAGCTCGCGATGCCAAAGAACCCTTTGGCAGCCAGCGCAATACCCCTTTACTGCGGGACATCGCCCGGGCCACGGGGGGACAGTTTTTCCCCGCCGGCGAGGCCGTGGCTTTGGCGACCCACCTCGACCCCCCCCGAGACGACGTCCAGCGCCTGGAGCGCCGGGCCCTGTGGGACGCGCCTTTGCTGTTGGGGCTGATCCTGGTTTTGTTGGCGGCGGAATGGCTCTACCGCCGGGCCCGGGGGTTGGTCTGATGGGCGGTCAACGGGACTCGGGGATGGGGGCCATAATCCTGGCCGTCCTGGCGCTGGCGGGCGCGGTCGCCCCCGTGGACGCCGCCCCGAGGCTCGTGATTATCCAGGGCCTGGGGGGCGACGAGAGCTTTGCGGCGTTGTTCAAAAGCTGGGGAACGACCCTGGTGAAGACGGTGTTGGCCCAAGGGGTGGCGGCCGATGCCATCACCTATCTGGCCCCCACCCCCCTAGAGCTACCGGCGGGGGTCACCACCCCCGGGGCGCCCCGGAGGGCGGTGGTGCGGGACGCCCTCTTGGGGCTGGCTAGGGCCTCAGCCCCCGACGCCGCCCTGGTGGTGGTCCTCATCGGCCACGGCACCGCCCGGGGCGAAGGGGGCCAAGGAGCGCTGTTCAACGTCCCCGGCCCCGACATCAGCGCCGCCGACTTCAACCGTTGGCTAGAACCCTGGGGGGACCGCCCCCTGGCGGTGGTCAACACCACCAGCGCCAGTGGTCCCTTCATCTCATCCTTGAGCGGCCCCGAGCGAGTGGTGATCACCGCCACCGCCTCGGCTGCCGAGCGCTATTTCGCCGAGTTCGGCGGGGCCTTCACCCAGGCCGTCGACCCCGCCAGCGGCGCCGACGGCGACAAAAACGGCCGGGTGTCCCTGCTGGAGGCCTTCGAGTTCGCCCGCCACCAGGTGCAAAGCCAGGCGGAGGCCGAGCGGCGCTTGCTCACGGAGCACGCCCTGTTGGACGACGACGGCGACGGGGAGGGCAGCGCCGAACCGAGCATGAGCGACGGCGACGGGGCGTTGGCGGCGGCCTTTTACCTCACTCCGCCCCCGCCCCCCGCCTTCGCCGCGGCAGACGCCGACGCGGACCTCATCGCCCGCCGCCAAGCCCTGTTGGACCGCATCGACGCCCTGCGCCGGGAGCGGCCCAACCTCGACCCCCAAGACTACCGAGGGCAACTGGAGACCCTGTTGGTGGAACTGGCCCTAGTGAGCCGCCAGCTGGCCGCCGGGGATGGGGAGAACTCAGACGCCGACCGGACCGCTCCGGCCCCAGAGGAAGACGCCGCGCCATGATCCGTCAACGCCAATCCAACCGGCCGACCCCCCTGGGCTCTGTGGCCATGGGTGGCCTGGCCTTTTGGTTGGCCGTGGCCGCCAGTGCCGCCCCCGCGGCTGTGGCCACGGCGCAAACCGCCCCCGTCCCGGTGGGGGCCGAGGTGGCCAGCGACGCCCTCCACTGGACCGCCTCCCTCAACCGAGGCGACTACCCGGCAGTCATCGCCCGGGCTCGGGAGCAACTGGCCGCGGGCCGGGGGGATGCCGCCGCCGCCCTGGCCCTGGGGGAGGCGTTGACCGCCACGGGACAACTGGAGGCCGCCGCCGAAGCCCTGGCCCAGATCGAGGCCCTGGTGGCCGCCGGCCGGGGCACCCCGGAGGAGGCCCTGGTGGCCCGCTACCGCCGGGCGGTCCTGGACCGGCGCACGGGCTCCACGGCCCGGGCGCGGGCCACCTTTGCCGCCCTGGCCGGGGCCGATCACCCGGGCCTCCCCTACGACCCTCGCCTGGCGGTGGCCGGAGCCCTGCGCCAATTGGGGGACGAGGACCCCCGGCGCTTCCACGACGCCGTGGGAGTCTACGGCGAGCTCATGGCCGCCGCCCCCCGGCGTATCGAGGCCTTTGTCGCCCTGGCGGATCTTTTGCTCGCCAAATACAACAACGCCGAGGCCGCCGCGGTGGTGGCCGAAGCCGAGGCCCTGGATCCCGACCATCCGGCACTTTTGTTGGTCAAAGCCAAGAGTCAGCACTTCGACTTCCGCCCCGAGGCGCTGGCCACCGCCGAGGCGGCCCTGGCCGTCAACCCCCGCTTCAGCGCCGCCCGGGCACTGCTAGCCAAGCTGTTATTGGAATCGGAGCGCTTCGACGCGGCCGAAACCCAGGCCCGCACCGCCTTGACCCACAACCCCGCCGACTTGGAGGCTTTGGCGGTGCTGGCCACCCTCCAGGTATTGCGCCGCCAGGACCGGGCCCTCCAGGCCACCGAGGCCCGGGCCCGGGCCGTCAACCCCAGGCCGGCGGCCTTTTACAACACCCTGGCTGAGCAGGTGGCCCGCAATCGCCACTACCAAGCCGCCGTGGACTTCGCCGAGCAAGCGGTGGAACTCGACCCTCGCTCTTGGCGGGGCCATGGCCTGTTGGGTCTCAACTTGATGCGCTTGGGACGCATGGCCGAGGGCCGAGACCACCTGGAACGGGCCTTTGCCGGCGACCCCTTCAACGTCTGGATCAAAAACACCCTGGATCTGGCCGATACCTTTACAGAGTATCGGATCCACCGGACTGAGCCCTTTGACATCGTGGTCCACCGGGACGAAGCGGCGGTCCTCACCCCGTTGGTGGCCCAGGTGGCCCACGCCGCCCTGGCCCACTTTCAAGAACGCTACGGGGTGACCCTAGAGGGGCCGCTGCGCATCGAAATCTACCCCCACCACGGGGATTTCTCGGTGCGCACCGTGGGGTTAGCGGGCCTGGGGGCGTTGGGGGTGTCCTTTGGCCCGGTAGTGGCCATGGACTCCCCCACCGCCCGTCCCCGGGGGAGTTTCCACTGGGCTTCGACCCTGTGGCACGAACTGGCCCATTCCTTCCACATCAAAGCCTCCCAGGGGCGGGTACCCCGCTGGTTCTCCGAAGGCCTGGCGGTCTACGAAGAGCAGACCGCCAGCCCCGGCTGGGGGGGAGACCCCACGGCGGGTTTTCTCATGGCCTACCGCGACGGCCGCTTACCCCCGGTGAGTCGCCTCAACGAGGCCTTTGTGCGGCCGGCTTACCCCGAACAGGTGATCTTCGCCTACTACCTGGCCTCCCAGGTGGTGGCCTACATCCACCAGCGCTTTGGCTTTGAAGCCATCAACGCCCTCCTGGCGGCCTACAGCCGCGGGGCCAGTGACGCCGACGCCGTAACAGAGGTGCTGGGGATTGCCCCGGCCGCCTTGGACCGGGACTTCGACGCCCACTTGAGGCGGCGCTTCCAGACTCCTTTGGGGGCATTGACGGGGGCTCGGCCGGGGCAGCGGGGGGTCCTCCCCGACGCCGCCCTGGTGGAGCGGGCCAAGGCCCAACCCGACACTTATCTCCCCCAACTCCTGGCGGGGCATTTCCTCTTGAAACGGGGGGACCTAGAGGAGGCCGAGGTCTTGCTGCGCCGGGCCCAAGCCCTGTTCCCCGAGGACGGCAGTGGCGATGGACCCTACGCGTTGCTGGCAGAGCTCTACCAACGGCGGGGGGAGTCCGCCAAGGCCACGGCCCAACTGGCGGCCCTCACGGCCTTGGACGCCGACAACTACCAAGCCCACCGGCAACTGGCGACCCTGCGGGCCGCCGCCGGCGACGTCTCTGGTGCCATCCGCGCCCTGGAACAGGCCCGCTTTGTCGATCCCTTCGACCCCTCCCTGCACCTTGAGCTGGCGGGGCACTTCGAACGCACCCGCCGCTACGGCGAGGCGGTGGCGGCCAGGCAGGCCCTGATAGACCTCTCCCCCGCCGACCCCGCCGCGGCCCACTATCATCTGGCTCGGGCTCTACACTGGGCCAATCGTCCCCGGGAAGCCCGTCAGACCCTCCTCATCGCCCTGGAACGGGCCCCCAGTTACCTGCCCGCCCTGGAGCTGTTACTCACCCTCCATGAGCCAGAGGACACCATCCGTGGCAACCCCTATGACTGACGCAACCCTCCCCCACAACGACCCAGCG
>JBHJHK010000315.1:0-18328 GCA_050330975.1 Candidatus Competibacterales bacterium | reverse complement strand
GCCATGGACGTCCTCATGGCCCGGGGCAACTTCAAGTCCATCGTCGGGGTGGAAAAGACCATGATCCGCCCCCAGTCGAACAATCCCCTCAAGCTCTTTACCCCGAGCGCCGGCCGAGAGGCCCTCAAAAACCTCTTGGGCCGGTCGAGTCCGGCCTACCTGCCCCCCGTGGAGGCCGTGCGCGAGGGCTTCGACGACATCCGCATCCATCACCTAGCCGTCATGGCGGGCACCCAAGCCGCCTTGAACCAACTCCTCGATCAAATCGATCCCAAGCAACTCGAGCGCCAGTTCCCCAAGCCCACCTTCTGGGATCGCCTGATCCCCGGCCGAACCCGGGCGCGCCACTGGGCTGCCTACGAGGATCTCTACGACGAGTTGGCGGAAAAGGTCAAAGAAGACTTCAGCAAAGCGTTGAAGAATTTTGCCGTCGCCTATGAAGAGCAAGAGCGCAGTCGCGAACAAGGCGCCCAGCAGGCCCGGCGCTGAGGGCGGTGGCCGCCGTCCACAAACCGAGGCTGCGGCGCCATCGCAGCCCCTCTAGCCCGCTTTCCGTCCCCGGATTGCCGCACGGTCAAAAAGGATAAGCTACCGTGAACCGAGATGACGCCTTCCGCTCCATGGATCTGCCATCCCCTTCGCCTGCGGCTGACAAGGCGCCCACCGCCCACGCATCCGTGGACAATACCGCCCCCCATCCCCCTCTGGGTCAGGGCATCAACCCCTTGGAAGTAGCCGCTGCTCCCCTCTTGACCCTCATCGCCCAGCTCAGTCAAACCCTGAGCCAACCGGATATCCCCTCCCTGCGACGCCGCTTGACCCAGGAGGTGCGGCAGTTTGAAAAGCGCACCCAGAGTCTGGGGGTGGGGGAAAAAATGCGCCTCGCCGGTCGTTACGCCCTGTGTTTTACCCTCGACGAAGTCATCGCCAACACCCCGTGGGGCACGGAGTACGGCTGGCAGCAGCAGAGTTTGTGTAAGGTCTTCCACGGCGAACCCGGAAGCGAACAACGCCTGCTCCAGCTCCAAGAGCGCTTCGCCCAGGCCCCCGAGGAACACCTCGACGCGTTGGAATTGATCTATCTCTGCCTGGCTTTGGGCCCCCAGGATCAGTATCGGCGCCTAGAGAGCGAACGCCAGGAGCTGTTGGCCCTCATTCAAAAGACCCGCGGCCGCCCCAATCCAGAGCTCTCCCCCCATTGGCGGGGCATCGCCACCCTCGAGGGACGCCCCGCGGCGGCCTTCCCGTTGTGGGCCATTGTCGCCGTTGGACTCGCGTTGTGGATGGGGCTTCATCTCTTGTTCAACGCCCAACTCCAAGGGCGCTCCGATGGGTTATTCGCCGCCGTCCAACCCCTGGGACGTCAATTGGATCTGCCGTCGCGCCCCCAAAACGCCGAGGTGTTGACCCCGCAACTGGGCCAAACCCCCCTGGAGGTATTGCGGCTAAAGCTCAGCGATAACAGCTGCCTCGCCCTGGATCAAGCCGGCGATATCACCATTATCCGCACCACCTGCGACACCCTGTTCGACGCCGGTCGCTGGAGTCCCACCCCGGCCCTAGAACGGCTCTTGGTCAACATCGACGACGCCTTGGCCGCGTTGCCCGACCACCACGTGCTCATCACCGGCCACGCCGACAACCCCAGCAATCATTGGATTTCCGACGTCGAACTCTCCCAGCGGCGGGCCGAGGTGGTCATGGACAGCCTGATCAACCTGGGGGGGACCCCGGGGCGCTTCTCCGCCGAGGGGCGCGGAGACTGGGAATCCCTCGCCGACGAGCCGGATGACGAGGGCCATCGCCAACGCGTGGAATTTGAACTCATCCCCCCCTTGGGCGCTTGAACTACCCCGGAGGCCCCTACAGCCATGGCATCACCGCCCCAAAACCGCACCTTGGCACTCCTCGTCCCCCCCATCGGTTTGACTGCCATTGGGGCTCTCATTTGGTGGGTCTTGCCCCTGGGGACGATTTGGGGTTTGCCGGTGGCCTCTCCCGAGGTCCGGGGGTTGCTCATCGCCTCCGTCGTCGCACTCTTTGGCCTGTACACCGCCGGGAGACGCTGGCAACGCCGCCGCCGGGATCGGCGCCTCATCCACGCCTTGGCCTTCGATGACGACGACGCCGCCCACCAAGCGGCCGCCGAGCAGGCTGAGCTCCAAGACAAGTTCGAACGGGCCTTGGGCTCCTTGAATCGCCTCGCCCACAGCCGGGCTGACGCCATTCAGTCCCTGGATCAAATGCCGTTGTACCTCATCATCGGCCCCCCTGGCGCCGGCAAGACCACGGCTCTTTTGAATTCCCACCTGGAGTTTCCCCTCCAGCAGTTCATGGGACAGGCCAAGATCCGCGGCGTAGCCGGCACCCGCAACTGCGAATGGTGGTTCACCAACCAGGCCATCTTGCTCGACACCGCCGGACGCTACACCACCCAAGACAGCGACGCCATCGTGGACGCCGCCGCCTGGCAGGGCTTTTTGGAACTCTTGAAGCGCTATCGCCCCAAGAGCCCCCTCAACGGCCTGCTGGTGACCTTCAGCGTTCACGATCTCGCCACTCTCCGGGGCGACGAACTCAGCGCCCACGCCACCCAGATCCGCGAACGCATCGTGGAACTGCGCCGCATTTTGCAACTGCCCCTGCCCGTCTACGTGCTGTTCACCAAGCTCGATTTGTTGGCGGGTTTTGTGGAGTTCTTCAACGATTTGGACCGGGAGGGGCGAGCCCAGGCTTGGGGCTTTACCTTCCCCTTGAACCAACAGCCCGACGCCCCCTCGCCCTTGACCCATTTTGAAGGAGAATTTGACGGTTTACTGCAATCCCTTTACGATTGTGTGACGCAGAAGTTACAAGGAGAGCGTAACCCGCGCTGTCGGGATTTGATCTACACCTTTCCTCGACAGTTCGCCACAATCAAGGAGGCTTGTCAGCAGTTGTTGCAGCAAATTTTTCATCCCCTGGAAGCCGGGGAGCACGCCGTGGTGTTGCGAGGCGTGTACTTCACCAGCGGCACCCAGGAGGGAACACCCATGGATCGGGTCATGGGGGCCATGGCTCGCACTTTTGGCCTCAACCACCGCGCCCTCACGGGCCTGTCGGGGCAGGGCAAGAGCTATTTCATCAACAAGCCCCTGAGTGAGGTGGTCTTCAACGAGGCCCTTTTGGCCGGCGACCACTGGCGCAGCGAGCAGCGCCGGGTGTGGCGCTACCGCGTGGCCTTGGTGGCAACGGTGGTGGGGTTGGCGGTTTTGGCGGGCTTGAGCATCTCGAGCTACAGCCAAAACCGCGGCTATCTCGATAACCTCACCGGCGAGCTGACGGCTCTCGAGGCGGCCCTAGGGGATTTATCCGCCGAGGATCACCAACCCGCGGCGGCCCTAGCGACCCTCAACCGCGCCCGGCAGTTACTGGTGACCGCCACTGGCGCGGCGGCTTCGGGAGTGAGCCTGGGTCTCGATCAAAGCGCCAAGCTGAACGCCAGTGCCCGTACGGCCTACCGGCGCCTCCTGGACCGCACTCTGTTGCCGAGACTGTTGCTATCCATGGAACAGCGCCTCCGGCGCTCCGACCTGGACCCCGCCGAGTTGGAGCGCACCCTCAAGGTCTATCGCCTGTGGAGTCAGCCCGACACCTTGGATCGAGAGGCCATCCGGGCTTGGTTTGCCGAGGCTTGGCGCCGGGATGTGGCTTTGACCACCGAAGCCCAGCGGTCGCTCCTCGACCACCTCGACGCGCTGTTGGAGCGAGTGCCAGTGCCGTTGACTTTGCCCCTCAACCGGCCGTTGATGGAACGGACGGCCCAACGCTTGGCGTCTCAGACGCCCTTGACGGAATGAGTTCGCGAGCGGGCTTCTATGGCAAGCTGCCAAGCCGCGGGGACTTCGTCGCCCGCGGCCTGCCCCGGGATTTCACCAACGCCTTCGATGCCTGGCTCCAGGAGGCGTTGACCCACAGCCGTCGGCAGTTGGGCGATGAGCGGTGGACAGAGTTATTTCAAAACGCTCCCCTTTGGCGTTTTGCCCTGTCGCCGCGTCTGTGCGGCCGCCACAGCGTCGTGGGGGTGATGATGCCCAGCGTCGACCGAGTGGGGCGGCGATTTCCCCTGGTAATTGGCCTCACCTTGGACCAACCCTTCGACCTCACCGAACTGGTCGGGGCCAACGGCTCCTGGTTTGATCGCGCCGAACAATTGGCCTTGACCACCCTGGCCGACGATTTGGACCTCAACGATCTGGTGGGTCAGGTGGGGGTATTGGCTGCCCTGTTCCACGAGCTGCCCCACCAACGCGATGTCAAGGGACTCCATTGGACCTTGTCGACGACCGACGACCTGGGGGCGCGGCTGCCCCAGGCCTTGGGTATGTTGGCCCAAGCCCAGCTCGCCGACCTCAGCTTGTGGTGGACGACGGGGGCCAAGTTCGTCGCGCCCTGCGCCTTGGCCTGCCGTGGCCTGCCCCTAGCCCAGCGCTTCACCCCCTTCATCGCCGGCGAATGGCAGTACTGGGGTTGGGGTGAATCCCAACTTTCTGGACTTGCTGGCGGCGCGAAAGAGCATTCCCCCACCACCCCACCCCAAGCGCTCCCACCCCGGACACTAGAGAGGCTCAGCATCCACTCTGTGGGCAAAAAACCCTGAGGGGGTACCCTGTCCCCCGGTTTTGAGAGAGATAAAGAGCACTGTGTCTCTTTGCCTTGCCGGGGGAAAATCGCTATCTTTGCTTCAATCCAAAGACCGACCGCTGAGCCCTGTGCCTCACGAGGGCGCTCCTCTCTGGCGGTGCGATTGACGGTTCCAGCTAGTTGGCAGGTCTAAGGCCCCAGACGACGCCCCTCCGGCACGTTCCAGGAGCGACCACAGCGATGGACAACCCGCCTCGCATTCCCGGCTACCGCATCGAGGAAGAAATCGGCAAAGGGGCCATGGCTCGGGTATTTCGCGCCATCCAAGAGACCCTCGAACGCCAAGTCGCCCTCAAAATCACTTCGCCCGAATTGATGACCGACGCCGCCATGCGCGAGCGCTTCGTCAAAGAGGGCAAGATCATGTCCCAGTTTAGCCACCTCAACATCATCACCGTTTACGACAGCGGTACTTGGGGCCCTTTGTACTTCTTGGCCATGGAGTACATCCACAGGGGACGCACCCTCAAAGACTGCATTCGCCGTGGCCTGCCCGTGGTTCGGTCGGTGGCCATCCTCAAGGCCTTGGCCTGTGCCTTGGGCTATGCCCACGCCCGGGGCTTCATCCATCGCGACGTCAAGCCAGCCAACATTTTGCTGCGGGAGGATCACACTCCAGTGCTGGCCGACTTTGGCATCGCCAAGGCCCTGGACGGCGCGGGTGCCCACATCACCCGCACCGGCTGGACCGCCGGCACTCCCAACTACATGAGCCCCGAACAGGCATTGGGGGATCCTTTGGACGAGCGCAGCGACCTCTACAGCCTGGGGGTGGTGTTTTTTGAAATGCTCACCGGCAGCAAGCCCTTCGCCGCCCCCGACCACCACCTCCACCAACCCATTCCCCGCCTACCCACCCCTTTGCGCTGTTTTCAAGACATCGTCAACCAGCTCATGGCCAAGCATCCCCAGGAGCGCTTTGCCTCGGCCCAGGCCCTCATCGAGGCCCTCGAGATTCTGGGGAGCGCATGGCGCGCCCCCGCCCCCAACGGCCGGGAAACGACAATCCTCGTACCCACCCACCAGTTACCGGACAGCGGCCTGGGCAACACCACGACCTTTATGCCGGTGTTAAAGCCCAATCCCCAGGGTGAGACTCGCCGGGTTGGCGACCCCCAGGACAATTCCCAGCTGGTGGAGCACTCGGATCCAGGGGATTTGACCCCGCCCCAAGACGGGTCCAAGGACGGCCCCTGAAGACGGGCCCACCCACTCACTCCCCCCATGGGGCGGGATAGCGGGCCACGGCGGCGAGGAGAGCCGCCTCTATCCCCGTCACCTCCCTGGCGGTGAGGGCCAAGGCCAACACTTCGTCGGGGTGCGCACCAAAGCGACGCCGCCCCTGGTGGAGGGCGATGATACCCCACCGCACCAACGCCATGATTTCCCAGTACGCCACCCAAGACCAGGCACTCAACAGCCCCTGTTTTAAGGCTTGGCGCCGATAGCCGCGGTAGAACGCCCGGCGTCGCCCCACCCCACCCACCAAGTCAAAGCGGCCGTAGCGCCAGCAGGGGGCGCAGAACCAACCGATGTCCTCTAAGGGGTCACCAACGGCGGCGAATTCCCAGTCCAACAGGGCGCTGAGACGGCCGTCGACCACCAAATAATTGCCGGTGCGAAAGTCGCCGTGGCACAGCACCCGGGGCCCCGGGGGCGGCGCATGGTGGGCCAACCAAGCCAAGGCCCATTCCAACGCAGGCCGGCCCCAGTCCAGGGCGTCGAGCCACCGGCGGTACTGGGCGATGCGCGCCAAGGCCGGCCGAGGCCCCAGATCCAGGGCCGTTGCCAGGGGAAAACGCCGCCAGGGGGCGGCGTGGAGTTTGGCGAGTTCTGCTCCCAGGGCCATGGCCAGGTCATCCCCCCCAACGGCACAGGCGGCGGGGTCGGCGCTGCCCGGCATCCAGGCCATGAGGCCAAAGGGCCGACCGATGATGCCGCCGTCGACACAGCAATGGAGGGACTCTGGGGTCGTGACCCCCTGGGCTCTGGCCCACGCCTGGACGGCTTGGGCTTGGGAAAGGCCGAGGCCGAGGCCCAAGGGGGGGGATGCCGGAGTGCGCAACACCCAACACACCGGCGTCCTTTGGTGCCGGCGAACGGCGATTCCATCCAGACGGTAGTGATGGTGGATGGCCCCGCCGGGCAGGCGGGTGACGGCGGTGACGGCGAGAGCCTCCACCAACCCCACCGCCGGCAAATAGGCCTCCAAGATCGGCCCCAGGCGCTCCGTCAGGTCATCCGCCACGGGCTCCCCCAAGGCAAAAGGTTTGAGATCTAGAACTCGATGCCCGGTTGGGCCTTGATGCCCTGGGTCTTATAGGGGTGTTTGATGGCGCGGATCTCGCTGACTAAATCCGCCGACGCCACCAGGGCCTCCGGGGCGTTGCGACCGGTGATCACCACGTGCTGGCCCTCGGGACGCCCCTGGAGGGTTGCCAATACGGTGTCCAAGTCCAGGTATTGATACTTCAAGATGACGTTGAGCTCGTCCAATATCACCAAACCCATCCTGGGGTCGGCGAGCATGGCCGCCGCCACCTCAAAGGCCCTCGCCGCCGTGGCCATGTCCCGTTGGCGGTTTTGGGTGTGCCAAGTAAAGCCGTCACCAATGGCGTGGAAGGTCACCTGGGGGAAGCTCGACAACACCCGCCGCTCGGCACTGTCCATGGCGCCCTTGATAAACTGCACCACCCCCACGGGGATACCGTGGCCCACGGCCCGCAACGCCATGCCAAAAGCCGCCGTGGACTTGCCCTTACCGGGGCCGGTGTTGACCACCAAAAGCCCCTTTTCCCGGGTGGCGTTGGCCTGTTTTTTGTCGTAGCCCGCCTGGCGCTTGCGAGCTTGGCGTTGGTGGTCTTGTTCTGTGTTTTCTCCTGGGGTGGATGCCCCCAACGAGGGGTCTTGGGGTGGATCCAGGGGTTCGGTGGAATTCATAACCTCAATCTCCAAAGGCGATCAACGGACGACATCGCAGGTGGCCATGGGCTGGCTCACTCCCCGACTAGCAGGGCGTCTACGGGCGTATAAGCGGCGGTCAACGCCTGGGCCAGGTGGACGGCGCGGCCAAGGCGCACCGGACCCAATTCGACATCGACCACGGTGGTGGGGACCCTCGGCTGCGGCGGCGGGGGGATGGCATCGCGGCTGCGGCCGTCGGTGAAGACCACTAGGGTTTGGGCCTGGTGGGGCCTGGTGCGGTGCTCGGCGGCGAGGAGCGCCCAGGCGGTGGCTAGGGCAACCCCCAACGGGGTGCCGCCGCCCCCGGCGGCGAGGCCGGCCAGGGTGGCAGAGTCGGGGGCAGGCCCCGGGGGTACGGCCAGATGGACGCCCCCACCCACCAGCTGCAGGAGGGCAAACCGCCAGCGGCGGCGGCGGACAAAGGCCATCAATCCCGCCACGGCCCCCGCCGCCACCGCCAGGCCCCCACAGCGCAGGGTGGAGCCGGAACAGTCCCATACCACCACCGTCAGCCCCTCGGGATCCCGCCGGCGGGGACGGCGCACCGGGGCCTCGGCGGAATCCCGGCCCTGGGCCAGGGTGGCAAACCAATCGATGGAGCCGGCGGCGCGGGAATCCCAAGCCCGCCCCCGGGTCTGCCCCCGGCGAGCCCAGGGGCCCGGGATGGCGGCCAACGGGTCCTGGGGGGGCAGGGCCACGCCTCCCCGGGGAGTGATTCCCCCAGCAGTGGGCGTCAAGGGATTTTTTTTTTACCCCAAACCCTGGGATCGCCGGGGGCGTGGGGTTGGACGGGGCGCGGGGGTACGGCACCCCAGGTGCCCTCGGGGGGCGACGGCTCCCCCGCCCTTTCCCGGACCCCGGCACCTGCGGGGGTCTCGCCCCAGTCGGGTGGGGTAGCCAATGCCTTGGGGGGCGATGGGGGGCGGCGGTGATCCAGGGCCAAGGCCACCACGGCATCCAGGTGGTCTTCGGTCACGGCGTCATCCCCCCCCCAAGCCGCCAGGGCCCGGGCCGCCCGCACCAGGGCCAGGTCTCCCCGTACCCCATCCACACAGGCCGCCAGGCAACGCTCGGCGGCGGCGGCCAGGGCGGTATCTGGCACCACCACCTGGTGCAGGCGACGGCGCGCCGTGGCCAGGGCGGTCACCAGTTGCCGCTGCTCGGCGGCAATGGCCGCGGCAAAGGCGCTGGGATCGGCCTCAAAGGCCAGGCGGCGGCGGACGATGGCGGCCCGGGTGGCGGCGTCCACCGCCGAGCCCAAGGTGACGGCCAGGCCAAAGCGATCCAGCAACTGGGGCCGCAATGCCCCCTCTTCGGGGTTCATAGTCCCCACCAGGGCGAAGCGGGCCGGGTGGCGGTGGGAGACCCCATCCCGTTCCACCACATTGACACCCGAGGCTGCCACGTCCAGCAACAGGTCCACCAGGGCGTCGGGGAGGAGGTTCACTTCGTCGACGTACAAAACCCCGTCGTGGGCGGCGTGGAGCAGCCCCGGGCGAAAGCGCACCCTTCCCGCCTGTAGCGCCACCTCCAGGTCCAGACTGCCCAGCAACCGCTCCTCGGTGGCCCCCAAGGGCAGCTCCACAAAGCGGTCTTGGGGCAGCAACGCCGCCAGGGCCCGGGCGGCGGTGGACTTGGCCATCCCCCGGGGTCCCTGGATCAATACCCCCCCCAGGGTAGAATCGATGGCCACCAGGAGCAACGCCTGTTTGAGGGCATCCACCCCCACCAGGGCGGCGAAGGGAAAGCTCGGGGGGGGGGTCGTCACGGGGCGTCCTCCAAATGGGCGTCGACATCCAGGAGCAGCGCCTCCAAGGCGGCATCGCGCCCCTCGGGGTGGCGCCACAGCCCCCGCTGGACCGCCTCGAGCAACCGCTCGGCCATATCCCGCAGGGCGTGGGGGTTGGCCCGTTGCAAAAAGTCCCGATTGGCGGGATCCAACAGGTAGGCGTCGGCCACCAGAGTGTAGTGGTGGTCGGCCACGGCGTCGGTGGTGGCGCCAAAGGCAAACAGATAATCCACCGTGGCGGCCATCTCGAAGGCGCCCTTGTAGCCGTGGCGGCGCATGGCCGCCAGCCATTTGGGGTTCACCGCCCGGCTGCGCACCACCCGGCTCAGCTCCTCTTTGAGGGTTCGCACCTTGGGGGCCATGGGCAAGGCGTGGTCGCCGTGGTAGACCGTGGGGGCTGTCCCCTTGAAGGTCTCCACAGCAGCCGCCATACCGCCTTGGAATTGGTAGTAGTCGTCGGCGTCCAGGAGGTCGTGCTCCCGGTTGTCTTGATTGTGGACCACGGCGTCCAGCTGGGCCAGGGCGTTGCGAAAGGCGTCGTGGGCGGCGATCCCCTCGGCGTTCCCCCCGTAGGCATAACCCCCCCACTGGAGGTAGGCCGCCGCTAGGTCGCTGCGCCCTCGCCAGTGGCCCGAATCCATGAGCCCCTGGAGGCCGGCGCCGTAGGCCCCGGGCTTGGCGCCAAACACCCGCCAGCGGGCCCGGCGGGCGGCGGCGGCGGTCGATAGACCCTCGGCTTCCAGCCGGGCCGCCTCGGCGAGGGCCCGAGCCCTGGGGAAATTGTCGGCCGGATCCTCGGCCGTGGCCACCACCGCCTGGACGGCGGCGTCGAACAGGGCGATGAGATTGGCAAAGGCGTCGCGGAAGAACCCCGACACCCGCAGCATCACGTCCAGCCGGGGCCGCCCCAATGCCTCCAGGGGGACGATGGCGAAATCCCCCACTTGACCACTGGCGGGATCCCATACCGGTCGCACCCCCAGGAGGGCCAGGGCCTGGGCGATATCGTCGCCGCCAGTGCGCATGGTGGCGGTGCCCCACACCGACAAGCCGATGCTGGTGGGGTAGTCGCCGTGCTCTTGGAGGTGGCGAGCCACCAGGTTTTCCGCCGCCAATCGCCCCAACTCCCAGGCGGTGGGGGTGGGCAGGGCTCGCAGGTCGACGCCGTAGAAATTGCGCCCGGTGGGCAAGACATCCAACCGGCCGCGGCTGGGGGCGCCGCTGGGGCCCGGAGGTACAAAGCGCCCCTCCAGGGCGGCGAGGGTATGGCGTATCTCCTCGGGACCACTGGCGTCTAAGTTGGGGGCGATACTTTCGAAGAGCCGCCCCAACACCGCCTCGGCCCCCGGCGGAGCTGAAACCTCCCCGGCGATCACCGCCCGGGCAAAGAGTTCCAGGCGTTCCCGGGTGTCCCCCGCCGTGCGCCACACCCCCCGGCCCAGACCCGCCAGGGCAGCGGGTTTGGGTCCGGTCCAGGGGTCGGCGGGGTCGGCGGTGAGGGGGTCGTAGTCCCCTGGCAGCCCCAGGGCCCTCCCCAGGGCCCGGATGAGGCCATCGCAGCCGGCGCAGCCGTCCCCCGTGGGCAAGCGCGCCAGGGCCACCAAGGTGTCCCAACGCTGCTCCCCCCTGGGGGATTGACCCAGGATGTGGAGGCCAGCGCGGATCTGGGCCTCCTTGAGTTCGCACAGGTAGCCGTCGAGGCGACCCAGGGTCACCTCGTCGGGGTCGGGGTCGGCGGCGGCGTCGACCCGGGGTATCCAGGGTAGCTCCTCGGCCAGGTGCTGGTCTTTGATGGCCTGTAGCAATCGGTGGCGGAGGGCGATGGCCCGGGGGGGATCCAGGGACCGGGCCTGGGCGTATTCGTCCAAGTCCCGCTCCAGGGCGGCCAAGGGGCCATAGCTCTCAGCCCGGGTCAGGGGGGGCATCAAATGGTCGATGATCACCGCCTGGGCCCGGCGCTTGGCCTGGGTGCCCTCGCCGGGGTCGTTGACGATAAAGGGGTACAGGTGGGGCATGGGTCCCAAGGCCACCTCGGGCCAACAGGTGGGAGCCAATGCCACCCCCTTCCCCGGCAGCCACTCCAAGTTGCCGTGCTTGCCCACGTGGATCACGGCATTGGCGGCAAAGCCGTGGCGCAGCCAGCAATAAAAGCCTAAGTAGCCGTGGGGGGGCACGAGGTCGGGGTCGTGGTAACAGGCGCTCGGGTCGACCTCGTAACCCCTCGCCGGCTGGATGCCCACGAAGGTGAGGCCAAAGCGCAGCCCCGGCACCATGAGCCGGTCGCCCCGGACCAGGGGATCGTCCTCCACCTCCCCCCAACGGGCCAGGACCGCGTCGCGATTGGCCGGGGGCAAGGTGGCAAACCACTGTTTGTATTCGACCAACGACAGGCTCTGGCCACAGGCCTTGAGGTCGCGACCGTCCCCGTCGGGGGTCACATCCCTCAACAGCGCCGCCATGAGGGCGGCGCCATCGCCAGGGGTATCGGCCACCGGATAGCCCGCCGCCGCCAAGGCCTGGAGCAACACCACCGTGGAGGCCGGGGTGTCCAACCCCACGCCGTTGCCCACCCGACCGTTGCGGGCCGGGTAGTTGGCCAGTACCAGAGCAATGCGCCGTTTTGCCGCCGGCGTCGCCCCCAAGGCCACCCAGTGGCGGGCCAGCTGGGCGACGAAGTCCAGGCGGTCGGGGACGGGGGCGTAGCCCACCACATCGGCTTGACCCTTGGGTTGGCGGCTGAGGAGGGCCTTGAAACTCACCGCCCGGGTGATGATGCGACCGTCCACCTCGGGGAGAGCGACGTTCATGGCCAGATCCCGGGGGGTGAGGCCCGTGGTCCGCTCAGCCCAGGCCTCTGCGGTGGAGCCAGCCATGATCACTTGGAGCACTGGACAGTCCAGGGCCAAGGGCCGCTCCTGGGGGGCCTTGGGATTGGCCAGGGCAAAACCGGTAGTGTTGAGGACCACGGCGGCCCCAGCGCTGCGGCCCACTGCCTCCACGGCTCGGCGCACAGCGGGTTCCTTGAGGGAGGCCACGGCCAACAGCAACGGCACCAAGCCCTGGGTTGCCAAGGCGGCGGCCAGGGCGTCGAAGGCCTGGGTGTTGCCGGCCTGGAGGTGGGCGCGGTAAAACACCACCAGGGCCACGGACCCCGGAGGCAGGGCTAGATCTGGCGGGTCGTCGCCCAACGCCACCACCTCTTCTTCCCCGGGGCGATACCACGCCACCCGGGGCAGGGGCGAGGCCTGGGTCGGGGGGGCTGGGTCGCCGCGACAAAGGCGGCCCAGGGCCTCTAACAATCCCCGGGCGTTGGCCCGTCCCCCCTCCCGCAGCAACCGCCACAGGGCGTGGACCTGGGGGAAGGGCAATGTGGACCGCCCCATGAGGTCGGGATCGATGGCATCGTCGCCGGGAAAGAGGATGAGCTGTAGGTGCTGCTCTTCGGCCAGCGCCGTCAAACGCTCAACCCCGTAGGGCCAATAGCCCACCCCCCCCAACACCGCCACCACCACCACCTGGGCGTGGCGGACCACGGCGTCGACGTAGAGGTCCACAGAGGCGTGTTGGCGCAGCTGTTGGAGGTTGAGGAGCCTCAGGCTCGGATAACCTGCGGGCAGTTCAGCGGCGACCTTGGCCAAGAGGCCGATGTCGGTGTCGGCGGCGGACAACACCACGATATCGCCGGGGGTTTGCTCGATGCGGACGGGACTGGTGTCGTCGCCACCGCCGGGCTGGGCGTCTAGCAAGTGCACGGGGGGTCCAACGGCAAGTTGCAAATGGACGTCGCCGGGCGACGTCCGGAATGGGCGGCAAAGGCTTGCTATGCTACCGGCATCCCAAGCCGTTGGACAGGCCCTTGGCCTAGCTCGGTTTCAATAGACCAGGTATCAATGGACCAGGTGTCAATGGACCAAGCGGGTCCTGGGGTAGGCCGACAGCCAACCGAACCAAAAGGCCCGCTGGGAGGGCAACCGAGCCAGGGTGCGGCCGTCGGCGGCGGTGAGGGTCGCCTCGTCCAAGGTCCAGCGGCTGCCGTCGGCGGCGGTGGCGGTGACATCGCCGTCGAAGGTCACCAACCGCACCTTCCCGGTGTGGTAGACCCGGTGGGCGCCGGAGCGGTCGGTGAGCACGGTGAATTCAATATCCCCCAACCGGTCCCGGTACACGGGAAGGGTCTGGAGGTGGGCCGAAGCAATGGCCAAGGGCTCGGCGTCTTCCCGGGGAAAGACCAAACCCAACACCTCGGCCTTGTTGGCCAAACGCCGGTCGAGGAAGGGCACGGTGAACATCAGCTCGTCGGTGGCGAAGTAGTCCCGATAGGCCGCCCCCTCGCTGTAGTCCCGGCGGTGGCCGGTGGCGAGGGATAACACCAGGGTGTCGGGGTGGCGGCGGCGCCATTCTCCCCAAGTGGTGGTCACCACCGCCCGGCGCTCCAAGGCGATGCCAGAATCGGCCAAAGGCCCGATGACCGGCTCCCCCCACAGGGTGTTCCACAACGACTGGGTGGCGCGGTCGTACATCAGCTTGTTGGAGCGGTAGAGGAAACCGCTAGTCCCCAACTGGTGGGGGGTGCCGTGTAAGACGGTGTCGTAGAGGATCACCGTGCCGCACAAGGTGCAGTACAGTCCCGCTACCGGCACACCCCCCACGGTGTCGGTGAACATCTCGTGCCAGGCCAGGATGCGTTTGGGATAGGCGCGGACGTCGCCGCTGACGGCGATGCCAAACACGATGTGGTGGTCTTGGAGGTAATCGGCCTCGGTGGCTTTGACCATGGCCGGGTTGCGCAGCGGCGGAATGCCGTCCTGGCGTACCCCCCCCCAGCGCACCTCGTCGAGGCGGATGCGGGCGGGTCTCGTGGGGGAAAAGTAACCGCGAAACCGCTCGTCGATGAGGCCGTACAACACCGCCTTAAACTCGGCGTAGCGGGGGTGGGGGGGGTAGTCTTGCCGCCACAGCCACTGGTACCAGGCGTCCAGGTCAAAGCCAAAGGATTGGCCAGTTTGGCGTTGCAACAGGTCGATGGCGGCCGCCCGTGTCGCGGCATCCCCCGTGAGGTAGGTCACCTCCAAGACCATGGGCACCAGGTGGACGTGCCAGTGGCTGGCGAGCCGAGCCAAAGCCCCCTGGCGCTGGGACGCGTCCCCTCCCAACAGCAGTAGGGCGTCTTCCAAGGCGGTGGCCGAGGGATTTTGCGCTGCCCCCGCCACCCCTTCGGTGGCGGGGGCAGCGGTCCGGGCGCCCCGGGCGGTGTCCCCCTCCAGCCCCCCATAGACGGTGAGACCCATGAGCGCGACGACGGCGACAGTGATCGAGAACCAACGAAAGATAGACATCATCCACCTCGCAGTGTGGCAGGGATTGTGGGGGGTATACGGCTATCGCCCCCCCGGGGATGCCCCTGGGCCCCTCCCCCCGGCCAGGCACCACCACCCGTGTTGATCACCCTGAGTTGCTTGGCCGCCGTAGGCCTGGATGGTTGGCTGGGGGAACCCAGGCGCCACCACCCCCTGGGGGCCTTCGCCCGCCTGGCGGCGGGAGCCGAAGCCCTGGCCAGGCGCCTGGCGACATCTCCCGTTGCCCTGCGGGGGGTGGGGGTTACAGCGGTGGTAGCCCTCACTCTACCCCTGGGCCTGGGGGCCTTTGGGTTGACGGCGTTGCCCGGGGGAATGGGCACCGTCTTGGCAGTGGCGTTGCTCTACCTCACCCTGGGTGCTAGAAGTCTGGTGGACCACGCCTCGCCCATCGCCAAAGCCCTGGAGGCGGGGGACCTGCCCCTGGCCCGCCAACGGGTGGCCATGATCGTCAGCCGCGACACCGAGGCCATGGACGAAGGCCAGGTGGCCGTCGCCGCCTGCGAATCGGTGTTGGAAAACGGCTGTGACGCCGTGTTTGGGACGCTGTTTTGGTTTGCGGTGGCGGGCGCCCCCGGGGCCGTAGTCTACCGGGCGGTGAACACCCTCGACGCCCTGTGGGGCTACAAAACCCCCCGCTATCGAGACTTTGGCTGGGCCGCCGCCCGGGCCGACGATGTATTAAACTGGCTCCCGGCTCGCCTCACGGCAATGAGCTACGCCCTAGTGGGCGACGCCCCCCGGGCAGTGAGGTGTTGGCGCCGTCAGGGCAGGCAGTGGAAGAGCCCCAACGCCGGCCCGGTGATGGCGGCAGGAGCCGGTGCCCTGGGTCTGGCCCTGGGGGGGGGTGCCCACTACCACGGCCAATTCCAACCCCGCCCCCCCTTGGGGGAGGGTCGGACCCCCAAGGGCAACGACATCCGCCGCGCCGTGGGGCTAGTGGTTCGTGCCCTGCTCCTGTGGCTCGGCGCCATCGCCACCCTCGAAGGCCTGATTACCCCGGGCCCTGGGGCTATGTGATCGACCCATCCCCTGGAAGACGAGACCCATGGCCATCACCTTGATGATCCAAGGCTGTACCTCCGACGCCGGCAAGAGCACCCTGGTCACGGCGCTGTGCCGTTTGCTCAAGCGCCGGGGGATACGGGTGGCGCCCTTTAAGCCCCAAAACATGGCCAATAACAGCGCCGTCACCATCGATGGCGGCGAGATCGGCCGCGCCCAGGCCGTCCAGGCCCAGGCGGCGGGGCTCTCCCCCCTGATCGATATGAACCCGGTGCTGTTAAAACCCCAGAGCGAGTGCGGCGCCCAGGTGGTGATCCACGGCAAAGCGGTGGCCACCATGGACGCCCGGGCCTACCACGCCTACAAACCCACGGCCCTCCAGGCGGTACTGGCTTCCCACGCCCGTCTCGCCCAAACCTTCCAGGTGATTTTGGTGGAGGGGGCCGGCAGCCCGGCGGAGATCAACCTCCGCCGCGGCGACATCGCCAATATGGGCTTTGCCGAGGCCGTGGATTGTCCGGTGTGGCTGGTGGCGGACATCGACCGCGGCGGGGTATTCGCCCACTTGGTGGGCACCTTGGCGGTGTTGTCCCGGGAGGAGCGCACCCGCATCCAGGGATTGATCATCAACCGCTTTCGCGGCGACCTGGGGCTCCTCAAGCCCGGCCTCGACTGGCTCGAGGCCCACACCGGCAAGGCGGTCCTGGGGGTGTTGCCCTGGCTCGCCGGCCTCCACCTGGAGGCCGAGGACAGCCTGGCCTTGGAGGGCCCCAGCCGTCCTGGGTCAAACGCGGATCACCTCCAGGTGCTGGTGCCGCGCCTGCCCCGCATCGCCAACCACACCGACCTCGATCCCCTGCGCCTCCACCCCCAGGTGGCCGTCCACTGGCACCCCCTCGACCGCCCACCGCCACCGGCGGACTTGGTGGTGCTACCGGGGAGCAAAAACACCCGGGGGGACCTGGCGCGGCTGCGGGAGGCGGGTTTCCAGGGCTATTTGGCCCGCCACCTGCGCTACGGCGGCAAGGTGGTGGGCCTTTGTGGGGGCTACCAAATGCTGGGCACGGGGGTCGCGGATCCCAACGGTCTCGAAGGTCCCCCCGGTCACAGCGAAGGTCTTGGCTATTTGGCGGTGGCGACGCGCCTCGAACCCCACAAACAACTCCGTCGGGTGACGGGACACCTGGCCTTTGACCCCAGAGCCCAGGTCGAGGGCTATGAGATCCACATGGGGGTCACCACGGGACCAGGGACGGCGCGGCCCGCCCTGTGGCTGCACGACACAAGGGACGGCGACGGGCGCTTCGACGGCGCCAGGAGCGCCGACGGCCAGGTCCTGGGAAGCTACCTCCACGGGCTGTTCGATGCCCCCACGGCCCGCAGGGCACTACTGGCCTGGGCCGGTCTGGAGGCAGGGCCTGCCACCGACTACGCCCAGGTGCGGGAACGAGCCATCGACCGCCTAGCGGACGCCGTGGCCCAGCACCTGGACCTCACACCTTTGGAAAACCTGTTGGCCAACCATCGCTAACCCTTGCGGCGGGCCTCCACCACCGAGGGCAGCTGATCCAGTTTGATCAACAGCCGCTCCAACTGGTCCAGATCGTCGATCTCCACGGTCAAGGTCATGTGGGCGGTGCCCGTAGCGGGGTTGGAGCGGGTCTGGGCGGCGATGACGTTGCCCTTTTCGTTGGCGATGACGCTGGCGATATCCCGCAGCAAACCCGTGCGATCCAAGGCCTCGATGACCAGATCCACCGCGTGCCCTCCCTGGGCCGCCCCCCACGCCACCTCGATCATCCGCTCGGGGTGGTTCTGGGCGAGGGCTTTGGCGTTGGCGCAGTCCAAGCGGTGGATAGAGACCCCCCGTCCCACGGTGATAAAACCAACGATGGGATCCAAGGGCACGGGCTTACAGCAGTTGGCCATCTGGGTGAGCAAATTCCCCACGCCCTTGACGACAAATGCCCCCTCGGTGGGGCTGGCCCGCCGCTTGACGGGCAATTCATCCGGGGGGGTGTCGACGGCGGGCTGGAGGCGCGCCACCACTTGGGCGACGGTGACCGCCCCGGCGCCGATGGCGGCGTGGAGGTCCTCCAACCGTTGACAGTTAAAGTGGTTGAGGTGCTTGAGGAGTTCGCCGCTTTGGCCAGCGAGCCCCAGGCGCTGGAGTTCCCGCTCCAAATCGGTGCGCCCCGCCAGGGCATGGTCGTCGTGGGTCTGCTGTTTGAACCACTGGCGCACCTTGGCCCGGGCCCGGGAAGTCTTGAGGTACCTGTGGTCCGCCGCCAACCAGTCCCGGCTGGGGGTGCCGTTTTTGGTGGTCAAGACATCGACTCGGTCGCCGTTTTCCAAGGCGTAGGTCAAAGGGGCGATGCGGCCATTGATTTTGGCCCCCCGACAGCGGTGGCCCAGTTCGGTGTGGATGTGGTAGGCGAAATCCAGGGGGGTGGCCCCCCGGGGGAGGTCCACCACGGTGTGCTTGGGGGTGATGACGTAGACCCGATCGTTGAAGGCGACCCCCGCCCCCCCT
>JBHJHK010000314.1:0-12646 GCA_050330975.1 Candidatus Competibacterales bacterium | reverse complement strand
GGCCATACCCGTGAATGTGGGGAAGTGTAGGCCTTCTATCGCCTGGGTGTGGGTTTGGGTGGCAACGTCAAAGCCCGACCTAGCCACCGCCTGGGCCAGGGTGGCTAGGTCGGGGTCTCGGCGGGCAAAGTCCACCTGGGCCCGGCCCGTGGCCAGATTGACCGCCACCGCCTGGACCCCCGGCACCGCTCCAATGGCCCCCTCGACGCGCCCCACACAGGAGGCACAGTGTAAACCGACGATGGCCACCGAGAGGGTCGCTGCCGGGGAGGTCGCTGGGATACGTCGCGCTGGGGTTGACGCCATGGTCGTAGAACTCATCGATGGCCAGTGGGGGAAGTTGCCCAAAAGCTAAAGCTTGCCATAGTGGTAAGGTCAAGACCCTCAAACCCGACGGTAGCGCACCGGGTCTTGGGTGGTGTCGCGGATGAGCTTACCCTGCTCGGCCAGGTCGATCACATGGGCCATGACCGACCAGCCCGCCGCCCGTTTGAGCCCCGGCGTGAGGTCCAGGTAGATCCGGGCCACCAATTCCTCGATGCTGGCCCCGCCTTGGGTCAGGGCGGCGAGGATCTGGCACTCCCGCCGCTGGCGGCGCTCCAGCAGGTTCGCCACCAACGCCCTTGGCCTGAGGCTCGGTGGGCCGTGGGCCGGGTGAAAGACGGTCTCGTCCCGGGTCAGCAGGCGCTCGAGGCTGGCGCGGTAGTCGGCCATGGAGCCGTCGGGGGGGGGAATGACCGAGGTAGACCAGGCCATGACGTGGTCGCCGGTGAGCAACACCCCGTCTTCTAGCAGGGCCAGACACAGATGGTCGCTGGCGTGGCCCGGGGTGTGGATGGCTCGCAGGGTCCAGCCGTCCCCCCGCAAGTCGTCGCCGTCGGCCAACCCCTCATCGGGACAAAATAGCCAGGTGGCACCGTCTCGCAGGGCCTCGGTGACCCCGTTGGCACGGGGGGGGGCAAAACCCCACACCGGGGCCCCCGTGCGGTCTTGGAGGGCACGGCAGGCCTCCACGTGGTCCCGGTGGTGGTGGGTGGCCACGATGGCGGTGACGGTCTCCGTCGCCAAGGCCTCCTCCAGGGCTTGTAAGTGGTCTTGGAGGGCGGGGCCGGGGTCCACCACCGCCACGCGCCCGCGGCCGACGATAAACGTGTTGGTGCCCTTGAAGGTAAATGAGCTGGGGTTGCGGGCGGTGAGGCGCCGCAGGCGCGGCGACAGGGTCACCGTCTGTCCATAGGGGGGGTCGAAGTCAAAGTCGAAGATCTGGGCCATGGTTGTCGCTTGTGGGTCGGGAATTGCGCCGTGCCCCCATCCTGGACGCGACCTTGGCCTGGCCAAGACGGCGGGTCGAGGGTCCTGGTAGCATAGATACCCAGCTTGTGCCAAGCGGCAACCCGCCGCCACCGCCGTCGAGGCTGCGTCTAATTCTATGAACCCAGCGATGGATTGGCCGCGCTTGCTGTCCCGGGCCCGCTTGGGGGTGGCCGCACCCCGTCCCGACAGCGAAGTGCGCACCGACTTTCAGCGGGATTTCGACCGCATCGTCTTCAGCGCCGCGTTTCGCCGCCTCCAGGACAAGACCCAGGTGTTTCCCCTAGCCCGCAGCGACTACGCCCGCACTCGCCTCACCCACACGTTAGAAGTCTCCAGCGTCGGCCGCTCCTTGGGCACCGCCGTGGGGGACGGGATCATCCGCCACCACGGGTTATCCAAGGTGAGCCCCCACGACGTGGGGGCGGTGGTGGCCGCCGCCTGTCTGGCCCACGACATCGGCAATCCCCCCTTTGGCCACGCCGGCGAAGATGCCATTCGCCACTGGTTTGCCCACAGCGCCACGGGTCGCCAAGTAATCCAAGCCCTGAGCCCCCAACAGGCCCGGGATTTTCTCCAATTCGAGGGCAACGCCCAGGGATTTCGCCTCCTCACCCGCCTCCAGAGCCCCGACAACCCCGGGGGTATGCAGCTCACCTGCGCCACCTTGGGGGCCTTTGCCAAATACCCCCGGGCTTCCACCGTTCCCGAGGTCCCCCCGGGGGTGGCGTTTCAAAAGTTTGGCTTTTGCCAGGACGACGCCCCTTCCTTCCAACAAGTGGCCGAGGCCTTGGGGCTGTTGCCCGCGGCATTGGGTGCCTGGCACCGTCACCCCCTGGCCTATCTGGTGGAGGCGGCCGACGATATCTGTTATCGCATCATCGATATCGAAGATGCCTTTCGCCTGGGGCTGTTGCCCTTTGATGCCGTCCGCGACCTGCTGTTGCCCTTGGCGGCCGCGGGCCGGGAAGACCGAACCACCATCGAGGGGCGCCTGGCGGGGATCGCCCACCACCGGGAGCAAATCGAATTTTTGCGGGCCAAGGCCATCGGCTGCTGCATCGACGAAGTGGCCCATGCCTTTTTCGACTGTGAAGAGGCCATTCTAATGGGTCGGCAAACGCGTCCCCTCACGGCGGTCATGCCAAGTCACGCAGCCCTCCAGGCCCTCCGGTCCCAGGCAGAAGCCAGCGTCTACACCACCTCGGCGGTGGTGGAGGTGGGGGCGGCGGGCTTTGAAGTCCTAGGGGGTCTGCTCCAAGCCCTGGCGGGGGCGGTGTTTGACGCCGCCAGCCACGGCCGCGCCGCCTCGGCCAAAAGCCGGATGCTCATCCACTTGCTACCCCCCGCCTCCCGGGCCATCGCCGGCGACGACCTCTACCGCCGGGTGTTGCTCATCACCGATTTTATCTCCGGCATGACCGATTCCTACGCCGTGGACCTCTACCGCAAGATCAACGGCATTTCTCTGCCTCGGGGTTGAGCCCGTCGACCTGGTGTGCCTAGGGCGAGCGCCGGCCATCGCCCATGGAGAAAATTTTTTTCGCTTTATGTTGCAGCGCGTCATGAACTGGTTTATATTGCATTGCAACAAGAGGGTTGCAGGTCACCACCAGGACGACGCCTACTTCGGCGATGTTCAAAGCGATCCTCCGGTTAACCCAGCAGTCACCTCTTCACCCCTTAAACGATGCGAGGATTTGTCCCATGAACAACGTCGAGAGCATGTTCGCCCCTATGGTCAAGACCAACCAGATGATGGCCAGCCACGTGGAAAAGCTGGTTCGCCTGCAGATGAGCAGCGCCCAGAACTACGTCGACATGATGCTGGAGCAGATGAAGACCCTGGCCGGGGTCTCCAACCCCCAGCAAGCCCAAGAGTGCATGAAGAAGTCCGTTGATATGCTCAACGCCATGCGCCAGAAGATGATGGACGATGTCAAGTCCATGACCGAACTCGGCACTGAGATGAAGAACGACTTCACCAAGCTCGCCGAGGAAAACGCCAGCGAGCTCACCAAGGCCACCAAGGCCGCCGCTGAGCGCGCCGCCTCCAGCGTCAAGAAGGCCGCCTAAGAGACCAGCGCCTCGGCCCATTCCGCGGAGTTTATCGCCGACAACGGCGAGGGGCTAACACCCCGCAAACCCCTGGGCCAGGATCAATTCAAGGGCCCGCCGCCTCCCCTGGAGACGGCGGGCCTTCTTATGGGCGCTCCCGTGGTGCTATGCTGAGATTTTTGCCGAGGGAGGCGTTGTGCCGTTGCAAGTGCCCGGTCCTCGCCACGGCGACGCCGTCGTCGACACAACTGCCAAACACGGTTCTGGGGCGGTGGCCCATTCCGTCGTTCATCCCATCGTCATTGTAGTCGAGGCTCTCCCCGCCGACGCCGGTGACACCCTGGTGGGCACCTTGGGGGCGACCCGGTGGCAGGCGCCGGCGCCGCCGCCCTTTCCCCACCTGGCCTTGACGCCCGAGCGCCTGGAGTGGCGCGACCCCACGGGGGGGGATGGGCCGGTCCACGTCGACTTTGTCAAAGGTCCTTTGGCCTACCGCCGCCGCCATGGGGGTGGCCGTCAGCAGCCCCTGGCCCGGGCGGTGGGCCTCAAGGGCGGATGGGGCAGGGGGGGAGCGGGTGAGTCGCCCCGTATCCTCGACGCCACGGCGGGCCTGGGCCGGGACGCCTTTGTCCTGGCGAGCCTCGGCTGCCGGGTGACGATGCTCGAACGCTCTGCCGTGGTCCACGCCCTGTTGGCCGACGCCCTGGTGCGGGGCGCCGCCGACCCCGAGCTCGGCTCCTGGCTCCCCCAGCGGTTGCACTTGGAGCGGGTCGATGCCCGGGCTTGGCTCCGGGCCGCCCCAACGGACCAAGGGGCCTTCGACGTGGTCTACCTGGATCCCATGTACCCCGAACGGCGCAAAGCCGCCCGGGTCAAGAAGACGGCGGCAACCCTCCAGCGGTTGGTGGGGTTTGATGCCGACGCCGCCGACCTATTGGCCATCGCCTTGACCGTCGCCCGCAGGCGGGTGGTGGTCAAGCGCCCCCGCTGGGCGCCGCCCTTGGCGGGACCTCCCCCCGTGGGCACCACCGGGGCGGTGAATACCCGGTTTGACATCTATGCGCCGACTTCCCCCCCACCCGCCCCATAGGCGGCCTCACCCCACGGCCAACCCCCTCTTCTCCAGCCACTACGCCAACGGACAATCCCCATGGCCGATTCCAGCCACGCCACCGTCTACCTCAAAGACTACCAACCACCGGCCTTCACCGTCGATCGGGTGGAACTGCGCATCGAATTCGCCGAGGATGCGACTTTGGTCCACGCCCAGTTGGCCCTCAGGCGGCAGAGGGCAAAGCAACCGTTGGTCCTCGACGGCCAGGCCTTGGAATTGTGCAGCCTGTGCCTCGATGGCCAACCCCTCGACCCCAGCCACTACCGGGTCGACCACCGCCAACTCACGGTGTTCGACGTCCCCGACAGCTTTTCCCTCCAGGTGGTGACGCGCCTCTATCCCCAGCACAACACGGCCCTGGAGGGTCTCTACCGCTCCAACGGGGTGTTTTGCACCCAGTGCGAGGCCGAGGGGTTCCGCCGCATCACCTATTTCCTCGACCGCCCCGACGTCATGGCGGTGTACACCACCACGTTGGTGGCCGAGCGCCAGCGCTATCCGGTGTTGCTGGCCAACGGCGACCCCGTGGAGGCCGGCGAGTTGGCCGACGGTCGCCACTGGGCCACCTGGTTCGACCCCCACCCCAAGCCCAGCTATCTATTCGCCGCCGTGGCGGGGGACCTGGCCTGCCTGGAAGACCACTACACCACCGCCTCAAACCGATCGGTGGTCTTGCGCATCTACGCCAAGGCCGAACACCTCGACCAATGCCACCACGCCATGGCCAGTTTGCAAAAGGCCATGGCCTGGGACGAGGCCACCTTTGGCTTGGAGTACGACCTGGAGGTCTACCACATCGTCGCCGTGGAGGACTTCAACATGGGGGCCATGGAGAACAAGGGCCTCAATGTTTTCAACACCCAGTACGTCCTGGCCAAGCCCGATACTGCCACCGACGACGACTACGCCGCCGTGGAAACGGTCATCGCCCACGAGTACTTCCACAATTGGACCGGCAACCGGGTGACTTGTCGCGACTGGTTTCAACTCAGCCTCAAAGAAGGCTTGACGGTATTCCGCGATCAAGAATTCAGCGCCGACCAGGGATTGTCGGGGGTCAAGCGCATCGACGATGTGCGGCTGTTGCGCACCGTCCAGTTCGCCCAGGACAAAGGCCCCTTGGCCCATCCAGTGCGCCCCAGCGCCTACATCGAGATCAACAATTTTTACACCGTCACGGTTTACAACAAGGGTGCCGAGGTGGTGCGGATGGTCCAGACCTTGCTGGGGCGCGAGGGGTTTCGCCGCGGCATGGCGCGCTACTTCGCCCGCTTTGACGGCTGTGCCGTCACCTGCGACGATTTCGTCGCCGCCATGGAGGAGGCCAACGGGGTCGATCTGACCCAGTTTCGCCGCTGGTACGACCAGGCGGGTACGCCGCTGGTGACGGTCAGCGATCACTACGACCCCGAAACTCGCACTTATGACCTCACTGTGCGCCAGTTTTGCCCCCCCACCCCCGGTCAGCCCGACAAACAACCCCTAGTGATCCCCTTGGCCATGGGTCTATTGGACGGCCAGGGGCGGGCTTTGCCGGTGAACTTGGCCGCGGGACAGGCCGAAGGGGAGGGCGGTGACCCCTTGAGCCAGGTGTTGGTGGTGGATCGGGCCGAACAGACCTTTCGCCTGGTGGACGTTCCCGAGCGCCCCTTGCCGTCGCTGTTGCGGGGCTTTTCGGCGCCAGTGGTCCTGGAGTACCCCTATAGCGATGAACAACTGGCGTTTTTGTGGGCCTTTGACCCCGACGATTTCAACCGCTGGGACGCCGGTCAGCAGTTGGCGGTGCGCACGATCCTCAAGCTCATCGACGCCCAAAGCCAACAGCTGCCCTTGACCCTGCCCGCCACTTTGGACGCGGCGGTGGCCCGGCTCCTCGACGATACCACCAGCGACCCAGCCCTCAGGGCCCAGGCGTTGCTGTTGCCCAGCGAGGGTTATTTGGCCGAACAAATGGCGGTCATCGACGTAGAAGGCATCCACGCCGCCCGCCAATTCCTCCGCCGGACCTTGGCTACCCACCACCGGGACCGTTGGTTGGCGAGCTATCACCGCCACCGAGACCATCGACCCTACGCCCTCGACGCCGCCGCCGTGGGGAGTCGGGCGTTGAAAAATCGCGCTCTGGACTATTTGCTGCAAAACTCCGCCGATGCCGAGGCCGAGGAGCTGGCCCTGGCCCAGTTTCAGCGCGCCGATAATATGACCGACCAGCTGGCGGCTTTGACCGCCTTAGTCCACGGGGGCCACGCCGGTGGCGAAGCCGTTCTCGAGGCGTTTTACCAAAGCTGGCACCACGAGCCCCTGGTGGTGGACAAGTGGTTTGCCCTCCAGGCCACGGCACCGCGGCCCGATGCCCTGGAGAACCTGGAGGCCCTGCTGCAGCACCCGGCCTTTAGCCTCACCAACCCCAACAAGGTCCGGGCCACCATCGGTGCCTTTTGCCGGGGCAATCCCCGCCATTTTCACCGGGCCGACGGTCGAGGTTACGCCTTTTTGGCCAGCAAAATCGCCGCCCTCGACCCCCTCAACCCCCAGGTCGCCGCCCGCTTGGCGGGGGTTTTCACCCGCTGGCGGCGCTTTGATGCCCATCGTCAAGGTCTCATCCGTGCCGCCTTGGAGGAGTTGGTCAACACCCCCTCCCTGTCCCCCGACGTCTACGAGGTGGTCGCCAAGAGCCTCAGCTAGGCCAACCTCCGAATCGACCAATAGCTAGGTATTTGATCTGCATATTTTTGCTGCACCTTGCACCTCGTTGACAAGACCGGGGGAAACGGGCATCATGAAAACATTGTGCTGCAACGCACAAAAAACCGTTGCAGGACCCCGATAAGGCCGTCGGCGGTCGATGGAAAAACAAAGGATTGAGACCCTTCCACCCGAAAAGCCCGTTGGGCGACTGGAGTGTACAATGAGCACCTCGAAAAACGACCCTTTTAATCCCTTCGCCGCCTTTGACATGCGCCAATTTGACTTGACCAAATTGATGGGCAACATGCAGATGCCCGGGGTCGACATGGAGGCGATGATGGCCTCCCAGCGCAAGAATCTCGAAGCCTTGGCCCAGGCCAATCAAGTGGCCGCCCAGGGGATGCAAACCGTCGTGCGCCGCCAAACCGAACTCCTCGCCGAAGCCATGGCCCAGGCCAACGAAGCCAGCCGCCAACTCACCGGCGCCGGCAACCCCCAGGAAATGACCACCCGCCAAGCGGAGTTGGTCCGCCAGGCCTTTGAAAAGGCCATCAACGACATGCGCGAGCTCGCCGAGCTGGTGAACAAGGCCAACGCCGACACCTTTGAAGTGGTAAATCGCCGCTTCAACGAAAGTCTTGAAGAACTGCGGTCCATGGTTGAGCAATACCAGGCCAATCCGCCCAAAGCCTAAAATCCCTTTCCCTTCGGGCAAGCAGGAGTTGCCATGACGTCCCAAGCGGTTACGCTGCCTTTGACCAACCCTTTGACCCTGTCCCAAAAGTGGACGGATATCGCCGTAAAGAGCCAGCGCGTGGCGGTCAACGCCCTGCGTACCACCCCCTCCCAGTGGCAAGACGACCTGGGCTTGGGAGAGGTCATGACCCTGGCCCTGCAACGGTTGTGGTCGCAACCCCAGACGCTCTTCGACGCCCAGTGGGCGCTGTGGCAAGACTACGGTCAGTTGTGGCAGCGCCACTTGGCGACGATCATGGGCACTGGAGCCTCCGGGGACGACGCGCCCCAGCCCGTGATCACCCCCGCCCGGGGGGATCGACGCTTCAAGCACGACGCCTGGAACGAGAATCCCCTGTTCGACACCCTCAAACAGACCTATTTGGTCACCGCCAACCGTTTGGTGGAATTGGTCGAAGAGTTGGACGGCCTCGACGAAAAGACCCAGCGCAAGCTGGTTTTTTACACCCGCCAATGGGTCGATGCCCTGGCCCCCACCAACTTCCCCCTCACCAACCCAGAAGTGTTGCGCACCATCTGGGAAACCGGGGGGGAAAATCTCCTCGATGGTCTGATCAATTTCCTCGACGATCTCGAGCGGGGTCAGGGCAACTTGCGCATCCGCATGACCGACCTCGAGGCCTTTGAGCTGGGGAAAAACGTGGCCTCCACCCCGGGCAAGGTGGTGTTCCAAAACGAACTCATGCAGCTTTTGCAGTACGAGCCCGTCACCGACGAGGCCTTCCGGCGGCCGTTGTTGATCGTGCCCCCGTGGATCAACAAGTACTACGTGCTGGATTTGCGCCCCAAGAATTCTTTTATCAAGTGGTGGGTGGACCAGGGCTTCACGGTGTTTGTCATCTCTTGGGTCAACCCCGATGCTTCCCTGGCCGAGAAGGGCTTTGGAGACTACCTCCAGCAAGGGCCCTTGGCGGCCTTGGAGGCCATTGAGCAGGCCACCGGGGAGCGGGAAGTCAACGCCGTGGGTTATTGTTTGGGGGGGACTTTACTGGCCGTTGCCCAGGCTTACTTGGCCAGCCAAGGGGTCGATCGCATCCAGTCGTGCACCTTTATGACCACCATGCTGGACTTCACCCGCCCGGGGGATTTAGAGGTTTTCATCGACGAGTGTCAGCTTCAGTCCCTGGAGCAGCGGATGGCCCAACGGGGCTATCTGGAGGGCAGCGAGATGGCGACCACCTTTAATATGCTGCGGGCCAACGACCTCATCTGGTCGTTTTTTATCAACAATTACCTGTTGGGCAAGGAGCCCTTCCCCTTCGACCTCCTCTATTGGAACTCGGACTCCACCCGGATGCCGGCACAGATGCACAGTTTTTACTTGCGCAACATGTATTTGGAGAACCGCCTCAAGGAACCCGGTGGCATCGAGCTGTTGGGCACCCCCATCGACCTGGGCCAAGTGAAAAGCCCGGTATATTTTGCCTCGACGGTGGAAGACCACATCGCCCCTTGGGCCTCCACCTACGCCGGTACTCGGCTCTTCAAGGGCCCCGTGCGCTTTGTGTTGGGGGGGTCGGGACACATTGCCGGCGCCATCAATCCCCCGGCGGCCAACAAATACGGCTTTTGGACCAACGAGGCGCTGCCCAACGACAGCGAGGCTTGGTTGGCCGCCGCTGCCAAGCAGGAGGGCTCGTGGTGGCAGGATTGGCTCGCCTGGGTCACGCCCCTGGCCGGGGAGAAAGTGCCAGCCCGCAAGCCGGGCGACGGCCAGTTGCCCGTCTTGGAAGATGCTCCGGGCTCCTACGTCAAGCTCCGCATTGCTTGACCAAACCATGGCCGGTTGAGGCAGCGCCCAAGCTCCACGAGCTTGGGCGTTTTGCGTTGAGCCTCAAAAGGGCCTGATTCGCTCTCCCCCCAGCAAGCGCAGAAATTCCTGCCGGGTCGATAGGCTGTCGCGAAATTGACCCAACATAACCGAGGTCTTGAGCGTCGAGTTCTGCTTTTGAACCCCCCGCATCATCATGCACAGGTGGCGGGCCTCCACCACCACCGCCACCCCCCGGGCCTCGGTGATCCCCTGGATGGCATCGGCGATCTGCCGGGTGAGGTGCTCTTGTATCTGCAATCGGCGGGCAAACATATCGACGACACGGGCGAACTTCGACAGACCCAGAACCCGCCCCTGGGGCAGGTAGCCGATGTGGCAAACCCCCACAAAGGGCAGCAGGTGGTGTTCGCACAGGGAGTAGAATTCGATGTTCTCCACCACCACCATCTCGTCGCTGTCGCTTTGAAAGACGGCGTTGTTCACTAGCTCAGCGGCGTCTTGGTGGTAACCCTGGGTGAGAAATTTCAGCGCTTTGGCGGCCCGATGGGGGGTTCTCTCCAAGCCTTCTCGGTCGGGGTTTTCGCCGAGGGCTTCTATGAGGGCGCGGTAGTGGTGGGCGAGGTCGTCTATCATTGGAGTGTTGGGGCGTTCGGCGCTGGGCTCAAGGGGAAGGTTGGTAGGTCAAGACCGCCGTCAGCATGTAGCCTTCGCCGCGCACGGTTTTGATGAGGGAGGGGCTGCGGGGGTTGTCGCGGAGCTTTTTCCTCACCTTGCCCACCAACACATCGATGCTGCGATCGACGGGGTTCCAATCGCGGCCGTTGATGAGGTCCATGAGTTGGTCGCGGTTGAGCACCCGGTTGGCGCTGTTGACCAAGGCGGCGAGGAGTTGAAATTCGTGGGTGGTGAGGTGGACTTGTTGGCCCTGGGGGTCGAGGAGTTCCTGGCTGGAGAGGTTGAGGACCCAATTGTTGAAATTGGCAATTTTGACCTCGTTGTTGGCGGGGACCAAGCTCTTTTGATAGCGGCGCAACACCACCCGCACCCGGGCCAAGAGCTCTCGCTGGTCGAAGGGCTTGGTGATGTAGTCATCGGCGCCCAGCTCCAACCCGACCACCTTCTCCACCGTGTCGTCTTTGCCGGTGAGCATGATGACGGGGATGTCGTAGTGGTTTTGCACTTCGCGGGTGAGGGTGAAGCCATCTTCCTCGGGCAGCACCAGATCCATAATCACCAGGTGGGGGCGCGCGGCCACCAATTGGCGGTGCATATCTTCGCCATTGCTGGCGGTGCGGGCGTCAAAACCCTCGTTGGCCAGATAGCGGGCCAACAATCGACAGATGCGCGGATCGTCGTCGACAATGAGGATACGTTGGCTTTGGGTCATGGCTTGCTCGGGGGATCGTCCGTTGAAAACGGGGGGGAATCAAAGGCATCGCACAGATTGGGCGATATTTTATCTCGTCGTTGAAGATCTACTTGGGATGGAGTGTCTTAGTAGAATAGTTCGTCGAACCCCGTGGGTCGCTGAACCTGTGGCCCTCTCACCCCGAGGGTAAACAGATAGTTACAATTATAGCTTTCGTCAACGATAGCAAATCCCCGGGAACGCTTACAACAACTGTCCATATCGCCCCTCGAAGGGTCCCCGGAGGTCGATGGAGGGTCGGCGGCATCGGGTTGGCTCGACGGTAGACGATCACCAGAGCTTCGGGGGGCACACTCGTGGTACACCGCGACCGGATTGGGAGGAGGCAGGTATGGTCGCCGTCGACTATTGCGGGGAGTCCGCAACCGATTTCGAGGCTTGGCTGACGAGGCATGAGCCAACCCTAACCCCTCCCCAGCGGGAGGCCTTGCGCTGCGCCCACCGCCTTGGGAATCCCTACACCGCGCCGAGCGCCAGGGGCTTGGCGGTGGTCAAATTGCTGACCGAACTCAAGTTGGACGTGCCCTGTCTCCAGGCAGCCCTGGCTTGGGAAGCCTTGCAGGGTGGGGCCTCCTCGGCCGAAGTGGGGGAGGTGTTGGGGGAGATACCCGCCACTCTGTTGGCCGACAGCGAACGCCTAGAGCAGGTGGTAGACCTCTACCACCGGGGCCATCACAGCGCCTATCAGCTGGAAAATCTGCGCAAAATGGCCTTGGCCGTGACCCGCGACGTGCGCTCGGTGCTGATCAAGTTGGCCCAGCGCCTGGTGGAAATGCGCCATTTGGACAGCCGTCCCCTGGAGGAGCAAAAGGCGTTGGCGCTGGAAGTGCGCGACCTCTTTGCCCCCTTGGCCAACCGCCTGGGCATCGGCCTCATCAAGTGGGAGCTGGAAGACTTGGCCATGCGCCACCTGGAGCCCCAGATCTACCGTCGATTGGCCCATGCCCTCCAGGAACGACGCAGCGAACGAGAAGCTTACCTCAAAGACGCCCTGGGCCAACTGCGCAGTGCTTTGCAAAAAGCCGGCATCGACGCCGAGGTCAGCGGGCGGATCAAACACCTCTATAGCATCTGGCGCAAGATGCGGCGCAAGTCCTTGAGTTTTGAGCAACTCTTCGACATCCGCGCCCTGCGGATCATGGTGGCGAGCATCGGTGATTGCTACGCCGCCTTGGGGGTGGTCCACAGCATCTGGAGTCCCGTGGCCCGGGAGTTCGACGACTACATCGCCCATCCCAAGGGCAATGGCTATCAATCCCTCCACACGGCGGTGGTGGGGCCGTTGGGCAAAACGGTGGAAGTCCAGATCCGCACCTTGGCCATGCACCGCAGCGCCGAGTATGGGGTGGCAGCCCACTGGCGCTACAAAGAGGACGGCGCCGTCGACGACGCCGTCGAGCGGGAAGTGGAGGACTTGGGCCAGACCCTGTCGGGGGGGGTTAGCGCCGGCGCGCAAGGGGAGGGGGAGGATAACCCAGGGGGGGGCGGGGCCCGCGTCCACGAGCGGCGAGTCCGC
>JBHJHK010000313.1:0-2028 GCA_050330975.1 Candidatus Competibacterales bacterium | reverse complement strand
GGCGGCTTTGGCCCGGGTCACCGCCACCCCGTGGCCTAGGCCGTTGGGCAAACTGTCGCCGGGGAGGCTGTCGCCGGCCGGCATGAGCCGCCCCCACACCAACCCACCCCCCTCGCCGTCGAGGCACTCCCCCACGGCTATATTGCGCTTGGCCACGGCCACCACATCGCCGTTAAAGGCGCGGCTGGCACCGGTGGGTTCACCCCGCAGGGCGGCGGAGAGCACCGAAATATTGAGTTCTAGGCCGATGAGGTGGTAGGGGCGATACAGGGCACTCACCCGACCCCCGGGGTCGGTGACCAGGCCATATTCGCCAAAGCAACGCCGGGTGTAGTCCCCTGGCGCTTCAAACACCACAAACACCCCCCAGCGCAAATCCCGGGCCACGGGACGGCCGTCCCGCTCCAAAGACGATACCACTTCCACCTGGCCGGGCCCCTCCAGGGCCCCCTCGGGAGAGGGGCGCAATACGGTGGCCAGGTCATTGGCCCCGGCCGGGGGAAAGGCAAGTCCTCCCTTGGGCACGGCCAGGTTTGTAGCGTTGGCCACCGCCGCCATCTCGATGGCTGACTTGGTGCCGTCGAGGAAGGAATTGAACATCTTGGCCCGCATCCCCGCCGCCGCCGCTTGTTCCGCCGTCAAACCGTAGTGCTGCCACACCGTCTCGGGGGTGGAGCTGTGGTAGTGGGGTAGGTATTTGGTGCCCTTGCCGGCGGCGAGCACCGTCAAACCACAGGCCCTGGCCCAATCCACCAGTTCGCAGATCAACGCCGGCTGGTCGCCGTAGGCCATGGAGTACACCACCCCCGCCCTTGCCGCCTCCCGGGCCAAGTGGGGTCCCGCCAAGACGTCGGCCTCGACGTTGACAATCACCACGTGGCGTCCCTGGGTGATGGCGCGGCCAGCGTGGGCAATGCCGGCCATGGGGTCGCCGGTGGCCTCGATGACCACTTCCAGGCCATCACAGGCCAATAGGGCCTCGGGGTCGTCGCTGAGCCAGGTGGCGCCGCTGCGCCGGGCGGCGGCGGGGTCTGGGGCACCGAAGGCCTCCTCGGACCAGCCGGCGCGACGGCAGGCGGCGGCGGCGGCGGCGCGGCTCAAATCGGCGATGGCCAAGACCTGTAGGCCCGGGGTGTGGCGCGCCTGGGCCAAAAACATGGTGCCGAACTTGCCGGCGCCTATGAGCCCCGCGGTGACGGGGCGCCCCGCCCCGTGGCGGGCGGCGAGCTGGTGATAGAGGTTCATGGGGGTAAACCGCCTTTGGATGGTCGCGTCATGGGTAAAGATGGCTGTCAAGGGCACCCTTTGCCAGCGGGTTGGCCCACGGGCGCTGTCCTCCGTCAACTGTCACTTCGGATCCTCGGCGAAAGGGCACCAGTACCCAAATCAAAGCCGCCGCCGTCGACCCCTGGAATGTGCCCCAGTCGCCATCTAAGGTGTTGACCACTTCCTAAAAATCGCCCCATCCCCGGGGGTATAAATGCCCCGTCACCGCGAAGTCTCGTTTGAGAAAACGACTTAAAGCGAGTCACGCAATGCAATGAATCGACCGAATTCAGGAGGTCCCCATGAACAGCTCCCCCTTCGCCAAAGCCCCCCTGGCCCTCGCCGCCCTACTCGTCAGCGCCCCCCCGGCCCTCGCCCAAGTGGAGGGTGCGTTCGACGACGTCATCGGTATCGAAGTGGGGGGCGCCGAGGGTTCACAGATCCAGGCCCTGGCTCCCCAAAGCCCTTGGACCGCCAGTCAGCTGCGCGCAGCCCAGCCCGTGGCCATCCAACTCGACGGTGCCCCCTTTGAGCCCCGGCGACGCCACAGCGACGACGCAACGGTCACCCCGGTGTTTGCCAACCCCGTGCCCACCTTTGTCGAAGGGACCCCTCCCCTGCTGGACGAACCCCCCCAGCCGAACCTTTTGTACCTGCCCCAAAAGTCCGAGACGGACCTGGGAGCCCCTGGCGCCGACACCCAATCGGCGGTACAACTCCTGAGCGGCAATGACTTTTTCAACCCCCACGACCTGCCCACCC
>JBHJHK010000312.1:0-8066 GCA_050330975.1 Candidatus Competibacterales bacterium | reverse complement strand
AGAATCAGCCCCGTCAGGTAGTGGGTCGGCGTCTAGCAGAGGAAGAGGGGCGGCCCCACCATATCGGCGAGGTCGCCGTTGCGGCCGATGCAGGTCTGGGCGGCGTTGCGCCGGGCCCGTTCGGGGTCGCTAAAGACCGGGCCCGTGAGCTCGGTGGGAAAAAACCCCGGGGCCAGGGCGTTCGCGGTGATCCCGTGGCGCGACCAGGCCTCGGCCATGGCCCGGGTCAGCTGGCCGATGCCCCCCTTGGAAGCGCCATAGGCCACACCCCCGGGGAAGGCGCGCTCCGTCTGCAGGGAGGCGAAGTTGACGATCCGCCCCCAGCCCTTGGCCTTCATCCCCGGGACCAGGGCCTTGGCGAGGAAAAAGGGGGTGGAGAGGTTTAAGTCCAGGGTGGTCTGCCAGCCTTCGGCGGTGACCTCATCGGCCGGCTGGCGGGTGTTGACCCCGGCGGCGTTGATGAGAATATCCGGGGGCCCAAAGGGTTGGGCGGCCCGAGCCCCCACGTCGGCCATGGCCGTGGGGTCGCCGAGGTCGGCGGTGATGGCCGCAGTCTCGCCGCGGGTTTCGGCCCGCCAGGCCTCCAGGGCGGGGGCGCGCCGGGCGATGCCCACGGTCTTGGCCCCCGCCTCCGCCAGGGCCGTCGCCAGGGCGCGGCCGAGGCCAGCGCTGGCGCCGGTGATACAGGCGACCCGGCCGCGGACGCTAAACAGCTCGGCGGTCACAAAAGACACCGGCGCCTCCCCTCACCCGGCCGCGCTGAGGTCGAAGGGCTCGTCGGGAAAATACTTCTCCAGGCGGATGTCGGCGGTGCGGGCGTGGCCCTCCATCCCCTCCAGCCGGGAGATCCGGGCCGTGGCCTCGGCCACGGGCTTCGCCCCTTCCCGGGTGGCCCGCTGCCAGGTCACCAGCTTCATGTACTTGTGGACGCTCAAGCCCCCGGTGTAGCGGGCGGCCCCCGAGGTGGGCAGCACGTGGTTGGGCCCCGCGGCCTTGTCGCCAAAGGCCACGGTGGTCTCCTCCCCTAAGAACAGAGAGCCGTAGCACTGCAGCCTCCCCAAAAACCAATCGAGGTCGGCCGCCTGGACGTGGAGGTGCTCGGGGGCGATGGCATCCGACACCTGGGCCAACCCCTCCCGGTCGGGTACCACCATCACCTCGGCCATGTCCCGCCAGGCCACGGTGGCGTTTTGGGCGTTGAGTGCCGGCAGGGTGTCGATGTAGCCGGGGACCAACTCGAGGACCTTCTCAGCCAGGGGCCTGTGGGTGGTGGCGAGCCACACCGGGGAGTTGTAGCCGTGCTCCGCCTGGCCCACCAGGTCCCAGGCGACGATGTGGGGGTCGGCGGTCTCGTCGGCGAGGATGAGGCTGTCCGTGGGCCCGGCGAACATGTCGATCCCCACCCGACCAAACAAAATGCGCTTGGCCTCGGCGACGAACTGATTGCCCGGCCCCACCAAGATATCGGCCTTGGGCAGACCAAACAGGCCAAAGGCCATGGCCGCCACCCCCTGGACACCGCCTAGGGCCAGGATCGCATCGGCGCCGCAGAGGTCGGCGGTGTAGACGATGGCCGGGGCGATGCCAACCCCCGGGCGCGGCGGCGAGCAGGCGGTGATGTGGCCACAGCCCGCCACCTTGGCGGTGGTCACCGTCATGAGCGCCGAGGCGATGTGGCTGTAGCGCCCCCCCGGGGCATAGCAGCCCGCCGCCTGGCAGGGGATGGCCTTCTGGCCGGCCACAAGACCGGGTACCACCTCGATCTCCACGTCGCGGATCGACGCCTTTTGGGCCTCGGCAAAGCGGCGCACGTTGTCCCAGGCAAACTTGATATCGTCCTTCAGCTTCTGGGGCACCAGGGCGGCGGCGGCGTCGATTTCGTCCCGGGTCAGCGCGATGTTGCCCTCGTATTTGTCGAACTTGGCGGCATAGCGGAGGGCGGCCTCGTCCCCACCGGCTTCGATCTCATCGAGGATGGCCTGGACCGTCGCCCGCACATCCCCGGCGTCATCGGTGGACTTTTTGGCAGCTCTCTTCAGGTATTCCACAGTCATTGGGAACCTCCTCCCGCACCTATTGGTAAATGTCTGGCAGTAACACGGTGGAGATGGCCGGTACGTAGGCGATCAGCAGCGTGACCAGCAGCATGAAAAACACGAAGGGGACAGCGCGGGCGGCAATCCGCAGGATCGATTCCCCCGTCAGCCCGGAGACGACAAACAAGTTCAGCCCCAAGGGCGGTGTGATAAAGCCCACGCCGAGGGCTGTGATCATCATGACGCAGAACTGGATTTCGTTCATGCCGATCTCGTCCGCCAGGGGCTTTAAAATCGGCGCCAGGATCACGATGTTGGGGGTGGTCTCCATGACACAACCCGCGGCGATCAAAATGGCGATCATGAGGAAGATGAGCAGGTAGGGATTCTCGGTGAGGGAGGTCACCGCAAAGACAAACCCCTGGGGCACGCCCAGAGCCGCCATGGTTTGGGCCAGGGGTAGGGACAGGGCGATGATGGGTAGGATTACCCCATTGACCTTGGCGGAGCTCACCATCATGGCCGGGAAGTCAGAGAGCCTCAGGGTACCGAGCATAAAGCCCATGGCGATGGTGATGACCACAGCGGTCGCCCCCGCCTCGGTGGGTGTCAGTCGCCCCGAGAAGATGCCCCAGAAGATCACCCCCGGCACCAAAAAGGCGTACCAGCCGTTCTTGAGGGCTGTACCGAGATTGGCAAGCCACTCCCCCGTCGATATCAGGCCGCCTCCCTCATAGGCATAGCGGCGGTTGACCACAATATTGGTCACGAGGATCGACACCAGGATCAGCACCCCCGGGATCAGGGCGGCCTGGAACAGGGTCGAGGCCGAAATGCCCAAGACGAGGCCGATGACGATATAGGCGATGGAGGGCGGAATCAGGATACCGGTACAAGCCCCCGCGGCCACCAGGGCACAGGCATAGGGCCTGGGGTACCCCGATTCCACCAGCCGATTGATGGTCATGCGCCCCACCGCCGCAGCCCCGGCGGCGTCGGAGCCCGAAATGGCCGAGAACATGCCGCAGACCAATACCGTGGCGGAGCCAAACCCCCCCCGGGCCCAGCAGGTCAGGGCTTCGGCGACGTCGAGGAATTTGCGGCTGAGACCGGTGCGCACCAGCACGTCGCCGGTGAGGATAAACAGCGGCACGGCCGTCAACGCGAAGTGGTCGATCCCGTCGAACAGGCTTTCCCCCAGGAGCGACAGCGGTAGGACCTCGGAGAGGACCAACATCATCACCGCCGATGCGCCAATGGCAGCCCACACCGGGACCGCCAGGGCGACGAGAACGACAAAGAGAATGACCGGGGCGTAGAATTCCCAGCCGATGATGACGGCCTCTTGCTCCATCTGGTTCCAAAGCATGGGTTTCCCCCCCTTCAGTCAAAGAGTCGGTTGCCTTCGAAGACGGGCCGGCCCCCACGGAAGTCCGCCACGTCGCGAAGGAGCGACTGGATGAGACGAAAAACCATCAACGAGAAACCCAGGGGATCCGCGGCCAGGAACCAGACCATGGAAACCCGCAGGCCATGGCTGACCGAGCCAAACTTCCAGGAAACGGCGACGGTTTCAAACGACCACCAAACGGCGAGTACCGCAATGGCCAGCATCACCAGGTCGCCGAAAATATAGATCAACGCCTTCACCCGGTTGCCGAGGAAGGCGAGGATCACGTCGATGCGGATATGGGCTCGCTCGCGCACCGCCGAGGCGGCGCCGATCCAGACCAGGTAGATAAAGGCGTAGCGCACGATTTCCTCGCCCCAAATCGAGGAATAGGCAAAGACTTCACGGCGGATCACCTCGACGGCCATGGTGGCCACGAGCATGGTGTAGAAGATCAAAAGCGCCCAGCGTTCGGCATTCTTATCGAGGATTTCGAGCACAACGACTCCTTCGCCAGCGCACGACCGGCGGGGGGTGAACCACGGTCATGGAGATCGGCCAGCCACGGGCGGTGGCCGGCCGTCGAACTCAGGCGTCGTGGACGTACAAGCGGGCCTGGGTGTTGGCCGCTTCGACCAATTTTTCAAAGGCGTCCATAGAACCGGCGAGCTCAGTCTTGAAGCTGTTCCACTCCTCGCGTTGGTAGCCGCCGGTGGCCTCCCATTCGGCGAGTTGGTCGGCAGAGAGGGAGTGAAACTCGACCCCGGCCCTGCGCAGCTCCGCCATGGCGTAGTTGCGCGCCGCGGGCACTTTGGCCAGGTTTTGCTGGGCGGTAATCTCGGAGGCGAAGTCGATCCCCTCCTGTACGTCACTCGGCAGGGAGTTGTACCACTCCAAATTACAGGAATAGACCTGGCTGTCGGGCACCGCTTGGGTGAAGGTGACGTGGCTCAGGATATCCTTGAAGCCAAAGACATAGAGAGCCCCCACAGAGGGGTCGAGGGCGTCGGCCACCCCCTGCTTGATGGCAGACGGCGTCTCGCCCCAGGCCACGGGCGTGGGATTGGCCCCCACTAGCCGATAGTACTGCTGGAGCATCTGGGAGCCCGGCACCCGAAACTTCACCCCGGATAGATCGGCGGGGGACATCACCGGCCCCGCGCCGCCCTTGCGCATGGCGACCACCCGGGGGTCGATGACCACGTACCAAAGGGGCTTGAAGTTCTTCGCCTCCACCTGGGGATTCACCGTGGTCCGCCAGTAGTCAGAGGTGACGAGATTGACGAATTTCTGATTGGCACCACACAGGTAGGGCAGGTTGATCAAATCCACCACCGGGGCGAAGGGGGCAAAGTTGGACAGGGAGTGCTGGGCGGCCTGGATCGTGCCGCCCTGTACCTTCTGGGCCAGGGCGCCGCCGGCGCCGAGCTGCCCCCCCGCCGCCAGCCTGACGTAGACCTTGCCGTTGGTGGCATTTTGGATGTTCTCCTTGAAGTCGAGCTGCATGATCGGATAGCTGCGATCTGCGGTGAGCACGTAGGCGGTGGCGACGGTCATAATGCGGTCAGCCGCCGCCTGGCGCTCGGCTTCTTCCCGGCGGGTCTGGGCGACGGCTTCGGAGGATGAGAGCACACCCGCCGCACCAGCGACCATCGCGGCGGTGAAGCCCCCTGAGGCGGTGAGTTTGAGGAAGTTGCGCCGCTCAAGGGAGGCGATCTCCGCCTTGGTCTTGGTGTCCATAAAAAGTGTCTCCTTCCAGTGATGGGATCGTTACTGCAGGTTGTTATTGCGAGTCGTTCTCGGCGGCCTCGCGGGCGAGCACCCCGATGGCGAATAAGATGCAGGCGACGAAGAGGGTCAGCATCTCCGCCACGTCGCCGAGGATGACACCCAAACCCGTCGCACCAAGGGTCACATTGCCGAAAAAGGCCAGAAAGCAGATGAGTGCGCCCATGAGGGCAGCTCCGCCTGGTTTGGTCACTCGTGTCTCCTCCCGAGAAATCGCCAGTGTCCGAATCGCCTGGCAAAATCTAGCGGTTAAATTTCGTTGATTATTAAATAATTTTTATTATTCTGGGCTTCATTGTAGGCGCTCACCTACGGTTTGCAAAATTGGATGCTTGTGGACGTTCAACGCCCGGGGCTCATTTGGATTTTAAGCTTAGAGGCTGGTCTCGGGCTGTCAAGTGGATCCGGACGGCCTCTGTAGTCAACCATGGGTCGAGGAGATTGCCCGTCGACGATGGACCCTCTGTATGCTGACACCTTGACTCTTTGTGACAGTTGAGTTTCATTGAGGTGCTACGCCGCCCATCGGATTACCACCCTTGCCCGCCAACGCCCGCCTTCCCCCCTTTGCCGCCCTGCGAGGTTTTGAGGCGGCGGCCCGCTTGGGGAGTTTCAAACGGGCCGCCGCCGAATTGGCTTTGACGCCGTCGGCGGTGAGCCATCAAGTCAAGACCCTGGAAGCCCACCTGGGGATCACGTTGTTCACCCGCACCGAACGGGGTCTACAACTCACCGAAGCGGGGCGCCTCTACAGCAATGAGCTGAGCCAGGTGTTGGAGTTGCTCCGCACCGCCACCCAACGGGTTCAGGCCCAGGGAGCCGACACCCTCACCTTGTGGCTGTACCCCACCTTTGCCGCCCGGTGGTTGCTGCCGCGCCTGGGATCTTTCCACCGGGCCCACCCCCATTTGCGGGTCTCGGTGGTGAGCCGCCCCCAGCCGCGGTTGAACCTTTCCGAGGTGGATATGTTGGTCCACTATGGCCCCATGACCCAGCCGGGGGTGCAGTGCGATTTGCTCCTGGCCGAACAGCTACTGCCGGTGTGCAGCCGCAATTACCTGACCCAAGCCCCCCCTTTGACCCGCCCCATGGACTTGGCCCACCACACTTTGATCCACTACTCCGACAACCCCTTTGAATGGCCCCAGTGGCTGGTGGCCGCCGGCATGCCGGGGTTGGTGCCCCACCGCCACCTGGAACTGGACTCCCGCACCCTCACCCTCCAGGCGGCGGCCGACGGGTTGGGGATCGCCATGGGGCGGATTCCGTTTGTCGACGACGACCTCCACCACGGTCGCCTCGTCGCCCCCTTCACCCTGACCGTCAATGGACCCCACGACTATTACTTGGTGTACACCGAGGCCACGGCGGGTCTGGCCAAAATCAGCGTGTTTCGCGATTGGCTGTTGGCCGCCTGTGGGCGTCCGGTGGAAGACCCACGGGTGAGGACTGACGATTGACGAGGCGAGGGGGCTCCAGCGAGCTGCCGTCTATGGACCGGGAACTTCCCCCGTGGTGGTACGCCATGGGGTTTGGGTCACCGAGGCCGAGGGGGGCATCGTCGGGGTGTTGGTGTCGATAGCGCAAGCTGACGGCGTGTTGTTGGACAACATCGCCATCCATCCGGCCTTTCAAGGGCGGGGATTGGGGCGCAGGCTCCTGGCCACGGCCGAAACCCTGGCGAAAACCTGGGGTTCTAATTGGTTTGAACTCTACACCCACGAGGCCACGACGGAAAACTTCGCTTGGTACCGACGCTGCGGTTTTATCGAGACGGCTCGGCGCGTCGAGCAGGGCTATCCTCGGGTCTATTTGGGCAAATCACTTTCGTAGCGCCAAACCACCCACCATCCCGATACCCCATGACCATGTCTCCCTCCCTGGCGATTTACCTCCTCGCCGCCTTTATCGCCACAGCGGCCCTGGCCACCCTGGGCTATCACCTGTTGCTCATCTACCGGTGTCCGAGCTGTCGCCGCCACTTGAGTTTTCGCCCCACGGGGACCCTCAGACGACGCTGGCGGGTGTTTGGCCGCCTCCAGGAGCAGTGGCGCTGTGGTGCCTGCGGTCATCAGACCTGGCCCGACGTGGTGGTGGAGGAGAACGAGCCCTTCACCCCTGGGAAGCAATAGAGGCCCTCTCTCGAGGGGTTGGGTGGGCATGTTATCGCCGAGGTCGCGGGCGACCCGAGGTGGCGATAACATGTCTCCCTAGACCCCCTTTGGATGCCGTTGCCCATGGACTATTGCTTGGAGACCCCCTTCCAGCCCCGCGCCCCCGATTTTCGCCGGCGGGTCACGGAGAACTTTCACCACCAGCGGGCCATGGCAACCCTGGGCATGCGGTTGGTGACCGTGGTGCCCGGCGGCGTGGAGCTGCGTTTTGACTACCGGCTTGACCTCACCCAGCAAAACGGTTTTATCCACGCCGGCGTGATCACCACAGCCCTCGACAGCGCCTGTGGCTACGCCGCCTTTTCGCTGATGCCAGCGGAGGCCGCGGTGTTGAGCGTCGAATTTAAGACCAACCTCCTCGCCCCGGCCCAGGGGGATTATTTCCGGGTCTTTGCCAAGGTGATCAAGCCCGGTCGCACCATTACCTTTGCCCAGGGGGAGGCGTTTGCCCTGGGGGCGACTGGGGGTGGGGAAAGGGAATCTAGCAAACGGGTGGCGACGATGGCAGCGACGATGATGTGCCTTACAGACCGCCCGGAGCTCAATACTGGCGAGGGCTGAACAGACGACACGCCAGGGCGTCATGCCACTCGGGCGCCCTGGCGTATTGTCCCTCGCCAGCCATGGGCCAGTTTCCAGTGGAGCTTTGACAAGGCCACGGCACCTCAGTGGTTCAGC
>JBHJHK010000311.1:0-3480 GCA_050330975.1 Candidatus Competibacterales bacterium | reverse complement strand
GCCGCGGTGGATCTCGGGGCCCAGCTGCTCCCCGGGGAGACCACGTCGCTGGCCAAGGCCCCCTCCCCGGCCCTCGCCAGGCGGGCGCGGTAGGGACTGGTCGGGATGGGGGCTCCCAGAACGGGGGCCGGGCGCCTCCGGGTGTGGTTTGCCGCCGCGCTACTCCACCAGGCCCCCGCTAGACCTCCTCCAGGGGGGGAAATTCTCGACGCCCGCCTCCAACGCCAAGCCGAGGCGCTGGCCATTCCCGTGGAATTTCTGGAGGATTTCACCGCCCTGGCGAGGCGTTACCGCGCGCACCTGTCGGCGGAGCAACAGTGGCGTTTGTTGGCCGAGGGGGTGTGCAACGCCAAAACCCTGGCGATGTTGTATCGCCGTCAGGTGGCGGCCTATGCCGCCGGCGATTTGACCGCGTTCTTCGCCCAGGCCGAGGCCTTGGGCCCCAGCGACCCCGGCCTGGCCCAGGTGGTACAACGAGTGCTGATCGACCGGCGCAATGCCGCGTTCTGGCGGACGCTGGAGCAACCCCTGGGGCGCGGCGCCACCCTGGTGGCGGTGGGGGCCTCCCACGTGGTGGGGCCCGGCGGGTTAGTGGCGCGGCTCAAAGCCGCCGGCGCCACGGTGACCCCGTTGACCCTCCATGAGGCCCTAGCGGAGGTGGCGGGAGGCGAGGTGACCCTGCCCGAGACCAGACTCGCCGCCACTCGCCGGTGGTTGGCAGGCCAGGGTCTCACCTGGATAACGCCCCCCACCTGGACCCCCGTGGCCCCGGAAACCCTTCGAGCCCGGTTGTGCCCCGGGCGGCTTTGTCGGGTCGATGCCACCTACCTGCCCAGCACCGAGACCGTGCTGCTGGCCCACGGGGTCTATGCCCAGCTGCTCCAGGCGCGGTCTGTGCCCTATGCCGAGAGCCTGTTGGTCCGCGAAGGGGCCCGCCACGCCCTGAGCCAGGAGGGCCTCGAGCCCCTGACCCCCCTGGACCCCGCCCTGGCCCACCGCTGCCTCCGCCGGGAGATTCTCCACCGGGCCTCGTGGCTCCAGGGGGCGTTTTTGGCCGCTGTGGGCGCTCCCCAAAGGGCTCAGCTGTTTCCCCGGGACGGGCGCTGCCCCGCCTTTCGCCGCCCGCGCCAAAACGCCAACCCACGAGCTCGACTCGCCAACCCCACCCCCAACCACAAGGCCAGAGCCAACGCCGCCAGGGGCAGGGCCACGGGCACGGGTTTGACCACGGGGATGGCCAAGGTGGCCCCGGTCAAATAGCGGGCCAGGGCGTCGCCGTGGGTCAGGCGCTGGTAGTCGAGGCCAGTGGCGGCGGCCAGGGACCGCAGATGGCCCTCCCGCAGGGACGACAAGTGCTCCATACCCCGGGGGATGCCACCCCCTACGGCGTCTTCAAGGCCATCCTCCGCCCCCACCATGGTCTCCCGGCGGCTGGTGCCGGCGCGGCCAAAGCGGTAGGGATCGATCTGCATGACCTCGTCGGCCCCCCAGTGTCCCACGGGGCGGTCGTCCCCATCGAGCTTGGGAATGGGGGTCAAGTCATCCCCCCCCACTCCGACGATGACCCCCAAGGGCGATTGGGGGGAACCGGGGGTGCCGCGAAATCGCGGCCGCAGGCGGGGGTGGAGGGGCGGCGCCTCGTGGCCGTCGCTAAACCACACCAGTTTGGGCTCGGGGGCTAGATCTGCCGCCAACGCGATGGCGGCAAACAACCCCTTACTCACCTCGCTTTTGGCCACCCAGCCGGCCCGCCAGTCCACGTTGTCGATCACCACCTGCAATTCTTCCGCGTGGTCACAGGCGGCCACCGGTTCAAACAGCAACAAAGTTCGGTGGCCGGAGAACAGCGCCACCCCCACCGAGGCATCGCAGGGCAGGGCCGCTAGGGCCACCTTTGCCGCGGCCTTGGCGGCCGCCAGACGGGGGCGGGGACCGGTGGCAGCGGAGCCCGCCGGGGCGACGTCGACGGTGTTCATGCTCTGGGTGATGTCGAATACCAGCAAATAGCGGTAGTCGCGGCTCGGTAGGGGCACGTGGATATCAAACGCGGCCCCCACCAAAGCCGCGAGGGCCAGGGTGTATCCCCAGGGGCGCAGGGTCACGGCAGGCCCCGGGCCTCGGCTTGGCGGGCCATCACCGCCCGGGCGTCGTGGGCCGGCGGGGAACCGTCCGCCACCGGCGGGGCTTTGGGGTCTGGAAAGCGCCGCAGGGCCAGCTCGAGATTGAGCTTGGCCCGCCAGTGGTCGGGGTTGCGACGCAATAGCCGGCGGTAGTCCCCCTTGGCCAACTCGCCCCAGGTGAAGGCCCGCTCTGGGGCTTCGTCTTCCTCCAACAGGGCCAGCGCCCGTTGCAACTTCAGGGTGGCGGCGTTGAAGCGGGCGGTGTCTCCCACTTGGGGGTGGTTCTCCAGGGCCAAGTAGCCCGCCAGGGCCAATGACCAGCGGTTGGCGCCCTGGTGGACGTAGGCCCGGGCCAGGCGACCAAAGGCGTCGCCGCCGCTGCCGGCCCGGGCGTAGTCCCCCGCGGCCAGGGCGGCGTTATAGCGGGCGATGGCCCGCCATTGCCAACCCTGGTGGAGGGCGACGGCGGCCAGGGTCAGGGCCAGGGCCCCCAAAACCCAGGTCTTGGCAAGGTGCCGCCTCATGTCATCTCCAAGGCCGCCGCTCCGCCCACGCCCCCAGGGTGATGACAAGGGCTGGAATCAGGGCCAGGGCAAAGCATCTGGGGGCCCAATCCAGCGGGGGGATGCCCTCGCGGTAGCGCAAGGGCAAGTTCTGCAGGCGGTCCACAGCGGCGATAGCCTGGGCCAACGCTTGGGGATTGTCGGCGGCGTAGGCTCGATAGGGGGTCTTGAGACCCCGGAAGAACCGGTGAAGGGCCTGTTCGGGGCTCGGATCGGCCACCGTCGCCTGGAGGGTGGGGCCCTGGGGTGCCCGCAGGTAGAGCCAGTACAGGGCCACCCGGTGGTGGGCCAACAGGTCGGCGATGTAGCGCCGCTGGTGGCGGTCTAGACTCGCCGCCCCGTCGGAGACCAACAGCAGCAGTCGCGAGCCGTGGTAGGGTTGCTCGGCGTACAGCTCCAGGGCCTGGACCAAACCCGCCCCCAGGTCGGTTTGGGCCAGGCCCCGGCCGCGGTTGCCGGCGGCGATGGCGGCCTGGACCTAGGGGGGCTTGGCGGTGTAGGGCAGCACCTGGATGGGATTGGTGGAAAACACCACTATGGCGTAGCGATCGTGGGGACGGCGGTCGGCAAAGGCCGCCAACAGCCGCCGAGCCACCTGGCCCTTGGATTCTGCCCCCGCCGTGGCGTAGATGTGGCGCCGCTGGCCAAAGGGCCGGTCCATGCTGCTGCTGTGATCCACCAGTAACACCATCTGGGCCCCCTGACCCAGACGCTCTACGGTGTGGGCCGGGCGGTGTGGGCCACTCAGGCCCACCACCACCAGGGCGATGGCCAGGGACAGGGCCAGGCGCAGGGTC
>JBHJHK010000310.1:0-4039 GCA_050330975.1 Candidatus Competibacterales bacterium | reverse complement strand
GGCGGTAGAGATCGGCCCGGGCGAAGTTGCAGCGCTGTAAGTGGCTGGGGCGGGCGTCGAATTCATCCAAAGTCTGGCGTTTGAAATGGAGGTCTGCCACCTGGACGGCCAACAGCTCGAGGCTTTGGCCGTCGCGGCCCTCGCTTTCCATATAGAGTCTGTGGCGGGCGAGGCGCTCACGGAGCGCCTCGGGGCTCAAGGGGGTGCGGTTGACGCTCATGGCGGATGGGTTAACTTTTGGGTTTCGCGTTGAGGGAATGTCGGGTCAAGATCCTCAATGGAGCTGGGTGTTCACTTCCACAATCCGGCTCAGCTCATCGGGGGTGAGGTTGTCGTTGAGCCAGCTCCACAGGGCTTGGTGGTCGGCTTGGTGAGGTAGGTGCTGTCCAAGATGACGCGCCGGGGGGCGGGGTCGCCGGTGAGTTCGTTGGGGAAGGTGCCGGCGGGCTCGCCCTTGTTGCGCAGCTCCTTGAGGATGGCATTGCCCGACTGCTCGGGGTTGAAGAAATCGGGTTGCCCGGGCTTGGCCGAGGGGGGGGTTTTCACGTCCCAAGGGTCGCCATTGGCGTCGTAAAACTCGATCTGGGCCGGACCGCGCTTGATGGGGCCGTCCACGAGCCCCTGGGCCTCGGCCTCGAGGCCGGCCATGGCCTCGGCCCGGGTGGAGGACTTGACTTTGCCGCCGTGGGCGGGGTCGGCGGCCAGGTCGTCGAAGCGGGGGTCGTCGCGGTAGACCGAAGGCACATCGTCGTTGGAGGCCAGGGACTTGTACCTCTCGGGCATTTGCCCCGGCTCGTCCACCCGGGTCTTGAGGGGTGGGGGGGCGCGGTTGGCCGCCCCTTGAGCCCTGGCCAGTTCGTCGTCGCTCAGTTTGCCGGCGGCGCGGAGCTCGTCCAGTTCGTCGGGGGTGAGGCGATCCAGCTCCAGCATATCGTCCAAGGTCCCCGACTGGCGGGCCCCGTCCACCAAGTCCCCCAGCTTGCCCTCGGCCCGCTTGATATCGATAAGTTCGTCGGTGATGTTGGCGAATTCCTCGGGGATCACCGCATCGGCCCGTCGAGCCACGGTGAGGACGTCGGCCAGGTCGTCCACGGCAGAGAGCTTGCCGGCCTTGCCCAGCTTGTCCAATCCCTTGGTGCCCAGCAACATGCCGCCGATGTCGAAAACACCGCGGCCGATGGCCTCGCCGTAGCGCCCGGCGGCCCAGTCCTCCACGTAGGGCTCCTTGATGCCCTCCCAGACGAGGCTGGGATTTTGGACGATGGCCGAGGCCACATCCGCCACCCCCTGGAGGGTGTCCGCGCCCCGGTCCATGTCGGGCAGCCACGCCGGCATGGTGACGTCGCTGCCAGTGAGGGCCTCAAGCCCCCGCTCGGCCCCCTCGGCGGCCCACCCCAGGGGCCCCAAGTCGTAGCCGGTGCGCAGGGCGCCAGCCCCCATGGTCACCAGGCCTTCGCCCGTCTCCCACACGGCTTCGCCAAAGCCTTTGAACACGCCCCCCACCTGACCCATGATGGTGATGTCTTCCCGGGGCGGCGGCTCGGCGGCCCCTTGGAGGTTTTGCTGGAAGCGATCGGCGGCGCCGCCGGGGGCCTCTGGGGGGTGTTGGTTTGCCGCCTCGGCACGGCGAGGCCCGTTGTCGCTGGGGTTGATGGGAGAACCCATGGCATCAATCCTCTCGGCCATTCTGTTGTGCTAGATCTCGGATGGTGCCCATGGTGTTCTTCGAGACCGGGCTCGCAGCGACAAGGTGCTGACAACGCGGTTTCGGAGGGCGCAGGGGCGGAAACAACTCCCAAGGATAGGGCTTTGAACCCATAAAAAAAGGGAAACAGTTGACAGTTCCAAGCCCTTCCCCGATGCTTCGGCCATCCTCGGCGGTTGAGACCCAGTCCTTGTCCTTGACCTTCCCCCCCCTTGCACGACAAGCCATCACCTCCCCCCCGGTGGTCATCATCGATTTTGAGACCACAGGGGGTAGTCCCCAACAGGGGGGTCGGGTCACAGAGGTGGGGGCAGTGCGCATCGAAGAGGGGTGCTTGACCGAGCGTTTTGAGAGTTTGCTGTGCACCCATACCCCCATACCGCCGGCCATCCAAAGCCTCACCGGCATCACCGACGCCATGGTGGCGGCCGCGCCGCCGGCCGCGGAGGTCATGGAGGCGTTGTGGCACTGGCTCGGCCCCACACCGCTGGTGGCCCACAACGCCGCCTTTGATGCCGCGTTTTTGGACGCCCAATGGCGCCGCCTCCCCCGTCGGCGCCAGCAACCCTTCGTCTGTACCCTGCGCCTGGCGAGGCGGCTGATGCCCGAAGCCAAGCGCCACGGCCTGGCCCACCTGGCCCGGGTCACGCCTTTGCCCGACGGTGGGGGCCGTCACCGGGCGCTGGCCGATGCCACCACCACCGCCCACCTCTGGCTGCATCTGTTGCAGTTGCTCCAAGAACGCCACGGGGTGGCGACGCCCCCCTGGGACGGCCTCCAGCGCCTGCAGACCACCCCTCGCCGGGCCCTGCCCCGGGCATTGGAGGAGCTGCGCGCCGGCGCGCCAACTTCCATCTGCCATCGCTCTTAACAATTGGTCATGTTATCCTTGCCACCGACGGTGACCTAGAGCATGGCGGCAACGGGTAACCGTCCATCGTTGTCCGAAAAAGGCAAACCCATCGAAAGGTGGGGACGCAAAGTCACCGGTCTACGGGGTGTAAGGGAACCTTCACCTTAGGATAGCGGGACTGCCGGAGTCACTTGACACCCAACCCCACGGGGAAGCTAGCTAGCTCCCTAGTGCGTTTGTGGTGCGCGCCCTCCTCCCAGAGCCTTTTTCGGTCCATCGACATTCCCTATAACCCGACGGGGAGTTTCGCATGTCACCGAAGTGCAAGCCTTCGTTTTTGCTAGCCTGGCTAGCCATCCTGGGGGTACTACCCCTCCACGCCGCCGATTTACAACCCAGCGGCACCCTCTATGCCTGGCAACCCATTTCCCTCACCTTCGCCGGCCCCTTCGCCGCCGAAACCGACACCAACCCCAATCCCTTTTTGGACTATCGCCTCGAAGTCACCTTCAGCGATGGCCACGGTTTTTCGTACACCGTCCCCGGCTTCTTCGCCGCCGATGGCAACGCCGCCAATAGCGGCGCCAGCGAGGGCGACCAGTGGCGGGTGTACTTCGCCCCCGACATGGACGGCACCTGGACCTGGGAGGCCTCGTTTGTCAGCGGTGACAACGTGGCCATCAACGGCAACAACGGCACGCCGGTATCGTCCATCGACGGCATGAGCGGCAGCTTTACCGTCGCCCCCATGGACACCACCGCGCCGGGGTTTTACCGCCATGGCCGGTTGGGCTACGTCGACGGCCACCACTTGCAATTTTTGGGCAGTGGAGAGTATTTCCTCAAGATCGGCGCCGACGCCCCGGAAAACTTCTTGGGTTACCGGGAATTCGATAACACCTGCAAACAAAACAACGCCGACAAAAACGACCTCAGCAAGTGCGATAACAGCAACAGCGGCCTCAAGGACTGGCAACCCCATGTGGGCGACTGGAATCCCGGCGACCCCACCTGGTCCGGTGACCGCGGCAAGGGCATCATCGGCGCCTTGAATTACCTGGCCGAGGAAGAGCAAAACGCCTTTAGTTTCCTGCCCTACAACGCCGGGGGCGACGGCAAAGACGTCTGGCCCTTTATCCACCCCGATGAGCCGCTACAATACGACGTCTCCAAGCTCGACCAGTGGAATATCGTCTTCACCCACGCCCAAACCAAAGGCCTCTACCTGCACTTTAAACTCCAAGAGACGGAAAATGACAACGACGGCACTTGGGGTCTGGATCAGGGCCGGGTGGAAACCGAGCGCAAACTCTACTACCGCGAGCTCATCGCCCGCTTTGGCCACCACCTGGCGCTGAACTGGAACTTGGGGGAGGAAAACACCCAAACCACCACCCAGCGCCAGCAGATGGCCCAATTTATCCGCGACACCGACCCCTACGCCCAACACATCGTAATCCACCCCTATCCCAACCACCACG
>JBHJHK010000309.1:0-5392 GCA_050330975.1 Candidatus Competibacterales bacterium | reverse complement strand
GACCGTCACAGGGCCCCCGCCGGGGCCCCGGCTTGCCATTCAACGCCTTTGCATACACGCTATATCCTTGGAGCGTTTGCCATGATCAGCATTCCCAAAAAGGGCACCCCCGAGCGAGAGCGCATCATCGCCGAACACAAGGCGTGTATCGAGTCCATGAAGGGCGTGGCGGGCTGTTCCATTTTGCGCTGTGCCACCCCCGGCGATACCACGGAGATCTCGGGGGGCATCCACGAGGACCTGCTCCTCAACCGGGTGTTGATCCGCATGCGGGCGGCCATGCCCGCCAACGGCAAGGGCAAGTTGGTGGTGATCTGCACCGTCCCCGAGCGGGAATGGCGCATCGGCCGTCTGTCGGGGGTCCGCGGGGTACCGCCGGAGTTTGTCAACGACAAGGTCTACGACAACGAACACGACCCCCAGCACGACATCTTCCTCATGCGCCTTGAAGAGATGGACGAGACCGACGGCTACCCCGAGCACTTCAACGAGGGCTGGAAGCGCCGCAACGACAATTGGACAGTGACCTGAGTAGGGGTTCACGGCGGCTTTTCCCCACCCCAGAACGCCGGCGCCTTTGATGGCGCCATTGCACAACTCGCCGGCAGAGAGCGCCTTTGTGGTAACCAATCTCTATCACCATAGCGGTTTCAAGTGGGCCGTCTACGGCGGCGCCTTTGGGCTTTTGGCCCTGTTGCCCCTGGCGGTGGACGATCTGTTTTTGCTCAACCAGATCTCCCAGTACTGTGTCTACGCCCTCCTGGCCGTCTCGGTGAGCTTGATCTGGGGCTATGGCGGCATTTTGAGTTTGGGCCAGGGCATCGCCTTTGGCCTGGCCGCCTACGGCATGGCCATGACCATGCAGATGCAGTTCCAGGACCCGGAGTACGACCCCATCCCGAGCTTTATGCTCACCAACGAGCTCACGGAGCTGCCCCTTTTGTGGCAGCCCTTTTGGTCGACCCCCGTGGGTTTATTGTTGGCGTTGGCGGTGCCCACGGGATTTTTCATCGCCTTTGGCTTTGTGATGTTCCAAGCCCGGGTGGCCGGGGTGTTTGTCGCCATCATGACCTTGGCCATGTGCGCCGCCTGGTACAACATGGCCTACGACATGCAGCCCTTCACCGCCGGTTTTAACGGCATTTCCCCCCCGGGTTACTTCCAGTTCATGGGCTTTGAGGTGGATCCCTACACCTCCACGGCCTACTGGCTGTGCGTCGGGGTGCTAGCGGCCTTGACCTTGGGGGCGCTGTTTTTGATGACCACCAAGTTCGGCACCATCATCCAGGCCATCTGCGAAGACGCCGAGCGGGCGCGGTTTTTGGGCTACAACGTCGCCTTCTACCAGGTGGTGTTATTCGCCATATCGGGCTTTATCGCCGCCTGCGCCGGCCTTTTGTGGGTGATGATCACCCAGTACGTCTCCCCCACAGCTCTAGAGCTCAGCTTCAGCATTTCCATGGTGATCTGGGCGGCGGTGGGGGGTCGGGCTTCGTTGTTGGGGGCCGCCAGCGGGGCCTTTTTGATCAACGCCATGCAGAGCTACGTCGGGGACGAGTTCCGCCAGACCTGGCTGATCTTCCTCGGCAGCGTGTTCATTCTGGTGGTGTTGTTTTTGCCCAACGGCCTGGCGGGACTGGTGGAGAAATTCCTCGGCCTGTTCGCCAAGTCCCCCGAGGCGAGGGCCACCGCCGTGCCCACCACCGCCTGGTGGGCCGACTTCCAACGGCGCTTCCAGCGCTCCTTCCCCATCGCCGCCCCCCCGAGTCAAGCTGCGGTGACCGGTGGGGGCGTCCTATCTTCATCCCTTCGATCTCGAGAGGCAAACGCTTCCATGGCGAGTAGAGACGATTTACAAGCCGAACTCGAAGCCCTCAGACGGCGCGCCGAGGCCGCCGAGCGGGCGTTGCAACAACAAGACGGCGACCGCTTCGCCGCCGTCCAGCGGCTGTTCACCGCCCTGGGCCGGGAGGCCAAGAGCCCCGACGACCCGGCCGTGGCCCCCTATTTGGCCATGGATGCGTCGACCTTCAACGCCGTCTCCCAGGATTTGCTGGCCTCGTCGACCAAGCCCAGCGCAGCGGCGGCCCCCGGCCCCCGGGGCCAGGCCTTGACCCCCGCTGCGGCCCCCAGCCCCCGGGCGGTGAAAAAGCCCACCGCCCCCATGCGCTTGACGGGCTACGCCGATCTGTTCGGGGTCAACCCGGGGAAGACCATCCGCTTTTACGTCAACTGCGACGGTCCGGCTAAGTACCAAGTGGACATCGTCCAGATGATCCACGCCGACACTAACCCCCGGGGCCCCGGGCTCATCGAAAAACCGGTGAACGCCGCCTGTAACGGCAGCTATCCCGGGCGCCGGCAGACCATCTACAGCGGCTCCTACGGCTATTTAGAGGACCGCCCCAATTTGCAGTTGGATTCGTTTACCCTCCAGGCCTGGATCTGGCCCACCACCCCCAAGACCCACCCCAAGTACTGGCGCCACGGAGCCCAGGCCATCATGGGCAAGTGGTGTAACAACAAGGGCTTTGGTCTGTTCATCGACGAGCAGGGCCGCTTGGAGCTCAGGATCAACGAGCGACGGATCACCACCGGCGCCCCCATCCGCGACCACGCCTGGCACTTTGTCGCCGGCACCTACGATGCCGTCACCGGGGTGGCGGTGTTGTACCACGAGCCCCAGATCGTCTACGCCCTGGATCCGGAGATCCCGCCGGTGAGCGAGCGGTTGGGGATCAAGGTGGAGCACCACCCCGATGTGCCCTTCGCCGTGGCCGCCAGCACCGGGGGCTTTGACAACGGCCCCCAGGCCAAGGCCTCGGTGCCGGCGGGGATCGTCATGGATTGCTTTTACAACGGCAAGATCGATAGCCCCCGCCTCTGCAGCCGGGCCCTCTCCCGCCAGGAAATCGAGACCATGAAACTCGGCGCCCAGCCCGGGCTCACCGAGCGCCGCCACAGCGGTCCCACGGGGCCGTTGTCGGAGTGTATCGTCGGTTCCTGGGATTTTTCGGTGGGCATCGACACCCTGGTGGTCAAAGACCGGGGGCCCTACCTCTACGACTTGTCTTTGGTGAACTGCCCCACCCGGGGGATGACCGGTCACAACTTCTCCGGCCACAACTTCGACTGGAAGCACGCCCCCAAGGAGTACGGCGCCATCCACTTCCACGACGACGATCTCGACGACGCCCGCTGGCAGGTGGACTTCGAATGGACGGTGCCGGCCAACCAAAGCAGCGCCTTCTACGCCGCCAAGCTCACCACCCCCGAGGGGGACGAAGACTACATTCCCTTTTGGGTGGTGCCAGAATTGGGCAAGGCCACGGCCAAGATCGCCTACATGGTGCCCACCATCAGCTACATGGCCTACGCCAACGAGCACTTGGCCAACAACGCCGGCGGGGCGGAGCTGTTGGTATACCGGGTGCCCATCATGCAAGACCAGAACATGTTCTTGAGCGAGCACCGGGAGTACGGCGGCTCGTGCTACGACACCCACACCGACGGCAGCGGGATCGCCTTGTCCTCGCGGCTTCGCCCCATCTTGAGCATGCGGCCCAAGTACGACCACTTTTTGATGCAGGCCCCGTGGCAATACCCGGCGGATCTCCACATGATCTACTGGCTGGAGACCATGGGTTATCAATACGACTGCATCACCGACGAGGACGTGGCCTACGACGGTTTGGCCCGCCTCGAGCAGTACAACGTGGTCATCACCGGCTCCCACCCCGAGCACAACAGCGGCTCCCAGCTGGACGCGTTGCACAACTACACCCAGCAGGGGGGGCGGTTGATGTACATGGGGGCGGATGCCTGGTACTGGATCCACTCCTTCCACCCGGCCTATGACGGCAAGGGCCGGGGCATTATGACCGAGATGCGCCGCTGCGAGTCGGGGATTCGCACCTGGCGGGCCGATCCTGGGGAGTACTACCACCAGGGCACCGGCGAGTTGGGGGGCATGTGGCGCTACCGGGGTCGCTATCTCCAGTCGGTGGCGGGCACGGGGATGTTCGCCGAGGGTTTCGATATTTCCTCTTACTACACCCGCACCTACGAGAGCAACGACCCCCGGGTGGCCTGGGCCTTTGAGGGCATCGCCTACGACGAAAAGCTGGGCAACTTCGGCCTGGTGGGGGGCGGTGCCGCCGGCACCGAGCTGGACGGGGTGGACACCATGCTGGGCTCCCCGCCCCACATCCTGGTGGTGGCCACCTCGGCGGGACGCCACACCGAGGGTTATCTGTTGGTCATGGAGGAGTTTGGCTTCAACCAGCAGGGCTTGGACGGCACCCAGCACCCCCGGGTCCGCTCCGACATCGCCTACCACGAGACCCCCAACGGCGGCGCCTGCTTTGCCTTTAGCTCCATCGCCTACTGCGGTTCGCTGCCGTGGAATAACTGCGACAACAACATCTCCAAGCTGACGGCCAACGTCCTCAACCGCTTTATGCAGGACGGGCCGTTGCCGCCGCCCCCCAAGGAAGCCTACGTCCACCGGGGCCGGGCCGACTACGACCCGCCCATGCACCGCCAAACCAAGGGGCGGGAGACCTAGGGAGCCATGGCCACTTCGACCCTGGAAGCCCCCCGGGACGGCGCGGCGTTGCAGGCCGCGGCCTACCGGACCAAGGAGTTTGCCGATGGGGAAGACCGGGCGTTGTGGACCGCGGCGTGGGTGGCCGTGGGCCTCACCCAGCAGATCCCCGAGGCGGGGGATCTGCTGCCCTACACCGTGGGGGATCACGGCATCCACGTCCAACGGGCGGTTGATGGCCGCTTGCTGGGGCGCTTTAACAAGGCCCAACACGGGGGCTGTCGCACCATTCCCGCCCAGTGCCAACGGGGGGTGAAGACCAAGTGTTCCTACACCTCCTGCGGCTACAGCCGCGACCGCCGGGTGATCGCCACCGCCGAGTTGGAGGAATCCCAGCGCTATGCCCACCAGTATTTGGGGATGGTGCCGGAGCGGCTGTTGTCGGTGGCAGTGAAGACCTGGGGGTCGGTGATCTGGGTCAACCTCGATCCCCATGGTCCTCCTCCCTTTGCCCTCCCTGGGGCCGGCTTGCCCACCTTGGAGCCGTGGTTTGCCAACGCCACGACGCTGGTGGTGGACGAATGGCTGGAGGTGGAGGCCAACTGGAAGTTGGCCGCTGGGTCGGTGCTGGCCCCCCTGGGATCGCCGACGGCCCCGGGACCCCAGGGGTTGGTGTGGCAGAAGATATCCCTGGCGCCCTGGGCCTTTGCCGAGGGTCTGGGGCTACCGCCCTTGGGCGCCCGGGAGGCTTGGGCGTTGTGGGCGTTTCCCAACCTCGCTTTGATCGCCCTACCCAGCCAAGTGGTGACAGTCGTCACCCAGCCCACGGGGCTCGAAACCAGTCTG
>JBHJHK010000308.1:0-7196 GCA_050330975.1 Candidatus Competibacterales bacterium | reverse complement strand
GTCGTGGCGAGGGTGGGGGGTGGGACGCTGGGGGATCGCCCAGCAATTCGGCGCCCTGGTCTTGTTGGCCAGTATCTTGCCTCTCATCCTCCTGGGGCTGAGCGCCGCCACCGTCGCCCGCAACCAGCTCGCCGCCGAACTGGATCACTTCCTGGGCCAAATCATCGACCACAAGCGCGACTACCTCGACCTCCAGTTGCGGCAAGTGGAAACCCTCATGGCCAATTTGGCCAGCAGCGAGGAGATCCTCAGCGCCGCTGCCGAACCCCACGCCGACGATGTCTATTGGCAGTTGTCCACCCAGGTGCGCATCGGCAACCTCCTCAGTGGCTACGCCAATCTCCAGGACTTGGTCTCCATCGACTTGTTTGGCAGCAATGGCAGCCATTACCACGTGGGGGACACCCTCGACGACAGTCGTCTCCACCGAGCCCTCAAAGAACAGCTCCTAGACCGGGCGCTGGCCCACCCGGGCCCGCTGCTGTGGGCGGGCGTCGAACCCAATGTCAATGCTGCTTCGGCCCACCCGTTGGTGATCACCGCCGCCCAGGCCCTGACCCAGGTGTCCCGGGAGACCTTGACCCGGGAGCCCGTGGGACTGTTGCTGGTCAACTTGGATCCCAAGGGCTTGTACCGCAGCCTTGAGACCGTGGATTTGGGACCCGGGGGGCTTTTGCTGGTGGTGGATGGCGCCAACCGGCTCATTTACCACTCCGATCCCAGCCAAATCGGTACTGCCCTCCAGGTGCCTTGGTCAAAAGGGCTCTCGGCGCCGGCGGCGGGCACCGTGGTGACCTTTCAGGACCGTGAAATGGTCTACTACGGGGTGTCCTCAAAGCGGGCTCCTTGGCGCATCGTGGGGCTGGTGCCCACCACGGCCTTGGCGGCCAAAACCCAGAGTATCTACACCACCACCCTGGCGCTGCTGGGGGGGTGTTTGCTGTTGGCGAGCCTGGCCATTTCTTCCTTTCTCAAAGGCGTGTTGCGCCCCATCAAAGGGGTGATCGCCGGCTTCCAACGTTTTCACCGCCAAGCCCTGGAACTCGATAACTACCTCGTCGCCACCCATCGCCACGAGATCGGCGATTTGGTGCGGGGGTTCAACACTTTGTTGAACGGGGAGCACCAGCGACGCCGAGCAGAGGCGGCGTTGGCCCGCCAAGAGCGGCGCTATCGCCACATCGCCGAGCACAGCCTAGACGGCTTTGCCTTCGTCGACCCCGACGGGCGCATCGTCGAGTGCAACCGGGCCTTCAGGCGCTTGGTGGGCCTGGCCGACGACGCCTCCCTCCCCCCCCACGACGCCTTGGTACCTCCCCCTTGGCGCCAGACGGTGGCCGAGCGGCTGCGGGAGGTTCGAGCCACGGGTCGCACCCCGTTGTGGGAAATGGAGTATCAGCGCCGGGATACCACCACCGTCGCCGTGGAGCTGTGGTTCTACCGCGACCTAGAAGACGACGCCCCCAACGGGGGCCACTGGCTGTTCGTCCGGGATATCGAGGTGCGCCGGCGGTTGGAACAACGCCGTCTCAAGGCCGACCGCATGGCCACTTTGGGTCGCATCACCGGCAGTGTCGCCCACGATTTCAATAACTTGCTCACGGTGATCCAAGGCAATTTGCAGTTGCTGGGGCTGGCCCATCCCCCCTTGCGCCACCATCAGCAACAACTCCTCGACGACGCCATGCAGGCGGTGCGCACCGGTGCTGGGCTCATCGAGCAGATGTTGGCATTGGTGCGCCACAGCCCCTTGCGTTTGGAAATGGTGGATGCGGTGGATTTCTGTGACGGGATCCAGCGCTTCGCCCGGGGTCTGTTGCCCCGGGAGGTGGTTTTCGAGGTGGAGGTCCTCCCCGGGGAAAGCTTGGTCACCGATCGCCATCAACTGGAAAGCGCGCTACTCAACGGTATCGTCAACGCCCGAGACGCCATGCCCCAAGGGGGACGCCTCACCCTCACCCTAGAGCGGTTGCCTTGGTCTGTCATCGCCCCTTTGCCCGCCGCCGACGACCTTATCCCAGGCAGCCATTGGCGATTGACCCTCAAGGACACGGGGGTTGGCATGGATCAGGAGGTCCAGCGTCGCGCCCTCGAGCCCTTTTACACCACCAAAGCCCAGGGCAGTGGCTTGGGGTTGAGTTCGACGGCGGCGTTTGTCCGCCGTTTGCGGGGCACGGTGACCTTAGTGAGCCGTCCCGGTGAGGGAACGACATTGAGCCTTTGGTTGCCCGTCGATGTGAAGGCGACCGCCGACGAGGCACAACCAGTGGACAAGGTGGAGAGGACCCAGAGGCCAGTAACTACGGGTGGGCCTTAACTCTGTTCGGGTTCTCCCACGCTGACCCTGGTTTTGTCACCGCTGGCGGTGCGCACTGGCTTTTGGGAGATGCGCACATCCCGCTGGCGGGGACCCCGGGCCCGGGGGGTAATGCCGATTTGCGGTGCATTGATGGGTTGGCGCTCGATGGAAGATTGCACTGATTGGCTGGCGTCCCGGGGCTTGTTGAGGCGCAGCGTCTTTTTCATCGTGGGTCTCCCCGTTCTGGCGAGGGGATACTTGGCGGCCTGCCCCCCGCGTCGTCGACGGTGTTTTATGTAGTCATCCCACGACTGAGAGAGCCGAGGGGAGTCATGGCGCTAGGGCAAAAAATTGAAAGCCAAGGGGAACATGTAGAGTGAGACGCCATCAAAGTTATGCCCCACCTTGACAAGCTATGATAGCCGAAGATGACCGCCAGGTCATGGGATGGCAGGGCCAATTTACCGGTTGTAACCCCTTGGCGATCCCCTTTCTCCCCTAGGGCAACAGCCACCCCGCCAGGGCGGTGATGGTCACCAAGCTCGCCGCCGTGGAGACCGTGATGGCGGCGGCGATGAGCTGGGGTTTGGCATCGTATTGGGCGGCAAAGAGATACACATTGGCCGCCACGGGCATCGCTCCCACCATGACCGTGGCGCGATACCACAGGCTTTCCAAGTCGGGGAGCAGCGCCCAGAGGGCGATGGCGATGGCCAGGGGATGGACCAAGAGTTTGAGCCCGCTGATCCCCAAAGCTCCCCAAAAATCCCCGAGTCCCGCCCGGGCCCCCAAGGTGGCCCCCAGGGCGAACAACGCCACCGGCGCCGCCGCTGGCGCCAACAACCCGGTGAAGTGGTCTAACCAAAGGGGCATGGGCAATTGCAACAGCGACCAGCCCAAGCCCACGGCGATGGCCACGACCACCGGGTGGGTCACGAGGCCCGAGCCCGCCCGGTAGAGGTTTGTCGCCAAGCCCCCACCCCGGTCGAAGGCCACTACCGTCAAGGTCACCACCACTACCAAGGTGAGATCCACCACCAGGGCCAAGCCCACCGGCAGCGCCACCGCTTCCCCCAGGAGGCCCACCAGCAAAGGCAGGGCTAGAAAGCCGTTGTTGGGGGTCACGGCAGCCTGGCCCTGGAAGGCGGCTGCGGTGTAGCTGTGGCCAAGGGAACGGGCCGCGGCCGTGGTGAGGGCAAACACCCCGAGGCCGGCCAGGGCGTAGGCCCCCATAAAGGGCAGGTTGAAGACCTCTTGGGGAGGCTTGGTGCCAAAGGCCCGCAGCAGCAGGGCCGGGAGGGCCAGGTAAAACACAAAGCGGTTGAGGGCGGCGATGCCCTCCCTCCCCAGCCAGCGTCCGCGCTCGGCGATGACACCCAGGACGATGAGGGCGAAGAACGGCGCGACTTGTTGCAAGATGGCGATCATGGCGCCTGCAGTATAGCCCGGCCCCCCCTCCGACACCATGTCTGCCCCCATCTCGCCTAACGGCGTCGGGCGGCGATGCTCTTGTAGCGGTTGTCCGAAGCCAGGACATCCAGGTGGGGGAAGTGGCGTTGGAGGGTTGGTTCGTAGGGCAATTGGCGGTTGGCCACCAAGTACAGGGTGCCCCCGGGCCTCAAGGCGGCGGCGGCGGCTTTGATAAACCCCTGACCCAAGGTGGGCTCGGCGGCTTTGCCCCGGTGGAAGGGGGGATTGGTGACGATCCAGTCGAAGGCGGCTTGGGGGGAGTCGACGGTGACATCGCTCCAGTGGAACTGGAGGGCGACGTCGGCTGCCAGGGGGGCCAAGTTCTCCCGGGCCGCCGCCAGTTGGCGAGCATCGGCCTCGAGGAGGTGTAGCGCCTCGAGGCGGTGGGACCCGGTCAACAGGCGATAACTCAAATAGCCGTAGCCGGCCCCCCAGTCGGCCCCCCGGCCCACGAGGGGGGGCAGGGCGTCGGCCAATTGCCGGGAGCCCGGATCCACTTCCCGGGCGCTAAAGGCCCCCACATGGCTCACCAGGGGCGTCCCGGCCACCGGCTGGCGGGCCAGGGCGCGATACTGGGCCGCGAGGGTCGGCTCAAAACCCGCCACCGGTCCCCAGAACACTCGGCAATGGCGCTTGGCGTAGCGGCCGGCCAGGGAAAACAGCTCCCCGGCGCGCTTTTCCAAAGACGCCGCCCCCAGGGCGTTGGGGCACACCGCCAGCCAGTGGCCATCGACCGCCAACCAGTCCGCCAACCGGGCCAGGTAATAGAGGTTTTCTCCCCGGTGCTTGCCGGCGAATAACACCCCTAGCCGGGCCTTGGGCTCGGCGTCGAGTTGGGTCTCCCCCACCAGGGGATAGCCGGCGGCGGCCAGGGCGGTGGCGGCGGGTTTGTGGGGTTGGAGGCAGCGAGGGGGCTGGCCTTGGCAAAGGTCGGCCAACACCGGGTGGTGCTCGGGGCCCACGGCGAGCACCGAGGCGGCCGGCAGGGGGGCAGTGCTTTGGCCGATAAAGGCCCGTAAGGCGTCGGCGGCTGGATTCACAGCAAGGCGCTCTGGAAGAGTTGAGGCGCTGGGGGTTTCGCGCTACGTTGGACGCCATGAAACCATGGCGCTCCTGCGAATCTTTCGAATCTTTGTCCCGAGAACCCCTGGTCGGGTGATGGCCGTGGGGCGCACGGGCATTTCCTACGAAGAGGTCCAGACCATCGCCCTAGCGCTGTTGGCCCGGGGGGAAACGCCCACCATCAACCGAGTGCGGGCCTTGCTCGGCACTGGCAGCAACAGCACCATCGCCCAGCACTTGCGCCAGTTTCAACAGGCGCGCCGGGCGGCGACGGCCTTGGCCCCCGAGGCCGGTGACCCCTTGCCGCCCACGGTGCCGGATGCGGTCATGGGGGCCGCCGAGCGCTTGTGGCAATTGGCCTTGGCCACGGCGGCTGAAACCTTTGCCGCCGAGCGCCAGGAGCTGGCGACGGCTCGGGATGGGGCATTGGCCGACCTCCAGGAGCAGCGGGCCGCGGTGGACGCCCTGGCCGCCGAGGTCCAAACCCTCAAAGGGCAACTCCAGGCCCAACGCCTGGCCCTGGAAGACCAACTGGCCCGTAGCAGAGAAGACGCTAAGGCCCAAGGGGAGGCCCGTCAAGCCCTGGCGACCCGCCTGGAAGAACGGGATGCCCAGCTGGAAGCCCTGTGCCGTCGGGGGGAGGCGCTCCAGGCCGAGGCCAAGGCCCAGCTAGCCGAGAGTCGAGCCCAGGCGGATCGGGAGCGGGAACAGCTGCTGTTGCGCGTCGACGCCGTCCGCCAGGAAGAGTGGCGCCGGGGGGAAGCCCGAGTCCAAGCCCTGGAGGCAAAGTTCGACAAGGCCTCTGCCGAGCGCCGGGCCCTGGAGGGGCAATTGCGCGAGGCCCGGGCCGAGCTCAACCTGCGAGCGCGCGAGCACCAGGGGGTCCAAGAGGCCCTCCAGGGGGAGGTGGCCCGTTGGCGGGCCGTTTGTGAGGCCCTCCAGGGGAAATTGACCCGAGCCCACACCGCCCTGGAGGCCGAGGCCCAAGGGCGCATCGCCGACCGCGAGGCACTCGCGGCCACAGCAGAACAGCGCGACGGCTTGCAACGCCACCTCGAGGGGGCCCAGGCGGCCACCGCGGCCCTCGAGGCCCAGTATGCCCAGCTGCGCACCCTCTTGACCCAGCACCTGGCCGCGTCGGCGGCCAAGGATGCCCCCACCGGCGCTGATGAAGCGGCGGGCTAGGTTCTATTCCCCCGTAGCCTGGCCAATTTGGCGGCGATCTTGATCTCCAGACCCCGCTGGACAGGGCGGTAGTAGCGATGTTGGCGGGGGTCAAACTCAGCGGGAAAATAGCTGACTTCGGCGACAAAGGCCTCGGGATAGTCGTGGGGGTTCTCATAGTCGGCGCCAAACCCCATGGCTTTGGCCAACGCCGTTGGGGCATTGCGCAGGTGGGGGGGCACCGGTTGGGAGCCGTGGGCTCTGACGTCGGCCATGGCGGCCTTAACGGCCCGATAGATGGCGTCGCTCTTGGGGGCACAGGCCAGATAGACCACCGCCTGGGCCAACGCCAGTTCGCCTTCGGGGCTACCCAGGCGCTCAAAGGTCTCCCAGGCCGCCAAAGCCAAGGGCAAACCCCGGGGATCGGCGTTGCCGACGTCCTCGCTGGCCATGCGGACGATCCGCCGCCCGAGGTAGTGGGGATCGGCGCCGCCGTCGAGCATCCGGCATAGCCAGTACAAGGCCCCGTCGGGGTCGCTGCCCCGCACCGCCTTGTGGAGGGCGGAAATCTGGTCGTAGAAGACGTCATTGCGGTCGAAGCGCCGCGGCCCCGAGCGGGCGGCCTCGGCCACTGCATCTGCGGGGTCCCAGCCCGCCGCCACGGCCTCGGCCACGGTTTCCAGAAGCCCCAGGGCCCGGCGACCGTCGCCGTCGGCGGCCCGGGCCAGGCGCTGGCACGCCGCCTGGTCGAGGTTCAACCCCGCCGTTCCCAGGCCCCGCTGGTCGTCGGCCAGGGCGCGGTGGAGCAAAGCCATTAGGGCCTCGAGGCCCAGGGGCTCGAGGACGTAGCCCCGCACCCGGGATAAAAGGGCCGTCGTGAGGGCAAAGCTGGGGTTCTCGGTGGTGGCCCCGAACAGCGTCAACAGCCCCGACTCCACGTGGGGCAACAGGGCGTCCTGTTGGGCTTTGTTGAAGCGGTGGATCTCGTCGATGAACACCACCGTGGTCCGGGGGGCCGCCGCCTTGGCCTGGGCCACCGCCTGGCGCACCTCCCGCACCCCGGCCTCCACGGCGACCAAAGGCACAAACTGGGCGTTCGCGGGGGCCAGCAACCGAGCCAGGGTGGTCTTGCCACTGCCCGGGGGGCCCCACAACAGCAGAGAATGACAGCGGCCCGCCTCGAGGGCCCGGCGCAGGGGTT
>JBHJHK010000307.1:0-4079 GCA_050330975.1 Candidatus Competibacterales bacterium | reverse complement strand
ACCCCAGGCGCCGCTGGCCTGCGAAATCAAAAACGGCGCGCCAGTCGGCCTCGCCCATCACCCAGCCTGTGGGAGTGTTGGGGGTCTTGACGACGATGGCCTTCGGGCGGGGGGTACAGGCGTCCAACAGCCGCTGGAGGTCCAGTCGCCAGCCGTCGGGGGTCGAGTCCAGCAGCACGGGGATGGGGGTGGCCTGCTGGAGGGCGACGGTGGCGAGGATATTGGGCCATACGGGGCAGACCACGGCCATCTCGTCCCCCGCCCCCACGGTGGCCTGGACGGCGTTGACGATGGCCTGCATTCCGGAGCTGGTGACGATGATCCGCTCGGCGCCCAGGTCGCCGTCGCCAAAGCGGCGGTGGTAGTCGGCGATGGCCTGGCGCAGCTCGGGCAGACCCCGCTGGTAGGTGTAGAAGGTTTCGCCGGCCCGGAGGGATTGTGCGGCGGCCTCGCAGATAAATTCTGGGGTGGGCAAGTCGCCTTCGCCAAACCACAAGGGGATCAACCCGGGCCGTTGGCGGCCGTAGTTGGCGATGGCGACGATGCCGCTGTCGGGCAGTTCGGCCACGGCCGGGCGCAGGGTGGCGGACGGGTATGACGACATCATGGGCAGCCTTAACTTAAGGGTTTGAGGGGCACAGGTTGGGATCGCCCCCTGGAGAGGGTTAGTATAAGCCCCTCATTCTACAAGGACCGCGCTGCACCGTGGACTGGTTACAACTGGTGGTTTTGGCCCTGATCCAGGGTATCAGCGAATTTTTGCCCATTTCCAGCTCGGCCCATTTGATCCTGGTGCCGGTGGTCACCGGCTGGCCCGACCAGGGGTTGGCCTTTGACGTGGCGGTCCATTTGGGGACCCTCGCCGCGGTGATGGTGTACTTTCGCCGCTCCTTGGCCGAAATCGCCGGGGACGTGCTCCAGGTGCGCCAGCGGGGTTTTGATGCCCCGGCGATCCGCTTGGGGTTGGCTATCATTGTGGCTACCCTCCCCGCCGTAGTGGTGGGCGTACTCTTCAAAGAGGCCATTGAGACGGTGCTGCGCTCCCCCTTGGTGATCGCCACCACCACGGTGGTCTTTGGCCTGTTGTTGGCCGTCGCCGATCACTTTGGCCGCCGGCGGGAGATCCTGGAACCCCGAGGGGAGCAACGCGGCGAGTACCAGGTGGGTTTGGGGGCGGCGTTGTTCATCGGCTGCGCCCAGGCCTTGGCCTTGATCCCCGGCACGTCTCGCTCCGGGGTCACCCTCACGGCGGGGTTGGCTTTGGGTCTGTCCCGCACGGCGGCGGCGCGGTTTTCCCTGCTGCTGGCCATTCCGTTGATCCTGGCGGCCACGGGGTTGTTGATCCTGGACTTAATCGCCACTGGCCAAGCGGTGCCCTGGGGAGATCTGGCCCTGGCGGCGGTGCTGGCGGGGTTGAGCGCCTATACCTGTATCCACTTTCTGTTGCGCCTCATCGAGCGGGTCGGGGTGATGCCCTTTGTGATCTACCGCTTGGTCCTGGGGGGGGTGTTGTTCGCTGTTTACGGTTAACCCCCCTGGATTGAGGCGATCTGATCCCGCCCTTCGGTGGCATTGCCCTTTGTGCGTCACAGGCGGCGCTGGCGGCCGGTTTTTCGACGTGGACGGCAACGCCTGGCCGAGGTCTCAGCGGGAGTGCTCAGCCCCCCCGGGCTCCAACCCCGGGCGAAAGCGCGATTTTGGTCTACATTTGTCGGGGGAGTGGGCCACAACCGTGGCCGCTCCCAGGGCCAACACAATAAGCCCAACACAATAAGCTTTGAGCCAAACCAAAGGAGACAACCCATGCGTACCCTACTCGGGGGCCTCGTCCTGGCCACCCTGACCGCTTTTGCCACCGCCGCTCCCCCCAAGGTGCTGGACGTGGCCAGCACCTTCCCCAAAAACCTCACTTATCTCGGGGAGAGCGCCGAGTATCTGGCCGAACGCCTGGAGACCCTGAGCAACGGCGACATCGAGTTGCGGGTCCACGGCGCCGGTGACCTGGTACCGGCTTTAGAAGTTTTCAACGCCGTCAGCACCGGGGTGGTGCCAGCCGGCTGGGACTGGATCGGCTATTGGGGAGGCACGGTACCGGTGGCGGGCCTCGCCGGCGCCATGCCCTTTGGCCCGGGGCCGGAGATCTTCTTGGGCTGGATGTGGGACCACGGTGGGATGGAGATCCTGCAAAAGGCCTACGACCCCTACAATATCAAAGTCCTCCCCTGTCACCTCACCGCCCCGGAGCCGGGGGGTTGGTTCAACAAAGAAATCAACAGCGTCGAGGACTTCCAGGGCCTGAAGATGCGCATCTCCGGCATGGGGGGCAAGATCCTCAACCGCCTGGGGGCCTCCACCCAGTTGATCCCCGGCGGCGAGATCTACGTCGCCTTGGAGCGGGGGCGCATCGAAGCCACGGAGTTTTCCCTGCCCATCATCGACAAGAGCTTGGGCTTTCAAAAGATCGCCCGTTACTACTACTTCCCCGGTTGGCACCAGCCCGCCAGCTGGAATTCTTTGCTGATCAACATGGACGTTTGGAATGAATACAGCGCCGAGGCCCAACGGGTGTTTGTGGAGGCCTGCCGCGCCAACGTGGTGTGGTCCATGGCCTCGGCCCCCGGCGCCCAGGGGGCGGTGCTAGAGGAGTTTGTCGCCCAGGGCATCGAAGTGCGGCGCTTCCCCGACGCGGTGTTGGCCAGGCTCAGGGAAGAGGCCAAACAGGTCCTGGCGGAAGAGGCCGAAAAAGACCCCATCTTCAAAGAGGCCTATGAGTCCTTGGTGGCCTATATGGAAACCGCCGGCAACTGGGTCCAACTCCAGTCCATCCCCCGCTGACGGCAGCCGGTTCCATGGTCTGGTTGCTCCACAGTGGCCGCGCCTTGGTGGCCCTGGGGGCCGTTCTGGGTCGCCTGGCGGGCTGGTTGTTATTGCCCATGATGTTGGCGGTGCTGGGGGCCGTGGTGGGCTCCCAGCTGCGCCTGGGGGAATTGGTTCGCTGGGGCGTCGACCTGCCCCTGCTGGGTACGGGCCTCACCATCACCGGCCTCACCGAGTTGCAATGGCACCTGTTCACGGTGCTGGTGATGCTGGGGGGTAGCTACGCCCTGGCGCAAAACGGCCATGTGCGGGTGGATTTTCTCTACGACCGCCTGTCCACCAAGGGCCGCTATCTGGTGGATCTCCTGGGCCATTTGCTGCTGTTGCTGCCCTTTTGTGCCCTGGTAGCTTGGCTGGCCTGGCCGTTTATCGAACTGGCCTACCGCTCCGGGGAGCAGTCCGACTACGGCGGCCTCACCGACCGCTACCTCATCAAGGCGGTGCTACCCGTGGGTCTGGCCATGTTGTTTATCACGGCCACAGGCCAAGTGTTGATCTCTTTGGGGGTACTGTTGGGGGCCGACTCCGGGGCTTTGGACCCCAAGACCCCCCGGGACGAGGACGGTCACCATGGCTGAATACACCCTGCCGTTGCTGATGATCGCCGCCTTGATGGCGGGGATTTTCAGTGGCTATCCCGTGGCTTTTGTCCTGGCCGGGGTGGGCATTTTATTCACCTTTATCGGCGATATACCGGTGATGTTCCTGGGGATTGTGGTCAACCGGATGTTCAGCGGCATCCTGGCCAACTGGCTGTTGTTGGCGGTGCCCCTATTTGTGTTCATGGGGTTGATGCTGGAAAAGGCCGGGACCGCGGAAAAGCTGCTGCGCTCCTTGGAGCAGCTGTTCGCCGGACTGCGGGGGGGGTTGGCCATCGCAGTGGCCCTGTTGGGGATCGTCATGGCCGCCTCCACGGGCATCATCGGCGCCTCGGTGGTATTGCTGGGGGTGTTGGCGCTGCCCATGATGCTCCAACAGGGCTATGCCAAGGGTCTGGCCGCCGGCACCGTGGCGGCGTCTGGGACCTTGGGTATCCTCATCCCTCCCTCCATCATGCTGGTGTTGGTGGGGGATATCCTCCAGGTGCCGGTGGGGGATCTATACTTGGCGGCGCTGCAGCCGGGTCTCACCCTGGCGGGGTTCTAAATGCTCTTTATTGTCGTAACCGCCCTGGAGAGCCCGACGTCGGCCCCGGAGGGCCA
>JBHJHK010000306.1:0-24496 GCA_050330975.1 Candidatus Competibacterales bacterium | reverse complement strand
CCGCCCCCCCCCCCCCCCCCGCCCCCCCCCCCTCCGCCGACACCCCCGCCGCCGACACCACCACCGCCGACACCACCACCGCCGACACCACCACCGCTGCCGACCCGACATCTGCCCCAGGTGTTACCCCCGCAGAGGACGACAAACCCACCCCGGGGGATGAGAAGCTCGCCGCTGGCGACTCCAACCCTTGATCGTTCCCTTGTTCCGCGGGATCGCCACCTGTGACCGCCGCCACCGCCGGGGCAACCCGTTGGCTAGTACTCGGCTATATCGCCGGGGTCTTTGGCGTGCGCGGCTGGGTCAAACTGTTTTCCTACACCGATCCCCGGGACCAAATCGTCACCTACACACCCCTGTATCTTCGCCGGCAGCGACAGCCTTGGCAGTTGGTAGAGCTCTTGGAGGGCCGGGCCCACGGCAAGGGCGTCGTCGCCAAATTCGCCCGCTGTGACGACCGCGATGCCGCCGCGCGGCTGATCGGTTGTCAGCTGGGCATCCCCCGGGAGCAACTGCCCCCCCCCGAACCCGGCGAGTACTACTGGGCCGATTTAGAAGGCCTCGCCGTGGTCACCCGGGAGGGCGCAGCCTTGGGTGTGGTCTCCCACCTACTGGCCACCGGCGCCCACGATATTTTGGTGGTCAAGGGCGCGACGGAACACGCGGCGGAACACCTGATTCCCTTTGTCCAGGGTCATTACATCGACGAGGTCGATTTGACCCAAGGCGTGATTCGCGTGGACTGGGATCCGGAGTTTTAGGCATGCGCATCGACGTCCTCACCTTGTTTCCAGAGATGTTTGCCGCAGTCAGAGACTTTGGCATCACCGGTCGCGCCCTGAAGCAGGGCTTGTTGACCCTCCACTGCTGGAACCCCCGGGACGACGCCCCCGATCGTCACCGCACCGTGGACGACCGTCCCTACGGCGGCGGCCCGGGGATGGTCATGAAGGTCCAGCCCCTGCGGGACGCCCTCGGTCGGGCCAGGGCGGCGGCAGGAGATAAGGGCTGGACGGTTTACTTGAGTCCCCAGGGGCGTCGCCTGGACCAAAACGCCCTGGGGGAGTTGGCCAAGCGTCCCCACCTGGTGTTGGTGGCGGGGCGCTACGAGGGCTTGGATGAACGGTTCGTCGAGGGCGAAGTCGACGAGGAGTTGTCCATTGGCGACTACGTATTGAGCGGCGGGGAATTGGCGGCCATGGTGATCATCGACGGCGTCACCCGCCTGCTCCCCGAGGCCTTGGGCGACCCCGAGTCGGCCCGCCAAGATTCCTTTAGCACTGGGCTGTTGGACCATCCCCACTACACCCGCCCCGAGGTGGTGGATGACTTGGAAGTCCCAGCGGTGCTGTTGAGCGGCGACCACAGCGCCATCCAGCGCTGGCGCCGGCACCAGGCGTTGATCCGCACCTGGCAAAGGCGCCCGGATCTCTTGGCCCATTGCCCCTTGGACGCCGAACAGCAGGGCTGGTTGGCGGCGCTAATGGCCACCTCCCCGTACCCCACTACCGATTAGGCATTGATTGCCGACCAGAACCCGAGGGCCCAGGCCTTCGCCTGTCTTTCATTAGGAGATGTCATCGTGAGCCATATCATCGAACAACTAGAACTCGAACAAATGCAGGGCAAAACCATTCCCGAGTTTTCCCCTGGGGATACGGTTATCGTCCAAGTCAAGGTGGTCGAGGGCAACCGCGAGCGCCTCCAGGCCTTTGAGGGGGTGGTGATCGCCAAGCGCAATCGCGGCCTCAATTCGGCCTTCACCGTGCGCAAGATTTCCCACGGCGAGGGGGTGGAGCGGGTGTTCCAGACCTACAGCCCCGCCATTGCCAACATCAGCGTCAAGCGCAGGGGCGATGTGCGCCGGGCCAAGCTCTACTACCTGCGGGGTCTGGAGGGCAAGGCGGCGCGGATCAAAGAAAAGGTCACCAAGCGCTAGGTCGAGGGATGACTGCTCTAGACGGCGTCGACGACGCCGGACTCCTCAAAGCCGTCCGGGCGGTGTCCCTCAAGGCGGCGGCGGCGATTATGGCGGTGTACCAACGGGATTTCACCGTGGACACCAAAAGCGACCAATCGCCGTTGACCGAGGCCGATGTGGCGGCCCACGGAGTGATCACCTCAGGCCTTGAGGCCTTGACCCCCCACTGGCCGGTGTTGTCGGAGGAGTCCCAGGTGGTGGACTTCGCCGAGCGGCGCCACTGGCGGCGTTTTTGGCTGGTGGACCCTTTGGACGGCACCAAGCAGTTCGTCCGCCGCAACGGCGAGTTTACCGTCAATATCGCCTTGGTGGAGGATGGTTTTCCCGTGTTGGGATTGGTCCACATTCCAGCCCAAGGCCGCTGCTACGCCGCGGGCCCGACCCTCGGGGCCCTGCGCTGGGACGACGATGGGACCCCACTGCCCATCGCCGTCACCCGACCCCCCGCCACCCCGTTGCGGGTAGTGGGGAGCCGCTCCCACGCCAATCCCGCCGTGGAGGCGTATTTGGCCCGCCTGGGGGCCTTTGAGCTGGTGCCCATAGGCAGTGCATTGAAGTTTTGCCTGGTGGCCGAGGGGGCGGCGGATCTCTATCCGCGGTTTGGTCCCACCTCGGAGTGGGACACCGCCGCCGCTCAGTGTGTGGTGGAGCGGGCCGGGGGGCGGGTGATGGACCTGAGTGGCCAGCGGTTGCGTTACAACCAGGGCGAATCCCTCCTCAATCCCCATTTTCTGGTGTGTGGCGACGGCGATCGGGATTGGCTGACGCCGTTGGACGCTCTCCCCTGACCTCGGCGTCCACCCCAGCCCTCACCTCCCCTTTGGCCGTTGAGTCCGCCAGGGCGTTGGTGATCTTTGACTGCGATGGGGTGCTGGTGGACAGCGAGATCCTCACCAGCCACCTGTTGGCCGCGGCGGTGAGCGCCGCCGGCTGGCCCACCACCCCGGCCCAATCCCGGGCCCGGTTTCTGGGTCGCTCTATGGATTGCGTGGTGTCCATGGTGGAGGCCCACACGGGTCGTCCCCTCCCCCTCCCCTGGCTGGCGGCCTTTGAGGCCGAGCGCGACGCCGCCTTTCGCCGCCAGTTGCGTCCCGTCCCCGGGGTGGTGGCGCTCCTCCAGCGCCTGGGCGCCCGTGGCTATCCTCTGTGCGTGGCCTCGTCGGGGAGTTTGGCCAAGATGCGGCTGACCCTGGGCTTGACGGGGCTTGCCCCCTACTTCGGCGATCGGCTGTACTCCGCCCAGCAGGTGCCCCGGGCCAAACCCCACCCCGATGTGTTTCTCTACGCCGCCCGGCAAATGGGCGTGGCCCCCGAGCGCTGTTGGGTGGTGGAAGACAGCCTCAATGGGGTGCGGGCTGCGGTGGCGGCGGGGATGGCGGTGTGGGCTTACGTCCCCGAGGGGGATGGCGCAGACCACGCCCGCGCCGGGGGCCGGGTGTTTGCCGCCATGGCCGACTTGTCTAGGGCGTGGGGACTCGCGCTAAACTGAGGGCCTGGATGATGTTTTCGAGGGAGCGTCGATGAACAAGTGGTTGGTGGTCATGGTGGTCATCGCCCTGGGGCAGTGGTGGTGGTCCTGGGAGGGTAGCGTCGAATTGGGCCCCGGTGTCATGGCCCCCGATCCTCCCTGGCAAAAGGCCATTGCCCGCCCCGAGGCGTTCTATCACAACGGCTACCGCGTCACGCCCCTAGCCGAGTTCCACACCGTGGCCAAAGTGTTGGCCAAGAAGACCTACCGCTGGGACGCCGAAGCGGCTCTATCCCCGGTGGACTTGGGCTTGGGTTGGGGGCGGATGTCCGATGAACAGGTGTTGGCACAGGTCACCTTTCGCCAAGGGGGCCGGTTTTTGTTTCACCAGTGGGATCAAGCGCCGCCCATTCCCCCGCGGGAGATGGCTAGCCACCTGGCCAACCTGCACGTGGTGCCCGCCCAGGATTACATCGAACGAGCTATCCAGCGGGCTCGGGTGGGGGAGCTCATCGAACTCAACGGCTACCTGGTGCGCATCGACCGCGACGACGGTTGGTTTTGGCAAAGCTCCCTGACCCGCGACGATACCGGGGCCGGGGCGTGTGAGTTGGTGTGGGTGGAGAGCTTTCGGGTGGTGAACCCTGGGTGATGTTGGCCAACGCCCAGGGCTTCCCGGGGGACTTTGTCCCCCTCACCCATGGTCTGAAGCGAATCCCACCGCCCTAGGCCGCCACCAACCCGCGCTTTTTCAAAAGGCCCTCCACCTTGGGCAACGCGCCGCGGAAGGCCTTGTAGGCCTCGGCCTCGTCCCGGGTGCCCCCGGCGGCATAGATATAGGCCTTGAGGCGCTGGGCGATGTCGGGGTGAAACACATCCCCCGTTTCCTCAAAGGCGGCAAAGGCGTCGGCGTCCAACACCTCCGACCACAGGTAACTGTAGTAGCCGGCGGCGTAGCCATCCCCGGTGAACAAATGCAAAAAATGGGGCGTGCGGTGGCGCATGGCCACGGCCTCGGGCATGGCCATCCGCGCCAGGGTGTCGGCCTCGAGCGCCAGGGGATCGACATCGCCCCCCCGGGGCGCGGCGTGGAGATCCAAATCCACCATGGCCGACGCCAGGTACTCGGTGGTGGCAAACCCCTGGTTGTAGGTCCGCGCCGCCCGGAGCTTTTCCCGCAATTCGGCGGGCAGCGGGGCGCCGTCGCTGGCCCGGCGGGCAAAGCGCTCCAACACTTCGTCACACAACAGCCAGTGCTCGAACAGCTGGGAGGGCAATTCGACGAAGTCCTGGGCCACACTGGTGCCCGACAACGACGGGTAGGTGACGTCGGACAACAGCCCGTGGAGGGCGTGGCCAAACTCGTGGAACAGGGTCCGGGCATCGTCGAAGGACAACAGCGCCGGCTGCCCCTCCCCCCCCGGGGCAAAGTTGGCCACGTTGACCACGATGGGGCGGATGTCGCCCGCCAAGCGCTGTTGCCGCCGCAGGGCACTCATCCAAGCCCCCGAGCGCTTGGAGGCCCGGTTGAAATAGTCCCCCACAAACAGCCCCACGGGCTGTCCCCGTCGATCTTTGACCTCAAAGGCCCGCACACTGGGGTGGTAGAACGCCAAGTCGGTGCGCTCGGTGAACGCGAGGCCAAACAGCCGCTGGGCGGTGTAAAACGCCGCCTGGATCATCTGCTCCAGGGGAAAGTAAGGCTTGAGCTCGGTCTCGTCTAGGGCGAACTCCCGGTGGCGACGGCGCTCGGCGTAAAACCGCCAGTCCCAGGGGGCCAGGGTGTCGTTGAGCCCCTCATCCGCCGCCAGGGCCTGGAGGGCGGCGCGCTCTTCGTCGACCCGCCGGGACGCCGCCGCCCACACCGTTTCCAAGAGCTCCCGCACCGCCTTTGGCGTCTTGGCCATCCGGTCGTCGGTCTGGTAGTCGGCAAAGGTGGCAAACCCCAACAGCGCCGCCCGCTCTTGGCGCAGGGCCAGCATCTCCGCGACGATGGCCCGGTTGTCACTGGCTCCGCCGCTCTCCCCCCGGCTGCTCCAAGCCCGAAACGCCTGCTCCCGGAGGTCCCGGCGGGTGGAAAACGCCAAAAAGGGCTCGATAAGGGAGCGCGACAAGGTGATGATATAATTTGCCGTGGCACCTCGCTCCCGGGCCGCTGCGGCGGCGGCGGTGACCACGAATTCCGGCAACCCCGCCAGGTCGGCCTCATCGAACAGGGGCAGCTGGAAATCCCGCTCGTCGGCCAACACGTTTTGGCCAAACTGGGTGCCCAGGGTAGCCAGGCGGGATTTGATGGCCGCCAGGCGCTGTTTTTGGGGCTCGTCCAAGGCCGCCCCGGCGCGGACAAAGCGCTTGTGGCTGCGTTCCAAGGCCCGATACTGCTCGTCGGTCAACGGGAGTTCTTCCCGGCGGCGCCAGAGGTCATCGAGGCGCTGGAACAGGGCGCTGTTGGCGGTGATGGCACTGAAGTGATCCGCCATCTGCGGCGCCAACGCCCGCTCCAATGCCTGGAGGTCATCGTTGGTGTGGGCCCCGGCCAGGTGCCAGAACACGCTGGACACCCGCTCCAACGCCGACCCGGAGCGCTCCAGGGTATCCAGGGTATTGGCCACCGTGGGGGGGTTGGGATCGGCGGCGATGGCGTCGATCTCCCCCCGGTGCTCCGCCAAAGCCTTGTCAAAGGCGACGGGGAAATGGTCGGGAGTGATGCCAGCGAAGGGCGGCACGCCAAAGGGCGTCGTCCAGGGAGACAACAGAGGATTGGTGGATTCAGTCATGACAGCGCTTTTACTACCTTCGTTGGGAAGGCGTCCAGGAGGTGGTGGCGCCGGTGGCTATGGAACCCCGGCGGCCGCCAATACCAACTGGACGACGGTGTAGACCAGCACCACAAACAGCACGGTGAGGATGACTCCGGCGATGACGAAGTGGTGCATCTTGCCGTGGGTGAAATCCCGGGCGCGGTTTTTCTCGCTTTGGACGCCGAAAAACGCCGCCAGCACGCTCTTGGTGACTTCCCAGGGCCCCACGGCGGGTTCGGGGTTGGTGTGGGGATTGGCGTTGGATTGGGATTCGCGATCGGACACCCGCTCGGCCCTCAATGGGCGCCCCGGGCGCCGTGCTCCCGGGTGGCGCTGAAGGTCACCTCGGGCCAGCGCTCCTGGGCCAGCTGGAGGTTTACCCGGGTGGGGGCGACGTACACCAAGGCCTCGTGGTGGTCCAAGGCCAGATTTTCCTGGTTTTTGCGCTTGAATTCTTCGAATTTCTTGGCGTCGCCACCGTAGACCCAGCGGGCGGTGTGGACATTGACGTTTTCAAACAGACAATCCACGTTGTACTCGTGTTTGAGGCGGTGGGCGGTGACGTCAAACTGCAAGATCCCCACGGCCCCTAGGATCAGATCGTTGTTGATCAACGGCCGAAACAGCTGGGTGGCCCCCTCCTCGCACAGCTGCTCCAAACCCTTGAGGAGGGCCTTGGTCTTGAGGGGGTCCCTGAGGCGAGCGCGGCGAAACAGCTCCGGGGCGAAGTCGGGGATGCCGGTGAAGTGCAACCCATCGCTCCCCTCCACCAGGGTGTCGCCGATGCGCAGGGTGCCGTGGTTGTGGATGCCGATGATATCCCCGGGGTAGGCGGCTTCGGTGTGCTCCCGGTCCGAGGCCATAAACGTCAGGGCGTCGTTGATTTTCACCTCGCGGTTGAGCCGCACGTGGCGCACTTTCATCCCCGGTCGATACACCCCCGAGCACACCCGGACAAAGGCCATGCGGTCCCGGTGGGCCGGGTCCATGTTGGCCTGTATTTTAAACACAAACCCGGAAAATTTTTCCTCGTCGGGGGCCACCTGGCGCTGGTCGGTGGGCCGGGGCTGGGGCAGTGGGGCAAACTCCACAAAGCCGTCTAGCATCTCCTGGACCCCAAAGCTGTTGATGGCCGAGCCGAAGAACACCGGGGTGAGTTGGGCGGCCAAATAGGCCTCCAGCTCAAAGGGATGGCTGGCGCCCCGCACCAGCTCCACGGTCTCCCGCAGCTCCCCGGCCCGGTCCGCCCCCAAGACGCGGTCGAGTTCCGGGTTGTCCAGACCCTGGACGACGCTGGAGGCGTTGATGCGCCCATCCCGGGAGGGCTCGTAGAGGTGCACAAAATCCCGGTAGAGGTGGTACACCCCCTTGAGGTCCCGGCCCATGCCGATGGGCCAGGTCACCGGGGCACAGCGGATCTTGAGGATTTCCTCCACCTCGTCCATCAACTCGATGGGGTCCCGCCCCTCCCGGTCGAGTTTGTTGATAAAGGTGAAGATGGGGGTGGTCCGCAACCGACACACCTCCATGAGCTTGATGGTGCGCTCCTCGACGCCCTTGGCGCAGTCGATGACCATCAAGGCCGAATCCACCGCCGTCAAGGTGCGGTAGGTGTCCTCGGAGAAGTCGGCGTGGCCCGGGGTGTCCAGCAAATTGATGATGCGCTCTTGGTAGGGGAACTGCATCACCGACGAGGTCACCGAGATGCCCCGTTGCTTTTCCAGCTCCATCCAGTCGGAGGGGGCGGGGCGGGCCGCCTTGCGGCCCTTGACGGTGCCCGCCAGCTGGATGGCACCGCCGAACAGCAACAGTTTTTCCGTCAGCGTGGTCTTGCCGGCGTCGGGGTGGGAGATAATGGCGAAGGTACGCCGGCGCTGGAGTTGGTGGAGAAAGTCACTCATGGCAATTCATCGAGTTTGGCGTGGTCGCTGGGCGTACAGTGTACACGGGGTTTGAGGTTGTGCATCTCAAGCGACCCCGAGGAATCGTCCACTTCCCCTTTTAGACCGGCCATCGAGGTATCCGTGGTAAACCGTTCTTGGATTGGTGCTTGCCTTGTGTCTTTGAGCCCCTGGGCCGTCCCCTCCTGGGGTGGAGAGGCCGACGTCCTGGCCGTGGAGGTTCGGGCCACCGGTAACGCGTTTCGCTTTGACGTCACCGTTCGCCACACCGACGAGGGCTGGGACCACTACGCCGATCGCTTCGAGGTCACGACTCCGTAGGGAGAGGTGTTGGGGGTGCGCACCCTGTACCACCCCCACGTCGACGAACAGCCCTTTACCCGCAGCCTGACGGGGGTGACCATTCCCCCGGGCATCCGGCAGGTACAGGTGCGGGCCGGGGATTCGGTCCACGGCCTGGGGGGTGCCATGGTCCATGTCGAACTCCCGGGACGTTGAGGGCTGCGACCCTGTGACTCCTCCACCCATGGCCATTTCCACCTCGCTGTCCATCTCCGCCCTGCTCGTCGGAACGGCCATATTGTTGTTGGGCAACGGCTTGCAACTCCTTTTGGTACCGGTGCGGGCCAATCTAGAGGGGTTTACCACCGGCGCCATCGGTTTGATCACCTCGGGCTACGCCCTGGGGTTTGTCATCAGCTGCTTTGTCACGCCTGGGATTGTAAAGCGAGTGGGGCATATCCGCGCCTTTGCCGTGCTCGCCGCCATCACCGCCGCGTCGGTATTGGCCCTGACCCTGCTGATCCACCCCTTGGGCTGGCTGCCGTTGCGCACCATCACTGGGTTTTGTATGGCGGGGCTATTTATGGTCATCGAGAGTTGGCTCAACGAGCGGGCCAGCAATGAAAACCTCGGCCAGGTGTTTGCCAGCTACATGGCCATCAGTTTTGGCGCCATGACCGGTGGTCAGCTGTTGTTGCCCACGGCGGATCCCGCCCAGACCACCTTGTTCGTCGTAGTGGGTATCGCCGTCACCCTGGCGCTGGTGCCCGTGGGGCTCACCACCGCCTCGGCGCCGCGCCCCATCACCCAGGCGAAGCTCAGGCTCGGGTATTTGTACCGGGTGTCGCCCGTGGGGCTGGTGGGCTGTCTGTTTGTGGGTTTGGCCAACGGGGCCTTTGTGGGACTCGCCCCCCTCTACACCCAAAACTTGGGATTGTCGGTGACCCAGATCGCCCTATTTGCCAGCGCCGCCGCCGTGGGGGGGGCGTTGGCTCAACAACCCTTGGGGGGGTTGTCGGATCGCATCGACCGACGCTGGGTGATGATCATCGCCTGCGCTGGCGCCGGGGTCGCCGAGCTTTTTCTCCTCATCTACGGCGGTCTCGGCCACACCTTTGCCCTCACCGCTGCCGCGCCTTGGATCGTCATCGGCGCCGCCTTTGTCAACGGCTGCTTTTTATTTTCCATGTACGGCTTGTGCGTGGCCCATGCCAACGACTTCGTCGACCCCGACCACTTCGTGGAGACCAGCAGCGGCTTGTTGCTCACCTTTGGAGTGGGGGCCACCGCGGGACCTTTGGTGGCGGCTACGTTGATGCAGCAATTGGGCAATGGTGCTCTGTTTGCCTACTTGACGGCCATCCACAGCCTATTTGCCCTATTCACCCTCTACCGCATCACCCGCCGGGCCGCCCCGACGGAGCGAACCGCCTACGTCGGGTTGGGGACGGGGCTGGCCCGCACCACCCCAACGGCCATCGAGTTGGATCCCAGGGCCCCGGATGAGGAAGCCCTGGGAGGGAGCCCAAACACCGCCGGGGAGAGTGAGGTAGAGGGGGGGAAGGCATCCTGAGGAACCCATTCAAGGCCAACGGCCAAACCGCCCCAAGCCCATAACCATAACGGTATGTTTGGTGTTAGACACCATGGAAGGTTGGAGAAAAAGATGAGGTACCGCGACGAATTTCGCCCCCTGGGACACCCAGCGCGGCAGCGGCACGTTGTCCAGCGGGCCACCCCGGCACTGCTCGACGACCTCGAGGCAGGTGACACTCACCAGCGCTGCCTCGCCCTGGTGGGGGCGGCGGCCCTGGGCGACGGTCATCGGCTGCTGCGGGGGCTGTTCGATCCGTCGGTGGGGGTAAGGCGCCTGGCGACGCGGCTGGTCCCACGGTGTGTAGTTGACGTCGAGCCCATCGTCGAGGCCTACGGGCAAGTGGACGCTTTCACAGCTCGGGGGCTTTGCCGGGGGATCTTGCGGCACGGCCGCACAGAGGTGGCCGATGCCCTGCTGACCGGCGACGGGCACGGCGATCTACCCACGACCCTATCACTCATCCAGGCGGCCAGTCGTCCCGTGGTCGAGGCCACCCTGGGGCGCATCGACGGTTGGTGGGTGAACTGGGCCCACCTGGCGATCCGGCAACCCGACCTGACGGTCCAGTGGATCACATCGACTTTTGAGGCGGCAGCCGAGGCCGCCCGTCCAGGTATCTGGAGTGGCCTTGGCTCGGCTCTGGTGGCCCTAGCACCCCTTCGCCCCGACGCCCTCCTCGACCTCGCCGAGGGTTTCGCCGCCGAGGACGAGGTACCGACGGCGCTCGCACCCGCCCTGGGCATTCTGGCGCGCCGCCGCCCTGAACGGCTTGCAGAGTGGCTCACCAGGCCCGCGAGGTGTGCGGCCCTGGGCCGCAGGGGGCTGGCACCCCGTTTGCTAGCCGAGTTGCGCCAGCTGCCCGAGGGAGCGATCAAACGGCTAGCCCGCTCCATGGTTGACTCCCCCAAGGTGTTGGCGAGGCTGTTGGCGGCCCTGGCGCCGTCACAACGGGGGGCGGTGTTCGAACAGACCATCGAGGGCCACGACACCCGGGCTCGGGAGTGGCCCGAGGCACTACTTGCCGTGCTGCCCCATCCGCTGCGCCACCGCGAGGCGGATCGGATGGTCGGCCTCGCGTCCGTGGTCAAGGACCGCAGGCGGTTCCTCACCATCACTGCCCATCGCGCCATCGCCGAAGCGCGCCCCATCCTCGAGGCGGCGGCCCGATCGGCCCGCGCTGAAGACCGGGCCCAGGCCCTCCGGCTCCTGGTGGACTGTACGGCGCGGGACCGCCGCCAGGTCGACACCCTCCTCCAACGCTTGCTGGGGCTGAAGAACGAGCAAGATCCCGTTCGACAGGCCGTGTGGCGAGGCCTTGCGGCGGCGCCGGTTTCGATGTTCAACGCCGCCCAGATGGTACCCCTCGCCCAGATGGTACAGTTCACCCTCGACGCCCGCGACACTGCCTACACAACCCGGGCCGGCATCCAGCAGTTGGCCTATCGGCTCCTCGTGGGCCACGCGACTGACCCCGAGAGCGCACAATTTCGTTTTGGTCTCACAACCCTTGACCAGCTGGCGGGGCAGCGCCATATCCTCCAGCTCCCGCCGCTACACTTCGGGCTGCCGAGGGGGGCCGAGCATGCCATCTGCCAGGCGGTGCTGCCGTGGTTGAAGGCAGCGAGTGGGCGGTCGTTGCACGCCAATGCCATCGGGCTCGCCAAGTCCCTCGGGCGAAGGGCTTGGCAGGTGCCCGAACTGCAGGCGTTGCTGGAACAGGCGGCGTTCTCCAAGGAGCGCTCCGTGGCAGAGGACGCGACCAGGCTCTGGCTCGCCCCACCCCGCCACCGCGACCAGCGCGTGCGACGCCTGCTCGACCACGACTCCTCGGCCATTATGCTCTTCCCGGTTTTCCAGCACCTGCACCAGCGTCGCCAGGAGTGGCTCGACCCGTTCCTCGAGGAGCGCCAACTCCGGGGACGCTTTGCCTCGGGCAAGACCATCTACCTGCTGCCGGCGGACGACGGCTTCTATCGGTGGCACCCGGATCAGCAGCGGAAGTTTGCCCGGCTACATCACAGGTTAATCGGCGAGGCCAAGCAGCCCATCCAGGCGAAGGTGGAGAGCATCAAAACCCTAGCCCGCATGCCCGTTCACCGCGTTGCCGATCTGAGGGTCTACGTCGACGACCTGCGCATCCCGATCCAAGAAGCGGCCCTCGGGGCGTTGGTCTACTTGGATCAGCCGGGCGAAGCCCTCCCGGTGCTGCTGGAGTTTGTGGCCGGCGATGTTAGCCAGACCCATCGGGCCGACCGGGCCCGCGTGGCCATGTACGCCATACCGCGCCTGGCCCGCCTCATACCCCAGCCGGTGCTCCTGGACACCATCGATGACCTCATGGCGCGGCCAAAGCTCAAGATCACGGTCCAGAAAGAGGCGTTGCGCTTGCTGGGGGCAAGCCGCGGGGAACGCGCCGTCGAGATGGTCTCCAAAGAATGGGCCCGGGACGATCTGCACCGCGACGTGCGCATCGCCTGCCTCCACGCGGCCAGGTCCCACCTCGACCGCGAGGGGGCGTGGACGATGTTGGAGCAGGCGCCCTTGGCAGAAGAGTCGGTGGCGCTGTCCCTCCTCGATCCCAACCCCGCCTTTGTGGCGGCGCAGCATCGGCCGCGCTATCGGAGGCTGCTGCTGCGATTGAGCACCCATGGCGAGGCGCGGGTACGGGAGGCCCTGTTCGCACGGCTCGGCAGGCACGTTCCGGGGGGCCGCGATTGGGTCTCTGGGGGCGAAGGGGCCGTGGCCGAGGCGGCCAGGGAGTCTCTCTGTGCCGAGAAGCCGGCGTCGGTGTGGCCCCTGGCGGCACAGACCCTGGCTAGGGTGTCCCACATACCCGAGGTGGTCGGTGTTCTCCAGGGCACCGTCAAAACCCTCCTCCAGCTAGCTGCTAGCGAGCCGTTGGAGCCCGTGGCCGACGCCCCCGATCTCTCGGCCCACCATCGCATCCGCATACTGTGTAACCAGCTGGTCAACGTCCACCGCGGGCAGACTGGGTCGCGGCGGGGGAGCTGGATTGCCCTGGCGCCCGCACTGCTCGCCACGCCGGCGTTCTGGCACGAAGGGGCGACGCTCAGTATCCGCGCCCTGGATTGGAAGGGCACGTCGGGGATGGGCACGTCGGAGATGGTATCGCAGCTGGTGGCGCTGGTGGAGACCATGCCCAGCCCGGCGTTTCGCCTCGAGTCCATCGTCGAGGCCACCCTCGACGTCCCAGAACGCTGGACCACGGCTGTGTTGCAGGCCGTGGGTTTGGCGCTGGCCGACCACCAAGACGCCGCCCTCCGTGGGCTCGCTGTGGTGGTGTTGGGACGCGCCGGCAAAGCGGCTCATTGGCCGGCGCCCATGGGGTCGGCTCTGGCCACACTGCGGGCTGACCGCGATGTCTATGTGGCACAGGCCGCACGGCGCGTGGTGGTAAGCCTGGCGTAATGACATTGTTATGCTGGCATTCAATTCTCGTAACTCAGGAGATGCCAACGGGATCGGTAACATCAGTTTCGTTGTTGTCGTTATTTAAGAGATCGGGTAGGTACTCCGCCAGGAGATCAAGGTCGAATCCAAACTCGCGAAGAGCCTCATCGACCACCTCATTCAACTCACCTTGGACATACCTGCCAATCGGTAAAGCATAATGCTCACCCTCGTGCTCGTCGACCAGCGCTTCAAGTTCGTCACGAGACTCATCATCATCTTCATCGTCGCCCAAGGTTTCCACCTCCAGACGCTGCTTGATCGCCAACGTAAGTTCGGGGTCTAAACTGTTAAACATGCGAATGAGTTGACCGCTGTCGAACCAGGTTGCGCCACCAATCCCATTGCCTTGGTCGCTACCCCAGACCGCGATCGCTTCCACGCCGAGTAACTGGCTGATGCGCTGAGCAGAGGTGATTGGGGTTTCCATACACAAAGGGACATCGGGAATATCCCCACTTAGAGCAGGCAGAACCTGGTTAAGCAAAACGATCGCTTCGTACCCCACAACGTCTGGATGCTCAATTCCCATGTCACTAGCGGATTTCAGCCAGAGCCAAGACCATTCGCCGTCGGGCAAGCGCGCCACCACGCCTTGCTTGGCATCCTCGACCATCGCAGGTGTACCCACCGCTGAAGCTACTTGTTCGGGTGCCCCTTTGACTAACACAAGGGCACACAGGGCACCGTCACGCAAATAGTCCATCAGCACCGATTCGTTTGACATCGCCATTCTCCAATACAGCTTGTCCGTCTGCCTCGAATTCCTCCGTGGCCCATTTGAGCTCGTCCGTCGCCAAGAGTCGGTATAGGTGCCAGCGGAAGACCCTCAAGTCCACGAGCTTGCTTCTACCGCGTTACACTACGCCCATCGTACCACCCCCTTCGTCGAGGTTCTGCCGTGACCACTGTCTACTATGGCACCAACCGCCGCGCCAACCGTAAGAACCGGCCCGACGACTTCGAAGCCGGCTTCAGCGACGATGGCTTGGCCAATTTGCGCTTTGGCGAGGCCGAAATCGTCGATGACCGCATCGAACGCCTAGAGGTCTACCACGAAACACCCTCGGGGTCAGTGCTGGGATCGCAAAAGCTATTCGACCTGTTGCGAGAGCGCATGGCCCAAGAGGGCTGTGACGTCTTACTGTTTATCCACGGCTTCAACGTCACCTTCCACGAAGCCCTGCGCAACGCCGCGGTCATGGAGAACCTCTACCAGGGGCGGGGGGGCGCCGGGGTGGCGTTGGTAGCGTTTTCCTGGCCCTCGGATGGCAACCTGGCCTTCTACCACAGCGATCGCCACGACGCCATGGCCAGCGGCTTGGCCCTGGCTCGGGGGCTGGCCAAGGCAGTGGGGTTTATCCGGCAACTCCAAGCAGAAACCCTGTGTCGCCAATCCATCCACCTCCTAGCCCACAGCATGGGCTGTTACGCCCTACGCTTTGCCCTCCAAGCCATGGTCGAGAGGGGAGTGTTGTTGGAGGCCAGCAACGGAGCTCCCCTGGCGGTGCTGGCCCAGCGCCAGCCCCGTCCAGCCAGCCCCCCCTTGGGGGTGGGGTTGCCGCGACTTCTAGATCAAATCATCCTCACCGCCGCCGACGAGGACAACGACGCCCTAGAGGACCCGGAAAAGCTGGCCCGGCTGCCAGAACTGGGCAACCGGGTCACGGTGTATTGCAACCCCAACGACCGCCCCTTGACCCTCTCCGACTGGACCAAAGGCAACCCCGACCGCCTGGGGAGCGAAGGCCCCATCAGACCCCAGAATCTCAGCAATAAAATCGACGTGGTGGACTGTAGCCCCCAGGTAGTGGGGGTGGTGGAGCACGGCTACCACTACCAAACCAAGGCTGTAGTCGAGGATATCAACACAGTCCTGGGGGGCCTGGCGTCGGACCAAGTGGCCGGCCGGGAGTGGGTACCAAGCCGCCACCGGTTTCGCCTGGAGCACCGGGCATGACAACCCCCGCCCCCCTGCCACAATCGTCACACCCGGGGTTAGGTCCGCCGTACCAGCTTTCCCTCCCCCCAGTCCAGATACCAGTGGGCGGCGCCTTTGTCGGGAGGATGGTCCAACAACCAGGCCGCCAAATGGGGGATGATCTCGCGGTCGATGGCCCGCTGAAGGGGGCGCGCCCCCAGGGCTTTATCAAACCCCCGGACCAGTAGCTGGTGGATGAGGGCCTCGCCAAACTGCAAGGTGATGCCCCGCTGGCTAAGACCCTCCCGGCCATTGAGGGCGGCGAGCTCTGAAACCACGATCCGCCGACAGGCCTCCGGGGACAAGGGACCAAAACTCACCACCTGATCCAGGCGGTTGTAAAATTCTGGGCGGAAAAACCGCCGCACCGCAGCGTCGAAATCCACCGTTGGTGCCCCCCGGCCAAAGCCAATCCCCGCCCCCTCGCCGGCGCCGACGTTGGAGGTCATGATCACCAGGGCGTTGCGAAAATCCGTGGGCTCCCCCACATCGTCCACCAACTGCCCCTCATCCAAAACGTTGAGGAGGGTGTCGAAGAAAGCCGGATGGGCCTTTTCGATCTCGTCTAACAACAACACGGCAAAGGGCCGCTCCCGCAGGGCTTGGATCAACCGTCCAGGGTGGCGGCCCTGGCCGATGAGGCGGTCGATCTGGGCCGGATGCTGAAACTCCGACATGTCCAACCGCACCAAGGGGTCTAGGGTCTGACCCTGGCCGTAGAAGTACTCCGCCACCAGCCGCGCCGCCTGGGTCTTGCCCACCCCCGTGGGGCCGGCGAACAACAAGGTGGCCACGGGCTTGTCGGGGTTGTTGAGGCCAGCTTTGTAGACCGCCACTACCCGGCACAGGGCAGCTACGGCCCGGGGTTGGCCCATGAGGCGCTGGGCGAACCAGGCCTCCAAGGCCTCCAAGTCAAGGGTCAATTCGTCCTTTAGCAACAGCTCGGCCAGACCCGTCTGGCGGCGAAACACCTGCAATACCAGGGCCTCATTCACCGCCGGGGCCGGCGCATTGTCCCCCGGCACTGCCCCGAGGGCCTGGACCTCGGCCACGCAAGCCCCCAACAGGTCGAGCCACGCCCCAGGTAGGGCCCGCTGGCGGCGGTAGCGCCGACAGAGGCGCAAAGCCCGCTGGCGGGCAGCAGCCTCTAGGGCGATACCTTGGTTGCGAGCCACATAGTCGCCAAATAGCTCGCCGATGCCCTGGAGCTGGGACTCCTCCAAAGGCGGCATGGCAATGAGCCGCCAGGGGGCCAACAGACTCGGCAGCCGGCGGCGCAGGGCATCCAGCTGAAAGGCGGTCACCTCCCCCACCAACTGCAACTCCCCCCGCAGCAAGCTCGGCAGGATGAACGCCGCCAGCGAGTCCTCGGGGCCAGCCCCCCCTACCTCCACCAACAGCACCAGGTCGGTGACCCACAGGATCTGGCGACTCAACTTGAGCTCGATGAGCAACTCGTCCAGTTGGGCCTGCCACTCCCCCAGGTAGCGGGTCCCCGCCAACAGGCGGTGGGGGGTGGTGCGCCAGCCATAGCAGGGCCCATGGGGCTCGTTGCGGGTCTGCTGATGGACCCGGCGCAGAGCCTCGTTGAGAACGGCGCTCTTGCCACTGCCGGGGGGTCCCACCACGAGGGCGCTGGTTCCGTCGTCCAACAACGCCTCCACCACCTGCCCCACCACGGCATCCCGCTCCCAGGCGACGTCGGGGGCCAGCCCCACCCGCCGTCTGGGCCCCGGAAAGCGGTCGGCGAGGCGGGTCAAGGTGGGGTGGTGGGGCTTGTGCCGCCGGGCGCGATCCACGGCTTTGGGGCGCACCCGCACCACCACCTCGTCCAGCCAGGGGCGGGGGGCGATGAGCGTCGCCAACAGGTCTTCGGGGGTGGCATGGCGCCACTGGTCCTGGGCGGCGTGGGCCACCAGGGCGGTCAGCTGCTCGGGGTCGTCGAAGTAAAAACTCTCGTCGAGAAACGGCAAGTGGCAGGCCCGGTAACCGTGGGGGGTAGCGCCGTGGACGGCATTCACCAGCACCTCCAGGCGCTGGCCAGTGGGAAAGCGCCGCCGTTGGTGGTGGTAACCGGGGCGCACCACCACCGGCACCTGGATCAATGTCGCCTCGGCCAAGGGAGGGGGCCAGTCGTCGTCGTCGCCGTAGTCTCGCAACAGCTGTTCGGCGGCCTGGACCCGCAAGCGCTCTGGGCGAGGGTGGGCCAAACTCAGGGCGGTCCCCACCACCTGGGCGCAGGTGAGTTCCCCCGCCGACCAGCAGATGAGGGGATAGCGATAGATCTCCACGGTGCCCCCCTAACCCCCACCGACGGCTTGATCCGCCGGCTCGGGGGCGGTCAACGCCCCGTACCACAGCAACTGCCAATCCATGGCCCCCAGGTCGCCGCCGCTCATGAGCCCCGTGGTCAGGTCGGTGAGGGTGCCCGTCGGGGTGGCGGCGCCGGGGGCGGTGTAGTGGCGCAGGACCAACAGCGGCGAGTCGGCATCTCCCGCGCCGTGGGGGGAAAGGTTGGCCGGGGTGACGTGGACCGGTACGGCGGCGCCGTGGCTATCGTGGAACAGGTGGACCCCTTCCTCCAGGGCACAGAGGTCGGCGGCGCCGGGACCTGTGACCACCACGCGGCGGCTGCGGGGGCCCTCGACCTCGATGGCGACCTCCAGGGTGAGGGCTTCTAGGGTGGCTCGATAGTGCTGGCAAAGATAATTCAGGTGGGCGTCCACGGCGTCGGCCGTGGGGACCGTGAGGCTCAAGGAGGCGCAATCGATCCCCCGGGTGGTCAAGGCCGTCAGCTGCAAGCGGGTCAAGGTCCAGGTGGCCTGGTGGTATAGCCACTGCTCCTCCCCCTGCTGGGCCAACAGGGGCGCCTGGACGTACACCTCTTCTAGATAGGCCAGCCAGTCGTCCCGGCCATAGCGATCGTCGATGACCGTCTGGCCAAACAGGCGCAAGGAAGACAGGCGGCGGGACGGAGGGATTTGGGCGCCCCCCTGGAGGCGATCCCCCCCGTCCCCACGGCGGTTACCCCCCCCAGGGCGGGTCTCCAGGGCCCACTGGAATTCCTCCAGGGGGTCCAGGAGATCCCGCAACCGCTCTTGGAGGATGAGAAGCCAGCTCTGGCGGGGATCCAGGGTTCCCGGGACCGTCTGGAGGGGGGCGACGTCAAAGGTGGCCCGGCGCCAGGCGTAGAGCTGTTCTTGGAGGTCCCGGAGGGCATCGATCAACGCCGCCACCCCGTCGGCGCTGGCCCCCAGCCACCGTTGGGGGTCGACCCGGCGCCGTTGGGTCACCAGGGGTCGCAGTCGGCAATCCAAGCCTTGGGCGCTGGCATCGATGGCCATGATCAGGGGTTGGTCGGGGGGCAGGGTCACCAATTTCAGGGCCACCAGGGTGGCCACGTCCCGTTCCACCCCCCGCAACAACGCCCTTCCCCCCAGGCGGGGATCAAAGCCCCGGCGCGCCACCCAGTCCAACGCCTCGGGGCTGACGTCCAGCAAGGTGGTACGGCGGACCAAGCCGTCCCGTTTGAGGAGGGCCTGGAGTTGGAGGCGGGCGATGGGCCTGGCATCCCCGGGGCTCAAGGGCCGGAAGGCGATGATTCGGTCGATGCGGTTGACGAACTCGGGGCGAAAAAACCGCTCCACCGCCCGGCGGTAGCCGGGGTCAGCCTGGACATCCCCGGCCACAAAGCCCGTTTGGCGTTGGGCCTCCACGGCCCCCAGGTTGGAAGTCATGATCACCACACAACGGCTGAAGTCGGTGGTGCGGCCCAAAGCATCGCTGAGCCGCCCCTCCCCCAACAGTTGCAACAGCAGGTCGTGGAGGCTCGGGTGGGCCTTTTCGATCTCGTCGAACAGCAACACCGCCAGGGGTCGCTGGCGCACGGCACCGGTGAGGGCCCCCTCGGGATGGCGCCAGTCGCCCATGAGACGCCCCGGGGCATCGACGGTGAGGTATTCGTTCATATCAAACCGCAACAGTGCCTGGGGAGTGGTGAACAGATAGCGGGCCAGCTCCTTGGCCGCCTGGGTCTTGCCCACCCCCGTGGGACCGGTGAACAACAACGTCGCCACGGGTTTGTCCCCTGGAATGAGGCCGGCTTTGATGAGCTGTACCACGTCCACCAGGGCCGCCACGGCCTCGGGCTGGCCGATGAGGCGCTGGCTCAAGGCCCGGTGGACCTCGGCGGCTTTGAGGGTTTGCTCGCCGTCGAGGAACACCGGGCGCAGGTCGCTGGCGCTGGCCCTGGCGGCGCGGACCTGGTCGACGTCGATGGTCTGGCCCCGATGGCGGGCCATGAGGCGCTCCAAGGGACCGATGATGGCCCCGGGCGGGGCGGTGGCCCGGTCGCGGGGTTGGTGGAAGAGCTCGCTGAGGGCGGCGACCGTCAGGCGACAGTCGTAGGTCTGTTCCAAGTCGCTGCGCCGGGCCACCACCATCCGGGCAACGGTGGCGACATCGGGTACCGCGGGGCGCAGCAGGCGAAACAGATCGGCAAAGCGGCGGTCGGCGTCGCCGATGATGCGCCACTCGGCGGGGGTAGCCTCTAGGATCAGGGAAAAGCCCCCTTCTTCCAGGTAGGGCTTGAGGACGTCCTTGAGGGTCAAATCGCTCTGGGCGCTCTTGCCCACCCGCAACAGGGCCACGGGATTGTCGATCCACAGGCGGTGGCGTCTCCCGGTGTCCTTGCCCCGGGCGAGGAAGTCGAGGATGGCTTCTAACCGCCGCTCCCATTGGCCCACCACGCTCATACCACTGATGACCCGGGTGGGGTCCAGGAGATAGAGGTTGGCGGGCTTGGTGGTGTCCCGGGCGACTCGTTGCCGGTAGCGCGAAAAGGCCGCCTCGACGAGGGTGGAGCGCCCACTGCCCGGGGGCGCTACCAGGGCCAAATGGTGGATTTTGGGGCCGAACAACCATTGTTCCAGCTCGGCCACCTCGGCCTCCCGGTGGTGGGCGCGGCGGAGGTCATCGGGGTAGGCGGCGGCCAAGGAGCGGCTCACCTTGGCCAACTCCCGGGCGCCGTCAAAGGCCTGGGGTTGGTCGCTCAAGTCGGCAAACCAGCCCAAGGCCGGCCTTTCAAAGGGCAGAGGGCTGCGTTGGAGCTCCAGGGTGCAGGGGGTGGTGGCGACGAATTCCCGGCCGTTGCCCAGCAAGGGCTCTAGGGGGAGGTCGGGATCGAGCTTGAGTTTTTGTTTGAGCCAACGGCTCACCTTGCGGTCGATTTGCCAGGCAAACGCCTCGTGGGGATCGAGGATGGCCCCACTGCGCTCCTGGGTGGTAAAACCGCACACGACCAGTCCCGGAGGCGAAATCGCACTACGGGCAACTTGCCCCGCAGGGAGCGGCGCTGGAGGTGGAGGTCGACGGCCACTCGCTCCAGGTGGAGGGTGGGGGGGGTGAAGAGGTACCACAGGAGCTGTTCGAGGTTGTCCCGTTCGGTGGTCTGCCAGCGCCATTGGCGCTGGAGAGCCTGGACGAAGCCGTCGAGGGCGTTTTGATAGCGACGGTGGAGCAGGCTGGGGTGTTCTTGAAATAGCGGTTGGACCTGGTAGCCCTCGGGGCTGGGCTGGACCCAGAGGGGACACTCGACACTGATGTGACCCATGGCGCTTGCGTCCCTAGGGACGGCCCAAAAAGTCTAGAGCGTCGCGCAGATTGGCCAGCGTCCGCTGGCGCAGCCCCGCCATTAGCTGTTCAAAGTTCTGGTAGCGGTGGGCGCCGGGGAAGGCATTGCCCATGTCCCAACCCTCCCATTCGCCCTCGGGGCTGACGACTTTGGGGTTGAGGAGTACCACGGCGGCTTCCACCAACTCCGAGAGCTGCAGCAAATGGGGCATGTAGTCCCCCCGGATGTGAACCACGTCTTGGTCGGGTCCGTAGTTGAAGTAGTCTTCGTCGCGGGCCCAGCCGACATGACGCCAGGCGTCGACAAAGTCGGGGGCGCCGTCTTGGAGCCAAGCTAGGGATTCCGCCGGCCACAAAAGCGCGTCATCGACGTCCAGGGCCACGATGATAAAGCCGTTGCTGGCCTGGAGAAAACGCTTGTAGGAAGGGGGCAGCGCGGTGCCAAGGCGGGTTTCGGCGGCGGCGATAACCTCTGACTCGGCCCCGGGAAATACCAGGGTTCCCCTACTCAAGGCCCGTTGCAACAGGGGGCTATGGTCGGCGTACTCGGGATCGAGGGCTTGGGCTTGGGCGACCAACTCCAGGGCCTCTCGGCTCCAGGCGAGTAAAAAGTCGCGCCACTGTTCGATGGTCATGGCAGTTGGTGGGGCAGGTCGGAGGACGGTGGGGGTCTCGGCGGACTCGCAGGCCAGCAATAAGCCCGCGAGGGCCAGCGCGATGCCAAGTTTGACCAGGACGACTGGCCCTGGATGCTGGCGACTCAACAAGGATACCACCAAAGTTATCACCCCCGGAGGTCTCAAGAAAGGACAGCGCACGTTAGCCAAACGTCGGTTATTGAAATCCTTGACTGGACCCCCGTCAATCGATGGCGTCGATCAATTTTGAAATTTTGATCACATAGCCGATCTTATCATTCAGAAAATTTGATCACTTTTCAAACCACTTATACATCACCAACGCATCGATATAACCCTTGGAAGGGTGGCAAAACGCCTTGGGCAAACATCCAACGGTGGCAAAGCCAAGCCTGTCCCAAAGCCTCACGGCACCTTCATTGCTAGATGCCACAAAATTGAATTGCATGGCCTTGTAGCCAAATTCTTTTGCGACTGTTTGAGAGTGTTCACACATGGCCGTGGCCAAGCCACGCCCCCTGGCGGTCCAGGCTACCATGTAGCCACAATTGCACACGTGATCCCCCGGACCAGCTTGGTTTGTCTTGATGTAATAGGTACCCAGAATCTGTCCGTCTTCTTCGGCGACAAAGGTCTTCCTCGGAGCGTCGAGCCAGATCTTGAGGGCCTGCTCTTTGGTGGTATCTCGCGGGTAGGCATAGGTTTCCCCGGCCGCGACGATCTGATGGAAGATGGGCCAAATTTGGTCGAAGTCTTCCCTTGCGGCTTCTCTAATGGGCATAGATCTTGAATTTTCCACTGGCAAATAACAAGCCTATTTGAATTCGTCTAGACAATCACTCCAAATCTGCGCACCTTTTTTGTGATCGTCAACACCTTCAAAAACAAGAAATACCACAAAAAAAACGGAATCGTCTTCAAGGCTATCGTTCGAAGCCGCTCCCCCTACCCCGTCGAGGCAGCAGTGATCATCTCGCGATGCCCTCAACAGGCACTGCCAATTTCTTCTTTCAAGGCAGCACTGGCGAATTTCCAAGCAGTTTTGCCCAATGATAAGCCCTGTGGGGGCTCAAACTCTAGCCCAGCCCCGCCGTGCGCCGCCGGGCGGCGGCGACAAAGGCCTTGATAACCGGGTGGGGAGCAGCGCGGCGACTCAAGAGTTCGGGGTGGCTGGCAAGCCCGGCGGCAAAGGCACGCTTGGGCAATTCCACGGCGTCCACTAACTGGCCCCCCTCCCCCCAGCCGGCGACCCGCAAGCCCGCCTGATTCAGGGCCGGTAACAGGGTTTGGTCGAGGACGTGGCGGTGGTTAAAGCGCTCAAACACCCGAGAAGTGGACCCCCAACAGCGTTGCAAATGGCTACCGGGGACCAAGTCCACGGGTAGCGCCCCCAAACGGTGGTAGCCCAGGGGGATAAAGGTGGCGGGAGCAGCCGCGGGCTCCACCTCGGGCAAGTGGGCAGCGGGCTGATGCAAACGCCGTCGCACCATGGCGGTGATCAAGGTCTGCATCCCCCAGCAAGCCCCCAACAGCGGCACCCGGGCGTGTTCGGGGTCGAGCCAGGTTTCCACCAGGCGAATCTGACCCTCCACCTGGCGGGGATCGGCGCCGCCCGGGAGGAATACCCCCCCCACCTGCCGCAACAGATGGGCCCGCTGGTCGTTGGCCGCCGCCGCCAAGGCCTCCCCCGACGTCAGTCGTAACGCCAATTGAGCATCCCAAACCTCGGCGGCATCCCCCAAGGCGCCGATCACCGCTGGGTAGACCTCAAACAGGTGCCGGCTTTCCCCCACCACCAACAACGCCACCTCCTCGCGCCGCGCCGGCAAAGGATGGCCAGCCCCCCAGACCAGCCCCCAGGGATCTCGGGGGCTCCAAGCCAGGCGCAAGCTGTCGTCGAGGCGCCAGTGCCCCAAGACCAGCCCCTCCCCCAGGGAGCCGTCGACTCCCACCGACCGCCGGTGGGCGGTCAAACTTCCCCGGTGGTCCTCTCCCACCACCACGTAGTTGAGGGTGGGAATCTTGCCCAGGCCGCGGCGCAGTTGGCGCAGATCGCCCTGCCAACACCTGGGGTCGAGGGCCACCACAGCGGGACGGTCCTCCCCCAACTCACCCATCAACGTCGCCGTCTCCAAGATGCCCTCGGCTTCGACGCCCGCCAAACGCTCCAGCCACCAATAGCCGTTGTCCACCAAACCACCACTGGCGGTGACGTGCTCTAGGGCTACCTCGGGGGTTTTTTCAGGGGTCACCAGGCGGATAAATGCCATGGAAGGCGTTAGCTGTCGCAGCGCCCCAAAGACAAAAGCCGCCGGCAACAGGGTCCGGGCGGGCGCCTTGGGTGCGTATTCCACGACGGTAACTGCAGAGCTCACAAGCTATTCACAGCGCTGTCAAGTTGCCTATTCCCCTCGCCGATGGACGATTGTAGTCGTTGAACGGCTCGGGCGAGATGGGGATAGTCTAGGGTTGTATTCACGGAAGGAGCCGTCGTTATTAAGGATCGATTCAAACCCAATTTTTAGAGCTTGTCCAATCCCTTACAGGAATTTAACGGCATGCGACTCGAGCGATGGAAATACCACCCCGCCAGGCGGTGGCCCTTGTGGTGTGCGGTTGTTATCCTCACCGCTTTTCATCAACCCCTCTTCGCCAACTACGACACTTTATTTCAACAGATTCTGCCGGGCCTGTTGGGACGCGATCCCACACCGTTAGAAACCGAACGCTTTCAACAGGCCATCG
>JBHJHK010000305.1:0-16135 GCA_050330975.1 Candidatus Competibacterales bacterium | reverse complement strand
TCTGTTGCCACCACTTGGCCACGGCCTCGCGGCGGGGAGTATAGCCCTCCTCGCGGATCATCTGCAGCATGGTCTGGAGCACCTGCCCCACGGCGCCGACGATGGGCACTTCCACCTGGACGTTCTTGGCGATGGACGATGGGTCGATGTCCACGTGGACGATGCGGGCGTAGGGGGCAAATTTCTCCAAGTTGCCCGTCACCCGGTCGTCGAACCGAGAGCCGATGGCGATCATCACATCGCAATCGTGCATGGCCATATTGGCCTCGTAGGTGCCGTGCATCCCGAGCATCCCCACAAACTGGGGATCGGTGGCGGGGTAGGCCCCCAAACCCATGAGGGTGTTGGTGATGGGGAAATTCAACAACCGGGTGAGCTCGGTGAGTTCGGGGGCCGCGTCGCTCAAGATGACCCCACCGCCGGCGTAGACGATGGGGCGCTCGGCGCTCATCATCAGCTGGACGGCCTTGCGGATCTGGCCGCTGTGCCCCTTGGTGGTGGGGTTGTAGGAGCGCATCTTGATCTTGTCGGGGTAGACAAAGGGCGCCTTGAGGGTGGTGATGTCCTTGGGCAAGTCCACTAGCACGGGGCCCGGACGCCCGGTGGTGGCGATGTAGAAGGCCTTTTTGAGGGTGAGGGCCAGTTCGTTGATGTCCTTGACCAAGAAATTGTGCTTGACGCACGGGCGGGTAATCCCCACGGAATCCACTTCTTGGAAGGCGTCGTTGCCGATGAGCTTCGTGGGCACCTGGCCCGACAGTACCACCATGGGAATGGAGTCCATGTGGGCGGTGGCGATGCCAGTGACGGCATTGGTCAAACCGGGCCCCGAGGTCACCAATACCACACCCGGCCGCCCCGACGCCCGGGCGTAGCCATCGGCGGCGTGGGTGGCGGCCTGTTCGTGGCGGACCAAGATGTGTTTGACGGCGTTTTGGGCGTGTAGGGCGTCGTAGATGTGCAACACCGCCCCACCTGGATAGCCAAAGACGTATTCCACGCCCTCTTCCTGAAGGGAGCGAACAACGATCTCAGCGCCGGTGAGTTCCACGAATGCATCTCCTAAAAACGAGGATCGATAATCGATCGGTCTTCGAGTAAAATCCGGTATCAAATGGCGGAGGGTTTCGAGACCCCATCTCTTGAACGCCTGGGCGTTCTCTCGCCTGGGCGTTCTCTGATGTGGAGTGCCGACAGCAGAGTCCGCAACCAAAAGTTTTGCAAAGGAAATCTAAGTTACTGTCGATCCGGTCTAGGGTCAAGTCGCCACATCCAGCCCCCAACGCCCCCGAAAAACGCCCCGGCACCCCCACGGGGTAACGCCTTGGCCAATTGCCTCGCCACGGGGCAATTGGCGATACTACAGCAACCAGCGACTGATCGGAGCACACCAATGGCCCGCCACGTTTTGACCTTCGTCTCGACCGCCCTCATGGGCGCTTTGTTGGCTTTCTCCGCCTCGGCCCAGGTGGACGATGGCGCCATTGCCCCCCTTGCAGAACCCGTCAACGCGATCAAGTGCATCCACACCGACGGCCGCATCGAGTACCGCGAACTCGACGACCCCGATGCCGACTGTGAGCGATTGCGCACCCGGGTGCCCACAAGGTTGACCAACGACCCCGGCGCTGAAACCCAGCGGGTGCGGGAGCAAGCGCAACAGAGCGAAAGCCGCCAAGCCCAAGCCGAAGCCCAGGCGGCACAAAACCAAGCCTACGCCGAGAGCTGTCGCCGGGCCCAGGAGAATCTGCGGGCCTTGAGCAGTGGCTTGTCGTTGACCCGCGCCGACAGCCAGGGCAACCAAGTGCCCATCGGCGCCGACGAGATTCCCGCCCTGCGCCAACAGGTCCAGCGGGAAGTGGATTTCTTCTGCAACTGACCCATGCGCGTCTCTCGCTTTCCCCTCAATACCCTCCGCGAGACCCCCGCCGACGCCGAGATCGTCAGCCACCAGCTCATGTTGCGCGCCGGCCTCATCCGCCGGCTCGCCGCCGGCATCTATACCTGGCTACCCCTGGGGCTTCGGGTCCTCCAGCGCGTCGAGGCGGTGGTGCGGGAAGAGATGAACCGCGCCGGCGCCTTGGAAGTCCTAATGCCCGCCGTCCAACCGGCGGAGCTGTGGCAAGAATCCAGCCGTTGGCAGGCCTATGGACCGGAGTTGTTGCGCCTCAAAGACCGCCACCAGCGGGATTTTTGCATCGGCCCCACCCATGAAGAGGTCATCACCGAGCTGTTGCGCCATGAAGTCAAGAGCTACAAACAGCTCCCGGTGAACTACTACCAGATCCAGACCAAGTTTCGCGATGAAATCCGCCCGCGCTTCGGCGGCATGCGGGCCCGGGAATTCATCATGAAGGACGCCTATTCCTTCGATTTGGACGAAGGGGGTATGGCTCGTTCCTACCAGATCATGCACAAGGCCTATTGCCGGATCTTCCAGCGCTTGGGGCTCGACTATCGCGCCGTGGCCGCCGACAGCGGCGCCATTGGCGGCGACCGCTCCCAGGAATTCCACGTCTTGGCCGACTCCGGCGAGGACATCATCGCCTTTTCCACCGGCGGCCAGTACGCCGCCAACCGGGAACTGGCCCCCGCCCTGGCGCCGGCGACCTCTCCTCCCCCGCCCCAGGAGACCATGGCCAAGGTGGCTACCCCCAATTGCCCCACCATCGAGGCCCTGTGCCAGTTTTTGCAGGTCGTCCCCCACAAGACCCTGAAAACCCTGGTGGAGGCAGGTAGCGACACCCCCCTGGTGGCGTTGTGTCTGCGGGGCGACCACGAACTCAACCCCATCAAGGCCGAAAAGCACCCCGCGGTCAAGGCGCCGCTGCAATTCGCCGACAGAGCCCAGATCGAGACCATTCTCCAAGCGCCTCCGGGCTCCCTGGGTCCGGTGGGGCTCAACTTCCCCGTGGTGGTGGACGAGAGTGCGGCAGTCCTCGGCGATTTCATCTGCGGGGCCAACGAGGCGGATCACCACCTCACCGGGGTCAACTGGGGCCGCGACCTCCCCGAGCCCGAAACCTTCGACCTGCGCTTTGTGGTGGAAGGCGACCCGAGCCCCCAAGGGGACGGCACCTTGGTCCTCAAGCGCGGCATCGAGGTGGGCCACATCTTTCAGTTGGGGGACAAATACAGCCGGGCCATGGGAGCCGAGGTCCTCGACGAAGCGGGGCGCAGTCGACCCATGCAGATGGGCTGTTACGGCATCGGCGTGTCCCGGGTGGCGGCGGCGGCCATCGAGCAACACCACGACGAGCGGGGCATCATCTGGCCCTTGGCCATCGCCCCTTTCAGCGTGGCGTTGCTACCCCTCAACGCCCACAAATCCGCGAGGCTCAGAGAAGCCGTCGAGGCGATGTACCGAGAACTGCAACAGGCCGGTTTTGAGGTGCTCCTAGACGATCGCCAGGTGAGGCCTGGGGTGATGTTTGCCGATGTGGAGCTCATCGGCATTCCCCATCGGGTGGTGATGAGCGAGCGGGGCCTCGACGCCCAAGAGGTGGAATACAAGGGCCGCCGCGATGCCGAATCGACGTTGATAGCGCGGGATGCCGTGGTGGATCACCTCCGGCGCCTCACCGCCAATCCCTAGATCACCAGGTCGCCCTCCCCACTCAATGACCCTCGATCCCATGGCGATGGCCAACCGGGCGATGGTCAACCGGTGGTGAAATCCACCGGAGGATCCAGGACTTCAGTGCGGCTTTGGACGTCGCTCACCCGGGCTTGGGGGGGGCCTTGCCCCAGCCACACCACCAGCGAGGCCACGGCAGTGGCCTCGCCACAGGCCAACACCTCGACCCGCCCGTCGGCGAGGTTGATGGCGTGCCCCGTCAGGCCCAACGCTTTGGCCTTTTGTTGGGTAGCGGCGCGGAAATACACCCCTTGAACTCGACCGCTAACCCAACAGCGGCGACAGTGGATGGCGCCGTTCATGGCTTGTCACCCATGGCTCTTTGGGAGAACGGGACAAGGCTAGTCATCTGCCGCGGCTTGATGGCGGGCTCGAACGGCTTGGACCCGGGCGGCTTGGGCCAGGTAGCGAGCGTCTGAATATTCGCCTACGGCCAACCGCAGCTGGGCTTGGCGCAGCAAATCCACTGCGACTTGGAGGTCGTAGGGGGAGCGGTGAGTGGCACCCAGTTCTTGGGCCGAGCGGATGGCCAATCGCGCTTCACTCATCTCTTGGGTGGGCGCCGTGGCGCATCCAAAGCCCAGGGCGATGGCCCCTAAGCAAAGGGCTCGGAAGCTCCAAGCCCCCACCAGGGCAATGGTGCGTGGCAACGAGATCAACACGTAGTGAAACCCTCCCGTGGTGATATTCACCAAAGTTAACAATTGCGCCAGCCCAGGTCAACGGCGCAACGGGGGATATAAGACCCCCTATCGCCTGCCCAAAGCGTCGTACCTCATGGACAGGAGCCTTGAAATGATTGTAGCCCTCAGTCGTTTGACCGTTGTCAACTACTTCGCCCTCCTAGCCCTCCTCACCGCCTGGGTAACGGTGTTGGAGCCCCATCCCCGCCTCCCGGTGGCCGTGGTGCTGTTGGGATTTGTCGCCCCCCTCCTACTGCCTTTGTGGGGGGTTGTCCATCGTCGACCGCGGAGCTATGTTTGGACCATGATGCTGGGTTTGTATTACTTTTTGTGGGGAGTGGGAGATGTGACGGCGGATCACAATTCCCTCCTAGCCTGGGGAGAATTGTTGTTGAGCATCGCCCTGTTTGTCACTAGTTTCGGTTACTTATACTGCTGCTACCCCAGGCGCTCGTCGTCCTCCCCCAAGGCCTCCTGAGTGACCACCCACCGACCCACGACCATCTCGCAGCCCCCATGAGCAACGACAATCCCTCCCCGCCTCGCTATCGCGCGGCAGGGGTCGATATCGACAGCGGTCACCGACTCGTAGAACGCATTCGCCCCGCCGTGGCCAAGACCCACCGCCCGGGGGTGATGGGGGGCTTGGGGGGCTTTGGCGGTCTGTTTGAGCTGCCCGCCGGTTATCGACGTCCCGTGCTGGTGGCCGGCACCGATGGGGTGGGCACCAAATTGCTGTTGGCGCGCCCCGAGGACTACCCGGGCCTAGGCGTCGATTTGGTGGCCATGTGCGCCAACGACGTGGCGGTCACCGGCGCCGAGCCGCTGTTTTTCCTGGATTACTACGCCACCGGCCAGTTGGACGTCTACGCCGCCAGCGCCCTCATCGAGGGGATAGCCGCCGGCTGCCGCGAGGCGGGCATGGCTTTGATCGGCGGCGAAACCGCCGAAATGCCCGGCCTCTACGGCCGCGGCGAGTTCGATGTGGCGGGGTTTTGCGTCGGGATCGCCGAGGCCGACGCCCTCTTGGGACCTCAACGGGTGGCCGTGGGGGACGCCCTGGTGGCCCTGGGCTCCTCGGGCCCCCACGCCAATGGCTTTTCTTTGATTCGCAAGCTGTTGGCCGAGGGCGGTATCGACCTCGACGCGCCCTTTGAAGCGACCACCCTGCGGTCGGCCCTCATGGCCCCCACCAAGCTCTACGTCGCCCCGCTGCACAAACTCATCCGAGCCGTCCCCGTCCACGCCGCCGCCCACATTACAGGTGGAGGGCTCATGGAGAACCTGCCCCGGGCGTTGCCCGACGACACGGTGGCGGTGGTCGACCCCCAGAGCTTTACCCGGCCAGCGGTGTTCCGCTGGCTCCGGGATTTGGGGGTAGAGGAAGCGGAGATGCGCCGGGTGTTCAACTGCGGGGTGGGTCTGGTGATCTGTGTGCCCGCCAGCGCCGCCCAAGCCGCCGTGGCGACGTTGACCACCACGGGAGAACGGGCCTGGATCTTGGGCCACGTGGCGGCCGGCCGCGGTCCCGCCGCCGTGGTCTGGGAGTGAGGTGGTGGCGGTTGCTTTCAACCTAGTGGTTCTGGTGTCGGGTCGCGGCAGCAACCTCCAGGCCATCCTCGATGCCATTGCCCGGGGGGAGTTGGCGGCCAAGGTGGCGGCGGTCATCAGCAACGACCCCCAGGCCCAAGCCCTGGAACGGGCCAGTCGGGCGGGGCTCCCGGTGGCGGTGGTGGATCACCGCACCTTCGCCCGCCGGCGGGACTTCGACGCCGCCCTAGCGGAGGTCATCGACGACTACGCCCCCCAGCTCATTCCCCTGGCGGGCTTTATGCGCCGTCTGGACGCGGATTTTGTCCAGCGCTATTGGGGGCGGTTGATCAACATCCACCCCTCATTGCTGCCCCGTTTCAAGGGGCTCAACACCCACGCCCGGGTCCTGGCGGCCGGGGAGCGGGAGCACGGGGTCAGCGTCCACTTCGTCACCCCCGAACTCGACGGTGGGCCCGTGATCGCCCGGGCGCGGGTGGCGGTGCGACCCGACGACGACCCGCCGCGCTTGGCAGCGCGGGTCTTGAGCCAAGAACACCAGCTGTATCCAGCGGTGCTCAGTTGGTTTGCCGCCGGACGGGTGAGTCTGGCGGCCGATCACCGGGTGTGGTGGGACGGCGCACCGTTGGCCGCCCCCCGAGAACCCTTGAGTCCCCTCCCTTGACCGCGCTCAAGGGGGTTTGCCCCGGGCTGTGGCTGTGGCTGTGGCTGTGGAGTCTCAGTTTGACAGGGGCGTTGGGCGGCGCCACCTGGGCCTTGGCCGCCGACCCATCCCCCCGGGTTCCGGCCTTCACCGCCACCTATCGGGTCTACGCCCGGGGGGTACCCCTGGGGCGGGGCGAGTTTGCCCTGCACTACGACGCCGACCGCTACACCCTGAGCACCGACTTGGTACCCACGGGGCTGGCCACCTGGTTCTTCTCCGACAGCGTCCAACAGGTCGCCAGCGGCACCCTGCGCCACGGCATCCCCCGCCCAGACTACTACCGCCGCCAGCGCACCGGGAACAAACCCCGCCAGGTGGTGATGGACTTCCAGTGGGATCGATTCACAGTCCAAGCCCGGCGGGACGACCGCCGAGTCACCCTGACCTTGGTGCCCCGCACCGTCGACCCCTTGAGCCTCCACCTGTTGCTCATGGAGGACCTCCTGCGGGGCGGAGCGGCCTCTCGCTACACGGTGGTCGACGACATCGACGTAGAGGTCTTTGACGTGACCTTCGAGGGGGAAGAGACCCTCGATACCCCCTGGGGCGAGCTGGAGACCCAGCACTTTCGCCAGCAACGGCCAAGGAGCCAACGGGCCACCCATTTGTGGTTCGCCCCGCAGTTGGACTTCCTCTTGGTCCAATTCACCCAGACCCGGCGCGGCCAGCAGACCATGCGGCTGGTGATCAGCGAGTTGGAGGGCCGAGACAAGGGTCAATCCCCCCCAGCGACACCGGGAGGGTCCAAGACGCGCCATTGAGATCCCCCACGGGGAAGTGCCCAAGGGATCCCGAGGGTCTCGACCATACCATGGGTATTGTTACAAGGCATTTATGCGCAGACACCCCCAAGCATCTCGGGTTAGAGTGGCCGATAAACTTCGCCACCTCATCTAGGAGGACGCCGCCATGTTTTCCCTTCGCGTCGTCGTTGGGTTGTTCGCCATCTGCACCATTGCCCAGGCCGAAACCCTGAAGTGGCCGGAAACCCCCTACTCTTACTATTCGCAACAAGAACCCCTGCGGGACACCTTGGCAGCCCTGGCCGCCAGCCAGGGTATTCCCATCATCATCAGCGACCAAGTGACCGCCATCGCCAACGCCAACTACCACAGCATGCCCCCCGGGGAGATTTTCACCCAGCTGGTGGGAGCCTATAACCTCACCTGGTACTTCGATGGCAAAGTGCTCCACGTCTACACCCTCGACGAGATAGACAGCGCCACCATCCGTCTCAACTGTATTTCGTTGGCGACTTTTGAGCAGGAGCTCAAAAATCTGGGGGTCTACGACGAGCGATTCTACTGGCGGGGGGTGGCGAGTCGCGGTCTGCTCTATGTCAACGGCCCTGAACGCTATTTGGATTTGATCAAGTCCTGGGTGGTGGCCTTGGACGATTGCGGCGGCCAAAGCGACACCCCGGCGGTGACCAGCTGTTGGATCAGCGGGGTCATGACCTACACCGACGACCCCGCCCGCTGTGACAGCGGTGAGCCCCTGGACGGCAACGAGAGCTTCAGCGACCGCCAGGGGACGGGCAACCCGGGGGTCATTCTCCGGGGTTATCAGTAGGGGGGTATCGGTAGGGCGTTGGCCGCCGCCGTCAACCGCGGCGGCGATCCTGGCCAATGCGGCTGGGTACAGGCCCCCGCTGGCCGCGATACTTGGCGCTGGAGCGCTTGTTGTAGGGCCTGTCCGCCGCCCCAGACATGGTCTCGAAATTGATGGCGCAGATGATCATTCCCGGGCGCAGGGCCAAGGGCAGTTTGCCGCTGTTAAAACACTCCAACACCAGGGCCCCATCCCAGCCGGGGTCGATGCGGTGGGCGGTGACGTGGACCATAAGCCCCAGGCGGGCCAGGCTAGAACGCCCGTCCAGCCACCCCACCAGGTCGGCGGGGAGGGTGATGGATTCTTGGGTCGCCGCCAGGGCCAATTCCCCCGGGTGGAGGAAAAACGCCTCCTCGTCTCCCAGGCAGATCTCCTTGCCCATGATCTGGGCCACGGCCTGCTCCACCTGTTCCCGGGGGCCGCTCAAGTCGATGAACCCCGCCGCGTAGTCGTTGAAGACGTGGAAGCGATTGCCCAGGTGTAAGTCGACGCTCACGCCGCTGATTTGTAGGGGTTCTGGGGCTGGGTCGATGCGGATGCGCCCCTCGGCCAACGCCCTTTCGATGTCGCGGTCGCAGAGGCGCATGGCTCTCAGGTACTCTGCACCACGATCTTGGGAAACTTGGCGGCGTAGCTGCGTCCCTGGCGGGACAACAGCGCCGCCGTCCGGCGGGCGATCTCCCGGTAGGCGGCGGCCAAGGCCCCGTCGGGGTCCGCCGCCACCGTGGGACAACCGCCGTCGGCCTGTTCGCGGATGCGAATGTCCAAGGGCAGCGCGCCCAGCAGCTCCACGCCATAGTCCGCCGCCATGCGCTGCCCGCCGCCTCGACCGAAGATGGGTTCTTCGTGGCCGCACTGGCTGCAGATGTGGGTACTCATGTTTTCCACGATACCCAGCACTGGCACCTGGACCTTTTCAAACATTTTGAGGCCCTTGCGGGCGTCCAGCAGGGCGATATCCTGGGGGGTGGTGACGATGACGGCGCCGCTCACCGGCACCTTCTGGGACAAGGTGAGTTGGGTGTCGCCGGTGCCGGGGGGCAAGTCGATAATCAAATAGTCCAGGTCTTGCCAGCGGGTGTCGTTGAGGAGTTGCTGCAGGGCCTGGGTCACCATGGGCCCCCGCCACACCATGGGGGTTTCCTCTTCGATGAGGTAGCCGATGGACATGGACTGGAGGCCGTGGCTCATGACGGGCTCGATGCTCTTGCCGTCGGCGCTATCGGGGCGCTGGTCGGAGCCCAACATGCGCGGTTGACTGGGGCCGTAGATATCGGCGTCGAGGATGCCAACCCGAGCCCCCTCGGCCTGGAGGGCCAGGGCGAGGTTGACGGCGGTGGTGGATTTGCCCACCCCCCCCTTGCCCGAGGCGATGGCGATGATGTTTTTGACGTTTTTCAAAGGGGTGAGGCCCTTTTGCACCTCGTGGGAGACGATCCGCACCCGGGCGTTGACCGTCGCCGCCGCCACCCCCTCCAGGGCTTCGATGCGCGCCTCTAGGGACCTGGCGAGCTCGGCCAAGTAGCCCCGGGCGGGGAAGCCCAACTCCACCTCCACGGTGACCCGGTCGCCTTCGAGGCGAATGTCCTTGACGGCCTTGGCCGCGAGGAGGTCTTGCTTGAGGTAGGGGTCGGTGTAGCCTTTGAGCGCCGCTTCCACAGCGGCGCGGTCGAGGGTGCTCATGGCGGCTGCCTTTGGGTCGGTGGATGAATCGGTGGCGGACGGTGACTTGCGGGTGAGTTTGAATTTCATCGAAGGGTGTCCCCGTGGCTTGGTGTGCCCCCCCCGCGCTTCAAGGCCCCTCCAGCCCTGGCATCGCGGGCTTGCCGGGGGCGAGGTGGCGCGGGGCGGGGATCCTTGTTAGGGTAGCTGGGTTGAGCAATGGGCTCGAGCTGATCAGTGAACTATTCTGCCATGGCCGGGCGGCGAGGGGCATCGCCCCCTGGCCCGATGGCGCATTACGTTCTCCCAAGTTTTGAGTGTCTATTGCTCTGCCAGCCGTTTGACCCCTGTTTCGCCACCCCCGCGACCAAAGTCCCATGAGCGTCTCGACCCGCACCCTCCTCGTCACCAGCGCCCTGCCCTACGCCAATGGCCCGATCCACATCGGCCACATGGTGGAGTACATCCAAACCGACATCTGGGTGCGCTTCCAAAAACTCCGCGGCCACCGCTGTTTTTACGTCTGTGCCGACGACGCCCACGGCACCCCCATCATGCTCAAGGCCGAGCAAGAGGGCATGACCCCCGAGGCGTTGATCGAGGCCATCTACCGCCAGCACACGGCGGATTTCGCCGATTTTTTCGTCGGTTTTGACAACTACTACACCACCCACTCCCCGGAGAATCGCGCCCTGGCCGAGCGGGTCTATCAAAACCTCAAGGCGGCGGGCCACATCGCCCAAGAGGTGCGGGTCCAGGCCTTCGATCCGGTGAAGAACATGTTTCTCCCCGATCGCTACGTCAAGGGTCAGTGTCCCAACTGCAAAAGCCTGGACCAGTATGGGGACAGTTGCGAGGTGTGCGGCGCCACCTACGAGCCACTGGATCTCATCGATCCGGTGTCCGTGGTCTCCGGCAGCCGCCCCGAGGAGCGAGAATCCCTCCAGTACTTTTTCAAGGTCTCCCACTTCGAGGCCATGCTGCGGGATTGGTTGGCCTCCGACGCCGTCCAGCCGGAGATCGCCAACAAGATGCGGGAGCTGTTTGCCGAGGGGCTGCGGGACTGGGACATCTCCCGCAATGCCCCCTACTGGGGCTTTGAGATCCCCGACGCCCCGGGCAAATACTTTTACGTCTGGCTCGACGCCCCCATCGGCTACATGGCCAGTTTCGCCAATTTGTGCGCCCGGGAGGGGTTGGACTTTGAAGCCCATTGGGGACCAGATAGTCAAACCGAGGTCTATCACTTCATCGGCAAGGACATCGCCAAGTTCCACACCCTGTTTTGGCCGGCCATGCTGGAGGGAGCGGGGTTTAGAAAGCCCACGGGCGTGTTTTGCCACGGCTTTCTCACCGTGGACGGGGCCAAGATGTCCAAGTCCCGGGGGACGTTTATCCGCGCCCGGACTTATCTAGAGCACCTGCGCCCGGAGTATCTGCGCTACTACTTCGCCACCAAGCTCAACGGCATGGTGGAGGACTTGGACTTGAATTTGGAGGACTTTCGGTCTCGGGTCAACAGCGATTTGGTGGGCAAATACGTCAATATCGCCAGCCGCAGCGCCAAGTTCATCACTAGCCGTTTCCAGGGTCAGTTGGGGAGCGCCCTTCCAGAGCCCCAGTTATTTCAGGCTTTTGCCGACCAAGCCGAAGCCATCGCCAAGGCCTATGAAAGCCGGGAGTACGGCCGAGCCATGCGGGAAGTCATGGCCCTGGCCGACCGAGCCAATCAGTACGTGGACGAGCAGGCCCCCTGGGTGGTGGCCAAGCAGCCCGATGGCGATGCCCCCGTCCAGGCCATCTGCACCCAGAGCCTCAACCTGTTCAAGGTGTTGACGGTGTACCTCAAGCCGGTGTTGCCCCGGGTGGCGGCCGATGTGGAGGCGTTTTTGCAGATTCCCCCCCTCACCTGGGAGGACGCCCAGCGCCCCTTGTTGGGCCACACCATCGGCGCCTTTAAGCCCTTGATGCAGCGGGTGGAGGCCGAGAAAATTCAGGCGGTGGTGGACGCCTCCAGGGAGGCCACTGGGGCAGCGGTTGCCCCCGCGGCGTCGGCGGCGCCCGCCGAGGCAGCATCGGACTCGAGTCCCCTGGCAGAGCAGCCCATCGCCCCCGAGATCACCATCGACGATTTCACCAAGGTGGATTTGCGGGTGGCCCGCATTGCCCACGCCGAGGCGGTGGAGGGTTCCAAGAAGCTGTTGTGTTTGACTTTGGATTTGGGGGGCGAGACCCGCACGGTGTTCGCCGGCATCAAGGAGGCCTACCAACCCGAAGCCCTGGTGGGGCGCTTGACGGTGATGGTAGCCAATTTGGCTCCCCGCAAGATGCGCTTTGGGGTCTCCCAGGGGATGGTGCTGGCGGCGGGGGACGGCAGTGGCCCCTTTATTCTCACCCCGGACCAGGGGGCCTCGCCGGGCATGCGGGTCAAGTAGCCCGTGGGGGCCCGCAACGTCGAAGTCAAGGCCAAGGCTCGGGACTTCCAGCATCAGTGCGCCACGGCTCGGCAACTGGCCGGCCGTGATGGCGAGGTGTTGCTGCAGGAGGACACGTTTTTTGCGGTGCCCCGGGGAAGGTTAAAATTGCGGGTGTTCGGCGATGGCGGTGGGGAACTCATCCAGTACCAACGCCCCGATCATCTAGGGCCTAAGGCCTGTGACTACGTTCGCACTTCCATCGCCGAGCCCTTGGCCCTCAAAGAGGCCCTGGCCAATGCCCTGGGGGTGACGGCGGTGGTGCGCAAGCGCCGCACGGTGTTTTTGGTGGGACAAACCCGCATCCACTTCGACCAGGTGGCGGGGTTGGGGGAGCACATCGAGTTGGAGGTGGTGCTCACAGCCGAGCAAACGGCGGCTCAAGGCAGTGCCGTGGCCCGGGAGCTCATGAAACAGCTGGCCATTGAGCCTGTAGATTTGATTGCTGGGGCCTATGTGGATTTGTTGACGCAGGAGTGAGATATCGTCTTTTGGGCGCGACTCCAAGGCCTCCCTTGCATTGTCTGGTACCCGCCATGGGGGAAGTAGCTTGCTCGCTAGGGGGCACCAGCTCGCAAGACTCCCAGGGTGTTGCGCGGGCTCGAACCACGGCGTCGGGGCACAGTTGGCGATTTTGCCGCAGAGGAGCCAGAACCATGGGGATGACTAAAGTCAGCGCGGGCAACACGATTTGGCTGTTCGCATTACTACCGGTCATCGGTGTATTGTCCTTGCCGCCTTTGGCTGTGAGTGACCGGATCGTGGCGGAGGTGCGGTGGAGCGCCCCAGTTGCGGTGGCTTCAGCGGCGGCGCACCGTGGTCCGTGGCGCATGAACCAGTCGGATTTCCGCTTTGTCGATGACCCCGCCGTTGCAATGAGCGGGGAATACCTCGCTTTGGCTTGGGTCAATCAGGCAGAAAAAGACGTATTCTTACAGTTGTATGGGCCGGGCTCACACTCGATCTTTGAGGCGCCAATCAACGTATCGCGAACTCCCGAGGTGTTCTCGTGGCTGCCAGTGGTGGTGCTTGAACCGAATCTGGGGGCCAGGCCTCAACAGATTTATCTACTTTGGCAGGAGATCGTTTTCTCCGGCGGCGGCCACGGAGGAGAGATCTTTTTTTCCCGCTCGACCGACGGCGGACAAAGCTTTGCAGCACCACTCAATTTGTCCAACAGCATGGCCGGAGACGGCAAAGGGCGTCTTTCCCGGGACCTATGGGAGAACGGAAGCCTCGATCTCATTCGCTTGCCCCATGGGGAGCTCATTGCCGCCTGGACCGAGTATGAAGGGAGGCTTTGGGTCAGCCGTTCTGCAGACGGGGGAGGATCGTTCTCCGCCCCTGTCCATGTGGCGGGGAACCGCGTCGAACCAGCGCGAGGACCGGCCCTCGCCGCAAGCGACGAAGGAACCGTGTTCCTTGCCTGGGCTGTGGGCGAAGACCCCGAGGCCAAGATCCGTATCGCCCCGTCTAGAGACGGGGCGCACACTTTTGAACCGCCCATTGAGATCGGCCGGGATGGCCAGCGGGCCGATGCTCCGTCGCTCGCTGTCGATCCCTCGGGGTTTCTACACTTGGCGTATACGCAATACTCGCCCGGCCTGGTTGGCCGCGAATATGTTCGCTATCTCCGCTTGCAGCCGTCGGACTTGACCATTGCCAAATCCAGCAAGGTTTTCGGTTCGAGTGGGTTCTCGCGCAGCGCTTACCCGTCGATTGTGTCCGACGGTCAGCAGCGGCTGTATCTTCTCTGGGAACTCTTTTCCCTTGGCTCTAGCCGGCCACGTGGTCTCGGCTTTACCGTTTCCCTGGACGGAGGACAATCGTTTCTCGATTCCCAGGTGGTGCCCCACAGCGACGTTGAGGAGCACGGGCACAACGGCAGCAGCCAAGGTTTGTTGCTCGACAAACTCGCCGTCGATAGAATGGGTGGGATTGCGGTGGTCAACAGCACGTTCCGGGCCAATAACCGAAGCACCGTTTGGTTGTTTCGAGGGCAACTGATACCTTGAACAGACACCGGTGCCAGGCGCCATGGGGCGAACGGCTGCACCAAACAAACCTTTTCCGGTTTGGGGTTTACTGACGGTAGCACCTACTGGGCCGCACCTGTCCTTTCCCGCGGCAAAGCCCCAAGCACCGCCTCGGCGGCCACCAAGGCACCCTCCAAAAAACCGCCGTATTCCCCGGCCAGCTCACTCCCGGCCAGGAGCAGTTGTCCTTCCCAAAGCCCCCGGAGGACCGCGGGCATGCCGTAGTCGGGGTGACCCATCCCCGGATCGTGGCGATCCCTAGAGGTGGCGCTCCAGGGATCATTGGCCCAATCCCGGTAGAGAACCGCCGCGGGTTTTCCCGCCAAGGGCCCAAAGAGGCGCGCCAACTGTTCCACGGCCGCCCGCTGCAGGGCCTCTCCGTCGCCGCGCTCTGCCGCGGGCAGCCCGACAAAACCAAACAACGCCCCAACACCCCCGTCGGCGGGTGAGGCATCGTGGATCTCCGCCAACGGCCCAAGGCGACTGATGGCATCCCCCGAGAGCCCCGCCCGACGCCAAAAGGGCCGGGAATACACCGCTACCACCTTGGCCTGCCCCGCCATCCAGGTGGGTATGGCCGCCATGGCTTCCACGGCGGCTGGCGCCAGGGGAGGATCAAAGCTAAGCCCCGGCATCAGCCGTGGCGGCAGCGCTAGGACCACCCGCTGGGCCAGCACTCGTCGCGGCTCACCCTCCCCCTCCACCAGGAGCAAAACCCGCCCGGCCAACCGGCGCAGGGCGGTGACCGGCGCATTGACACAGACCCGCTGGGGGGAAAGTTCCCCCGCCAGGGCCGCCACCAACCGCCCCAGGCCCCCCACCAAGCGCCGAGAACCCGCCATGGTGGAAAACTCGAGTTCGCGGCGCGCCCCAACCCGCTCCTCGTAGACCAGACGGCCCCGGGCGTACTGCTCGAAGTCGGCGAGACCCAGTTCATCCACCAACCGGGCCATGCGCTGCTGACCCGGCCAGAACCAAGCGGGTCCCAGGTCGTAGCCATCCCCATGCCCTGCCCCCGGCGGCGACCAGATGCGCCCCCCCAGCCGCCCCCGGGCCTCGAGGAGGAGGTAGTGACCACCCCTTTGCTCCAACCGGCGGGCGAGACTCAAACCGCCGAGGCCACCGCCGACGATGACCACGTCGTAGACCCCATCCCCAGGCATTGACATCTTCTCCACCGGCGGGCTCAATCGATCAAAATCTCCGAGCGGACATAGCCCCGGCCAAAGCCCCGTTTGGCGATCAAGGTCCAGCGCCGACCGGATTCCAACACCTGCACTCGCTGGCCTTCATCCAACTGGCCGATGAGGCGGTAATCCCTCCCCGGGCCGTCGAAGACGTTGACGTAGCCAAAACGGCTGGGACGAATAAAGGCAAAGTCCGGGCGGTAACGCTCCCGGGGAGGTTCTCGGTAGCCCTCGGGCTCTCGCCGCGGATCTCGCTGGCGCTGCCTGGGCTCGATGGGCTGGATGTAGACACCGCTGGACCAGCCCATCAAACCGTCGGCGGCGATGCGGTACCAGCCGCCCGATTCATCGAGAATCCGCACCCGCTCCCCCCGGTACACCAGACCCATGGGCAGGTAGCGGGTGCTGGGGCCGCGGCGCACGTTGAGGGCCTCTGCGGTCACAACCCCCTCGACCACAGCCCCCGACTGGGCGGCAACGGGGAGGACATGCCCCCCCAGGGCGAGGATCATCAACCCCCAGACCAGCGAGCAGACAGCCGGCGTTTTCGCAATGCTACGGGCTTGGGCGTGAATCGGGGAACGTGCC
>JBHJHK010000304.1:0-8772 GCA_050330975.1 Candidatus Competibacterales bacterium | reverse complement strand
CTCCTGGCCCTGGAAAATGTGGCTGGGGTTGAAATCCACCCCGTAGAACTCCGCCTTGGGGTTGGCCGCGGCCAACAGCGCCAACCCGTAGGCGTTGCCACAACCCAAGTCCAGGTAGGTGAACTCGTCGCCTCCCCCGGGGGGGTTGATGCCCTGGAGCAAGCACAGGTACTCCATGTTAATGGGAGCCCAATCGGCAAAGTAGCACGAGATATAATCGACGTCGGAGGGGTAACCGCGGCCCCAGGGGGATGACAGATTCATGGCGACCTCGCAGGGTGGTGGGCTTGAGGTGGCAGGATGGGGTGTGGCGGGATTATAACGCCCCAACCAACGACGTCGTCAGAGATTTCCCCCATCCTCTCCAGGGGTTTGTCCTCCCCAAGCGGTCGAACCCCCATACCCCGGGACAGTCTATGGATAGCGTGTCCGACGCTGCGCCGTCGCCCAGTTCCCACCTGGATGTCAACGAGAGGATGCCAACGAGATCGCGGTCTAGCCCATGAGCCGTTGAGGGACAATCTCGAAGGATAACCCCGCTAGAGGAGTTGCTATGTTTATTTCAAGGTTTATCGGCGCGGTGCTCGCCACTCAAATCATCACCGCCCCGCTCCTCGCCACCCAGGAGCGAGTCCACCGGGAAATGGTGGAGGCCTTGGAGGCCTACGCCGCCTACAAGATGGGCAACTACCGGGAGGCCTTTGAGGCTTGGCTGGTGCTGGCGCAAAAGGGCAACAGCCAGGGGATACTCAACGTCGCCCACATGTATCAGGCGGGGGAGGGGGTGGAGCGTGACCCCACCCAAGCCCTGTACTGGTACCAAAGGGGCGCGAACCAGGGAGATCCCTTGGCCCTGTACCAGCTGGCCCTAGCCCACGAGAAGGGCCTGGGCACCCCTGCGGACCAAGCCAAGGCGAGGGAGTATCTGCAGCTGGCGGCCGAGGCCGGGGCCACCAGCGCCCAAGGGCGCTTGGGGAGAGAGTATTTCCTGGCCGGCGAGGGGGACGAAGCGCGCTACTGGCTGCGTCGGGCGGCGGAGGGGGGCGACGCCGAGGCCCTGGCCAACCTCGCCCGGCTGGAGGGGGAAGCCGCCTCAAATCTCGGCCTCCCCACCCCGGGGGTTCCCCTGAGCCCGGGCCAGCGCAGCCGGTTGCGGACCTTCATCGACGACCTCAACGCCGCCGCCAACGCCCGCGACGCCGCCTGGCTCACCGCCGCCGTCGATCCCACGGCGTCCATCCACGTGCGACTGCCCGGCCAAGCCGACTATCAAACCCTCACCAAAGACGAGTTCCAGGCTCTGTGGCAGGCCACCTTTGACCGCAGCGACCGCTATCGCTTTACCCGCGCCCGTTTCGACATCCAGCGCCGAGGTCCCCATTGGGTGGTGCAAAGCGCCATCAAAGAGTACTTGACCCGCGCTGCCACCACCCAGCAACTGATCTTGGACGAACGCTTGGAGCTGCGGCTGGACGACGGCGAGATCGCCATCGACAAGGTGGTGCTGGACGTGCAGCGGGCCGAGTCGGTCGCCACCTTACCATGAGGGGCTTGCCCCCCATTACCCGGCGGCGCTTTGGGGTTCTCATGGGTGGCGCCGCCTCGTTGGCCCTCGGGGGATGTGAGTTGCCGCGATTTGGCTGGGTCCTGCGGGGCGCTGTCCAGGACACCGCCTACCAGATTCAACTGCCCCGTCCCCCCCGAGAGCTCGATCGCCGAACTCTACAGGGGCGCCTCGAAGCTCGCCTAGCTTCGGCCCTCGCCGCGGCCAAGGCCAACACCCAGGCCTCGGGGGACCATCCATCCCTCCGGGAGGCTTCGAACCGACTGCGCCAGGCGTTGGCCCGCTCGGGGGTGGCCCTCGCCGCCACGGCCAAGGGCTACGGCGTGGATCGCCTCGCCGCCGAGTTAGACACCGCCGGCATCGCCCATTACCGGTTGGACCTGGGCAGTACCTCGCGCTTCAAGGGCGTCAATGACGCCGGTTATCCCTGGCCCATCGCCATTGAGCGCCCGGGTGGGAACACCTCGACCCCCCTGCGGGAGGTGACCCTCAGGGACGCCGCCGTGGCCACGGTTGGCGATGACCGCAAGCCCTCCCCGGCTTCGATCGCCGTCGTGGCCGACCACGGCGCCCTCGCCGAGACCCTGGCCATGGGGCTGTGGGCCATGGGCCCCGAGGAGGGTTTTGCCCTGGCCCGCGGCGAGGGCATCGCCGCGTTGTTCGCGGCCTACGCCCCCAACCGGCGGCGCTTTATCCAGCGGACCACGTCGGCCTTTGAGACCCGCACCGGGCCCCTTCAGGGGTTGAATATCCACTTTATGTGAGCCCCTCCCCCAGAGGTTTCCCAGCACTCGACGCCTTTGATCCCGAGCCCCGCCCTCCTGGACGGCCGCCACCTGGGGGCGGCGGGGCGTTGCCCATCTTGACGCCGCGCAAGCGGCGGAGCGCCCTGGGATCGATTTCACCCTGACCCGAGGGAGATACCGCCGCCATGACCACCGCCTTCAACCCCACCCGCCGGCGCCTGGGCCGCGGACTCCTAGGCCTCGCCCTCGCCCCCGGGCTGGGGGTGGGGGGCTGCAGTCGCCCCCCCCAAACCACGCTGTTGACGGGAACCACCATGGGCACCTACTACGGCATTCAACTGCCCCGGGGCTTGGGTCCCCTGGACCGCCAAACCCTCCAGTACCGGATCGAGGGGATCTTGGGGGAAGTCATCAAAGCCATGTCCACCTATGCCCCCCAGGCGGAAATCGTCCGCTTCAACCAACTTGCCTCCACCCAGTGGGTCCCAGTCTCGGCGGCATTCTCCACCGTGGTGACCCGCGCCCAAGCCATGGCTGTCCTCACCGGTGGCGCCTTTGACGTCACCGTCGCCCCGGCCGTAGACCTGTGGGGGTTTGGTCCCGCCGGCGGGAGGGGGGAGATCCCCCGACCTCAGGCCATCGCAACTACCCGGGCCACCGTGGGCTACCAGCACCTCGAAACGACACCCCTTCGGCTGCGCAAGGCCCGCGTCGATGTGGGCATCGACCTCTCCGGCATCGCCAAGGGCTACGCCGTGGATCGCATCGCCGCCGAGCTGGACGCCGCGGGGATCGACGATTACCTAGTGGACATCGGCGGCGAGTTGCGCCTCCAGGGGCACAACGGCGATGGCCAGCCCTGGCGCATCGCCGTGGAGCGCCCCGTCGACGCCAACCCCACTCCGCTGCGGATCATGGCCCTCACCGGTGCCGCCATCGCCACCTCCGGGGACTACCGCCACTACTTCGAGCGGGGGGGCATACGCTACGCCCACGCCATCGACCCCCGCACCGGTTGCCCCGTGAACCACCATTTGGCTTCGGTCACCGTGGTGGCGGAGGGTTGTATGGACGCCGACGCCCTGGCCACAGGGCTGTTTGTCCTGGGGCCAGAACGGGGCTTCGCCCTGGCAGAAGCCGAGGGTATCGCCGCGTTGTTCGTAGCCGGCGACACCTCGCGCCGGCGCTTTGAGCAACGCCCCACTGGCGCCTTTGACGCCCTGGGCTAACGCCCGTCTCCCCACCACCATGGGCCAAATGACCAAGATGTGCCGGGGGGCTTTGCCCGGTGGATTTCGATGGGTTTTAAGGCGGAATAGAATAACTTGGGATGCGGGATCTAGACGGACCACCCCGCGCCTTAAAACTCAACTGCAAGGAGTGACCGCCCCCATGAACGGACTGTCCCTGAGCCAGATCATGCAGCTTTGGCCCGTGGGCCTGAGTGTTGGCATCGCCGCCGGCCTACTGGCCTGGGGCTTCAAGCGCTTTAGCGCCAAATCCCCCCTCGCCACCCTGGCGGGGGTTTTGATCACCATCAGCGCCTTGAGCGGCCTGTGGCTCAACCGCGGGGCTTTGTTGGGGAGCCTCCCGGGCCTCGACCTTCGCAGCTACACCGTGACCCATCGCTTCGCGGGGGACGGCAGAGCCTGCGGCGCCGCCCGCGTCCAGCGGGAAGAGGCGGAAAAAGTGGCCGCACGCCGTCGCGCCCAACTGGAACGGGCCGGCATCGGCGCCTGGTTGGCCAACGTCGAGGTGGTGGACCCCGATGCCCGGTTCAGCACCCAGGACGTCTTTAGCCCCGGGCAGTCTTGTTCAGCCACCATCCGGGTTCGCATGACGTTTTTGGTCTACGACGAACCCTGAGCAGGAGCGTTACCCCCCCGTGACGCTCATGTGGCGAAAGATCACCGGTTGAGCCTTGAGGTCGAAGTCGTGGCCCTTGGGCTTGAGGGCCATGGCCTCGACGATGGCGGCCTTGAGGCGCTCGCGATCCCCCGGATGGGCCCGCAACACCCGCCGTAGGTCCATGGAGTGCTCCTGGCCCAAACACAACAACAGCCGCCCCTCCACCGTCACCCGCACCCGGTTGCAGGTGTCGCAGAAGTTGTGGCTGTGGGGCGAGATAAAACCGATTTTGGCCTCGACTCCGGGGATGCGGTAGTAGCGGGAGGGACCACCGGTGGACTCCGTGGTGGGCACCAGGCTGAAGTGCTCGGCCAGGTCGCGGTAAATGGCGTCGGACGAATAGAAGGCCTCGGCCCGGTCGTGGTCGCCGATGACCCCCAAGGGCATCTCTTCGATGTAGGAGATGTCCAGGCCGCGGTCGATGGCAAAGCGCGCCAGGTCCACCACTTCGTCGTGGTTGCGGTTTTTGAGGATGACGGCGTTGAGCTTGATGGATTCAAAGCCGGCCTTCTGGGCCGCCTCGATCCCCGCCAACACCTTGGCCAATTCCCCCACCCGGGTGATGCTGCGAAACCGCTCCGGACACAGGGTGTCGAGGCTGATGTTGATGCGCTTGACCCCGGCGTCCTTGAGCTCCTGGGCCATTTTGGGCAACTGGGAGCCATTGGTGGTGAGCACCAATTCCCGCAGATTCGGCAGGCGTCCCAAGTCCCGGAACAGCTGGATGACGTTGCGCCGCACTAAGGGCTCGCCCCCGGTGAGGCGTATCTTATCCACCCCGAGCTCTACGAAGGCCCTTCCCAGGTCAGCGAGCTCTTCTAGGGTCAACACCTTGGCCCGGGGCAAAAAGGTCATGTCCTCGGCCATGCAGTAGACACAGCGAAAATCACAGCGGTCGGTGACCGAAAGGCGCACATAGCGAACGTGGCGACCGAAGCGGTCCACCAAGCGCGGTCGATCGGGGGTCGTGGTCATGGCTCATTCTCCTTCGGGGGCATCAAGGGCAAGGCGAGGCGGCGTCTTTTAGGACGACGACCCCGTCACCTCCTTGAAGCGGGCTTGTTGTTCAGGGGTGGCCTCGCCCTGGTGGGCGGCCTTCCACTCGGCATAGGGCATGCCGTAGATGATCTCTCGGGCGGTTTCGTAGTCCATGGCCAGCCCCCGCTCTTCGGCGGCGGCCCGGTACCATTTGGACAGGCAGTTGCGGCAAAACCCCGCCAGATTCATGAGATCGATATTTTGGACGTCGGGATGGTCGCGGAGGTGATCGACGAGCCGGCGAAAGGCAGCGGCCTCCAGTTCGGTGCGGGTTTGGTCATCCACGGTCGAGAACTCCCGGGGCGAGTGAGCGCCTACTTGGGCGGTGGAACAGGGGATGTGGGGCGGAGATGGTTGGCAGTGCCCCGTGGAGGTGGGCACAATGGCGAGGCCAACCTCGATTCACCATAACGTCATTTTACACGGTACGCCCACGGCCATGGCAATGCGTCTTTCCCTTCAAATCGCCCCTATCTTCCCCCCGAGTTGCCCAGGTTGCCCTTGGGTTGCAGCCCTCCTCCTCGTCGCCCTGGTGTTGCCGTTGTCCGCCGCCGGGCGCTCGGTGGAGGGAGTAGTCCAGGGGCTACAGGGCACCGTCGATACCGCCCTCGCCCCGGCCTTTGCCGAGGCCGACCTCCCCTACCCCCCCCGGCGCATCGCCCTGCTGGGCTTTAAGCTCGAGCGCCGCCTGGAGTTGTGGGCCCAAGGGCCCTTTGAGGACGCCTGGCACTACGTCAAGACCTACCGGGTCCGAGCCGCCAGTGGCTACCCGGGCCCCAAGCTGCGCCAGGGGGATCGCCAGGTGCCCGAGGGGTTGTACCAGGTCACAGTGCTAAACCCCAACAGCCGCTTTCACTTGTCCATGGGGTTGTCGTACCCCAACGCCTTTGACAAGGCCATGGCCAGGCGGGACGGCCGCACGGGCTTGGGGGGCGATATTTTCATCCACGGCGACCAGGTGTCGACGGGCTGCCTGGCCCTGGGGGACCCCGCCATCGAGGAGCTATTTGTCCTGGTGCACCAGGTGGGCCTCGACGCCGTCGAGGTCCTCATTGCCCCCCAGGACCTGCGCTGGCGGCCCCATCCCTCCATGGCCGTCGACGCCCCCCCCTGGCTCCCCGACCTCTATCGGCAGCTAAGCCAAGCCCTAGAGCGTTTTCCGTTGCCCCTCCAGCGCCTGAGTCGCTGAGGTCTCAGGCACCCCAGGTGGCGGGGGCAGGCGGGCGATGAAATCATTCACCGCGCCCCAAGCCGCCTCGGGGCGTGCTTCCAACAAGAAGTGGGGACCGGGGATGCGGGTCACCTGGAGCTGGGGCAAGGCGCGGCGAAAGGGCTCCAGACAGTGGGCCGGGATCATGCGGTCCTGGGCGGCCTGGAGGTAGAGGCAGGGCACGTTCACCACCTCTAGAGCCCGGAGGACATCAATACCGGCCAGGATGTGGAGGCGTTGGACCAACACCGTCGGTGCCACCTGGTCCATGGCCCGGTAAAAACGCTCCAAACTTTCCTCACCGATCTTTTGCCCGAGGCAGATGCCCTTGACCGCCCAGCGGGGGGGGCGTACGCCCAACAGTTCGTCCAGGGGCAACAGGGGAATTAGATTGGCGACCAGCGCCCGGGGGGTGCGGGCAAAGGTCACGCAAAACACAACTGCCCACAACCTGGGTCGGTAACGGCGGATCAGCTCCACCACCACGGGTCCGGAAAAGGATTCTCCCACCAGTACCAGCGGTTTGCCCTGGGGCAGCTGAGCCGCCGCCAAAGACACCAGTTCGTCGAAGCTCCGCCGCTCTCTGGGGGGGTAGCGCACCACCGTCACCGCGACTTGGGGCGGCAACACCGCCAGCAAGCCCTCCAGCAAAATCCCCGTGCCGTCCATCCCCGGCAACAATACCAGCTCCCACGCCTCGGCGACCGTTGAGACCTCGTGGGGCTTCGGCATTCTCTGCACCTCAGAAATTGTACGGATTGCCGGGGATCACCGTACCGGTGCCCTCCACATCGTCCTTTTTGAGCCAACGGACCTGGTCGCCCATGAGACCGACCTCCCAACAAGAGGGTACCCTTTCCCGGCGGTACCGAAAGCACATTTGATCGCCCTCGACGTGCCAGCGGCCCGTGTAGCCGTTGCCGCGGATTTCGCCGTTGGCACCGTAGAACTCCAGGTAGCGCGCGCCGTTGATCATGGTGCCCTGGACCGTCTTGTTGGCCATGACGGTTTCGATCTCGGCGCCATCGAGCAATTGCATTTGGGCCATGGTCGGCGCAGTCAGGGTTATGGCGAGGAGCACAATCATCGGGATGCTGGGGGTTTGAGCCAATCTCATCATCATCGTTTGCCTCTCTCTAGCAGCGGGGGACTGTCACAGGGAATACTCGCCCTCGACAACGCCGAGGGCGATGGCACCGACCTCGGGTCGCCTTTGGGGTCAATCGGCGACGATGATGCCCCACTGGCGCAGCAAGGGCGCCCAGTGGCCCTCGAAATTCTCGAGCTTCGCCGCCAACGCCGCTTGCTCTGCAGCCGGATCGCCGCCCTCGGTGAGGGGCTTGCCAAATTGCTTGAGCAGCATGGCCACCACCTCACCCATCTTCTCCTTGCCCTGGAGGTTGTACTGCACGGCCATGAGCTGCTCCGGCCAGGGTAGATCCACGCCAGCCCGGCACACCGGTGAAACCAGCTGGTCCGTGGGTTTACCCGTCAGCCCCCCCATGGCCAAGACAAAGTTGAGCATGCTGGTGGTCACGGCGTCGGCATCGGTAGCGGGGGCCACCTGGACTTGGTGGGTTACCCACAGCCCCATGAGGGCATTGTGGACCTTACCCAAGTTCAAGCCCGTGCGCTCGACCAAAGCCCGGGGGGTTACGGGTCCCAATTCGGCCAGGGCGTCCACCACGGGAGCGACCAGTTCACCGTTGAGGGAGACGCGTCCTTCGTAGAGGGGGGCCTGGACGTCAAAGCGGACGTGGTCTTTGGGCACCCCCAGCACAAAGCGCAGTTGGTTCAGGCGCTCTGTGACCTTGACCGGGGGCAACACCACCCCACCGCGGCTGTAGACGTCCCGTCGCACCAATTGGTTGAGGAAAAAATCCTTGAGGGTCTCCCGCAGGGCCTCGGGTTGGCTATCCAGGTGGGCGCACTGCTGTTGGTTCAGCAACAGGTGGGGGTAGTTGGAAATCCGCAGCCCCGAGCCCACGTAGCGCAGCCGGCGCTGGGCCATCTCGGCGGCAAACTCAGCGTGGTAAAAGGGCGTGACGTGCTCACAGGCGTATTCGTGGGCAAAGAAGTGGGGATCTAACTCCTTGAGGGCCGCCATGCGACTTTGGACCTCGGGGTTGGCACTCCAGTAGCTGGCCTGGAGATCCATCAACTTCTCCATTTCCCCAAAGGCCAGGCCCATGGCCTCGGGGGACTCTTGGTGGCGCTGGGCGTAGCGGCTCATGAGCCACTGGAGGGGCAGTTGCACCCCCCACCCCGGCATGGCGTTGTAGCAGAAAAACGCCGCCCCGTGGGGC
>JBHJHK010000303.1:0-22281 GCA_050330975.1 Candidatus Competibacterales bacterium | reverse complement strand
CCTCAGCAGCCCTCACCCCCGGCCCCTCTCCCGCCCCGATGGTGCAGGAGAGGGGTGACTTGGTCGGGGGTGGGAGCCGCACGCTATAAAAGGGGGGGCTTCGAGGGGCGTTTGGGGGCCGGGTTCTATCGGCGCTTCTCGGTGGGCTTTGCCGACATCAAGGCACCACCCGGCGCATCTCGGGGACGGCGGTGCCGGTTTGCACTCGCCACAGGGCGCTGTAGCGCCCCCCGCGGTCCAACAGGGATCGATGGTCGCCCCGCTCGACGATCCGGCCGTCTTCCATGAGCAAAATCTCGTCGGCGTGGACCACCGTGGACAGGCGATGGGCGATCATCACCGTGGTGCGCCCCTGGGTGGCCCGGGTCAGGGCCCGCTGGATGGCGGCTTCGGTCTCGTTGTCCACCGCCGAGGTGGCTTCGTCCAGCAATAAAATAGGGGGATCTTTGAGGAGCGCCCGGGCCAGGCCAATGCGCTGGCGCTGGCCCCCGGAGAGCTTCTGGCCCCGCTCCCCCACCCAGGTGTCATAGCCCCGGGGTAGGGCGGCTATAAAGCCGTGGGCCTCGGCGGCCCGGGCGGCGGCTTCGATGTCGGCCTGGGGGGCCCCGGGGCGACCGTAGGCGATGTTCTCCGCCACCGTCCCCTGGAATAAATACACCTCTTGGCTCACCAATCCCAACCGCTGGCGCAACTCGACCCGGGGCCAGTGCTCCAAAGGCTGGCCGTCGATGATGACCTCCCCGTGTTGGGGCTGGTAAAACCCCAACAACAGCTTGATCACCGTGGTCTTCCCCGAGCCGGTCTGCCCCACCAAGGCCACCGTGTGGCCCTGGGGCACGGTAAAGCTCACCTCCCTCAGCACCGGTCGCTCGGGGTCGTAGCCAAAGGTCACCTCCCGGAAGGCCAACGTGGTCTGGTGAGGGGTCTGGTGGGTGGTCTGGTGATTCGAATTCGTCGGGGTCGGACCGGCGTCGCCCGTGCTCGGCGATCCCGGGTTCGGCAAACGCCCCTCGGGGGCTGCGGGCAGGGCCAACAGATCCAAGATCCGCCGGGTGGAGGCCATGGCCCGCTCGAACAGATCCACCGTCTGGGCCAGGTCGGTCAAGGGCCACAACAGCCGTTGGGTGAGGAACACCAGCAGACCATACGCCCCCACGTTGAGCTCGCCTTGGAGGGTCAAATAGCCCCCCACGGTAAACGTGCACAAAAATCCCGCCAGGACCGCCATGCGTATCAACGGGTTGAAGGCCGAACTCACGGCGATGGCTTTGGCGTTGGCCCGGCAGTAGGCCTCGCTGTCGGCCCGCAACCGAGCCAGCTCGTGGTCCTCGGCGGTAAAGGCTTTGATGGTGGCAATCCCGGACAAGTTGTTGTTGAGGCGCGCCCCCAGGGCCCCCGCCCGCTCCCGCACCTGGCGGTACAAGGGCGTGGCCCGGCGCTGGAAGTAAAAGGCCCCGATGATGATCACCGGCACCGGGGTAAAGGCCAACAAGGTCAACAGGGGCGAGAGGATAAAAAATACCCCCCCCACCGCCACCACCGAGGTGGCCACCTGGATCAAACTGTTGGCACCGCCGTCTAAAAAGCGTTCCAACTGATTGATGTCGTCGTTGAGCACCGCCACTAAGTCCCCAGTGCTGCGCTCTTCGAAGAAGCCGATGTCCAGCCGCTGGACGTGGCCGTAGGCATCCAGGCGCAGGCGGTGCTGGAGGGTCTGGGCCAGGTTGCGCCATTCGATGGCGTAGAGGTACTCGAACAGCGATTCTCCCGCCCAGATCAAAAAGGTCAACACCCCCAGGGCGTAGATTTGCTGGAGGGGATCGGCGAGCCCCAGGTGGGCCAGAAACGACGCCTCGCGGTTGACCACCACGTCGATGGCGATGCCAATGAGGATTTCCGGGGCGATGTCAAACAACTTGTTGGCCACGGAATACGCCGTGGCCCGCACCACCTGGGGACGGTCTTGGCGGGCGTAGCGCAACAGCCGCCCCAGGGCGTTAAAACTCGACGCCGAGGCGGAAGCCTTGGAAAGTGGGGCCATGGAATTCCTTGTCAAAGCAGCGCCGCCGCCGGTCCCAGCGCTTGAAAGCCCGGGGCGTCGCCATCAGTTAAACCCAATACCGCCCCCGCCTCTTTGGGTGGGGGCCCGTGAGCCAGGAGATCTGACATGTTGCTATGGCGCGAGAAAAAACGCGAGCTGCCCACCGCCGACCAAGCCCTGCCGGGGCGCGACGAGCCGATGCCGGTGCCCAATGCCCACCACGTCAACGGCCACCCCCTCAAACCCCCCTTTCCCGAGGGCATGGAGCAAGTGGTGTTTGGCCTGGGGTGCTTTTGGGGCGCCGAGCGGTTGTTTTGGCGCCTCGAGGGCGTGTACACCACCGCCGTGGGCTACGCCGGCGGCCACACCCCCAACCCCACCTACGAAGAGGCGTGCAGTGGCATGACCGGCCACACCGAGGCGGTGCTGGTGGTCTTCGATCCCAAGGTCATAGACTTTGAAACCCTCCTCAAGGTGTTCTGGGAGGGTCACGACCCCACCCAGGGGATGCGCCAGGGGAATGACGTGGGCACCCAGTACCGCTCGGCCCTCTACACCTACACCGACCGCCAAGCCGAGCTCGCCGACGCCAGCCGCGCGGCCTACCAAGGGGCCCTCAACCGCGCCAAGCGCGGCGAGATCACCACGGAAATCCGCCCGGCGCCGACGTTTTACTACGCCGAGGGCTACCACCAGCAGTACCTGGCCAAGAACCCCAACGGCTACTGCGGGCTGGGGGGCACCGGCGTCAGCTGCCCCGTGGGCGTCGCCGTGGCGGCGAGCTAACGGTCACCCTTCATTGAGGCTTTGAGGCCTTGGGAGGTGGATACCGCCCCCGAGGCTGTGGGCGGCCAACTGCCTTTTGAGCCAACGACCACAAAACCACCGAGTGGGAGAGAACACCTTGGATCAGCTGTCCCTGGACGACGCCAACGCCTTGGCCTATCAATACGCCCCCCCGGAGTCTTCCGGAGTCACTTTTGTGTTCTTCAACGCCCTCACGGGGGACCTCAACCACTGGGAGTCCACCATTGCCCCCCCCCTGCGCCAGGCGGGGTGCGGCACCTTGAGCTGGAACTACCGAGGCCAAGCCCACACCCGCTGGGCCCCCGAGGTGTCCCTGGGGGCGGTGACCGCCATCGCCGATGCCCAGCGGCTCCTCACCGCTGTGGCGCCGCCGCGCCCGGTGCTGGTGGGACTGTCCATCGGCGGTTTGTTCGCCGCCAGGGCCTGGCTCGGTGGCGCCACAGCCGAGCAACTGGTCCTCATCAATACCCTGCGCCAGCCCGGGCCCCGTCTGGCCTGGATCAACGACGCCCTGGTGCGCTGTGCCGAGGTGGGGGGGTTGCAATTGGTGCGGGACCTCTACGGCATGTTGCTGTTCAACGACGCCTGGCTCGCCGAGCACAGAGCCGAATTCCTCACCACAGCCCCCTATCAACCCCTGGCCGCCGGCGACGGGGCCTATCGCCTCCTCAAGGATAGCCGTGACGCCGATTGGGATCTGCCCCTGGAGCGCTTCACCGCGCCGGTGACGGTGGTCACGGGCCTGCGGGATGGCTTGTTCCTCGACCGGGAGGTGGTGGCCGACCAGTGCCGCCGTCTGCCCCAGGTGTCTCGGGTCGACCTGGTGGATGCCGCCCATATGGTGCCCCTGGAGCGGCCCCAGGCCCTGGTGGATATCCTGCTAAATCTCTCGGGAGCCCAGTTGTGACCGCCCCTGGATCCGCCGTTGCCCCCATCCTCTACCGCTCCCCGGGGCTGGCCTACGGCGCGGTGATGTTGGGGGTATTGGGCCACGCCTCCAGCGAGTTCGTCGCCGTCCTCACCGGCGTCAGCGGTCCAGAGCAGTCGGTGTGGCGATTTTTGCTGGGGGGGTTGGGGCTGGTAGTCATCGCATTGCTGGTGCCGGCTAGCCGCGACCTATGGACGCCGTTGCGGGAGCGGTTTGCCGCCTTGGTGGGGTTGTCGCTGTTGGGGGTCACCGGGGGCTATTTGCTGTTCCACTGGTCCTTGGACTTCGCCACGGTGCCCCAAGTGGCGATTTTGGTGACCACCATCCCCATCTTTGTCGCCCTGGTCAACGCCGCCGTCAGCCAACAGTGGCCTGCGCCGGCCAAGCTGTTGACCGGGGCCGCCGCCGTCCTCGGGGTGGCGCTGCTCATCACCGATGGCTACCTGGCCCGCTTGGCGGGCTCCACCCAGAGTCTGGTGGGGGTGTTGCTGGCCACCGGCTGTGCCGCTTTGGTGGCCGCCTTTACGGTGTTGGTACGGCCCATCATCGGGCAGTACGGCGCCCTTCGCATCACCGCCATCACCTTGTTCCTGGGCGCCTTGGGACTATGGCTGGTGGTGGGGCTGGCGTGGGGAATATGGGTGAACCCGGCCACCTTGACCCAGCGCCCCCCCGAGCAAGTGACCGCCCTGGTGGCGTTGGCCCTGTGGAATACCACCATCACCCAATGGCTGTGGATCGGTGGCCTGGCGGCGGTGCCGGATATCACCCGGGGGAGTTATTTGTTTTTTCTCAAGCCCATCATCGCCACCGGCTTGGCCGTGGGTCTGTTGCAGCAGGGGGTGACCGGTATCCAACTGTGGGCCATGGCCATCATCTGCGGGGCCGTGGTGGTGGAATTCTGCTGGCCGCGGCGCGAATCGCCGACGGCGGTGGGTAAAGCTCCTTAACCGCTGGGGACTAGCGGGGGCTGCGAGCCCCCGGATTGCCCACTACTCGACGATATCCAGCAGTTCGACGTCGAAGATCAAGGTGGAGTTGGGCGCAATGCGATCCCCCACACCCCGGGGGCCATAGGCCAGATCGGAGGGGATAAACAGCTTGTAGGTGCTGCCCACGGGCATCAATTGCAAAGCCTCAGTCCAACCGGGAATCACCTGATTGACGGGAAATTCCGCCGGCTGGCCCCGGGCGTAGGAGCTGTCGAACTCGGTGCCGTCCAACAAGGTGCCGCGGTAGTGGACCCGCACGGTGTCCGTGGACTCGGGGCGCTCCCCCTCCCCCTGGGCGACGACGATGTACTGCAACCCCGATTCTGTGGTCTGAACTTCTTCCTTTTCGGCGTTGGCAGTCAGGAATTCATCCCCGGCGCGGCGGTTCTCCGTCGCTTGGGTTTGGGCCTGGACCTGGGCTTGCTGTTGCCGTTGGGCGACAAAGGCCTGCTTGAGCTGGGCGACTTCGGCCTCCGAGAGCTTGGGCTCGGCCCCACTCAAGACGTCTTTGATGGCTTGGGTCAAGGCGTCGACGTCGATGTCGGAATTCAGTTGCTGGAGGGACCGGCCCACTTCCATACCTACCATGTAGCTAAAGCGCTGGTCGGGGGTCATGGCGTCGCCGCCAGTGGCTGCCGTGTCGGGGGCGGCGTCTTGGGTGTCTTGGGCGAGGAGGGGGCTCGTGGCGAAGACCAAGGCGCACAAGCCGAGTCCGAGGTGGCGATGGATCATCAGTTGGTCTCGTTGGGTCGTGGATGAGAATCGAGAAGGCGGAGGGCAGACCCCGCCTGAGGGAGCGTCAACGCTAACACTAAACGGCCTTGGCTCCAACGCGGGAATGGCCCCAGCTCGACGCCCCCAGGGCTGAGCTGGGGCGTAAGTTACATTTTAGTAAAATTTTCGTATAGATCTTTGGGCAAGCTTGTCGCCTTTGTCGAAGTTATGTATAGTCCATAACCATTGAAACGCGGATCAGCTACCGCCATCGCTCTCCAAGTTTCAATGGTGTTTTGCCTTTGCATTGAGTGCAGGACTCTCCCCCGGGAGCAAAACTTATGCTCCCTTTTTCATCGGTCGAGACCAAGTCTCGACCGTTTTTTTTGTCTGGAATGCGAAAATACCTCTAGGAAAAGCTAAATACATCACCCAAAAAATGTGTACTGGGTCACAGGGAACACCGGCAAAACCTGTGCTAGTTTGAATGGAACACATCGCCGCCTAGCCCCAATCACCGCGGGGTGCTCGGTTCCAAGTATCCCTGGCACAAAATAATGCAGCATACCCGTTGGTGCAGCCATGGCGGGCGGACGATTGCCCAACAACTTTAGGTATGACGATGGAACGTCTCGTTGGTGTTGATGCTGCAGAAACCGTTTGGAATTCGCCCCTTCCCAGACTCCACCTTCCGGGCTACCAAATCTGTCGCGAACTCGGGCGCGGGGGCATGGCCACGGTGTACCTGGCGGTACAACATTCCCTCCAGCGTCCAGTGGCCCTCAAGGTCCTCCACCATCCTCCCGAAGAGCCCGACAGGCCCCTCCTGGAGGCCGTCATCCTCGGCCAACTCGCCCACCCCCGGGTAGTCAAGCTGTTCGACGCCGGTTCCTGTGCCTTTGGCAACTACCTGACCCTGGAGTACTTGCCGGGGGGAACACTGCGCCGCCGCCTCAAACAGCTATCTCGCCCTTTGACCCCCAAGGCCGCCCTGGCCCTCGTGGGAGACCTGGCCACCGCGCTGCACTACGTCCACCACCGGGGTTTTGTCCACCGCGACCTCGAGCCCCGCAACGTGCTGTTCACCGCCGATGACGAGGCAGTACTGGGGGATTTTGGCAGCGCGATTCCCCTGGGACGAGATGTGTCGCTCCCCGCCAAGGGGGTGGAGCGCTCTTGGGGTAGCCCCCGCTACGTCAGTCCCGAGCAGTGGCAACGCCGTTGCGTGGACGGTCGAGCCGACCTCTACGCCCTGGGGGTCATCCTGTTCGAACTCCTCACTCGTCGGCCCCCCTTCATGGGTGCCCATCCCCGGGAACTGGCCCTACAGCACGTCAAGGCGCCCATCCCCAGACTGCCCAGGGCCTTGGTTCACCTCCAACCCCTGATCGATGGCCTCTTGGCCAAGGACCCCGCCGACCGCTTTGACGCCGCCACCTGTCTCGCCGCCACCCACAAGCTAGCCCAAGGGGGACATTCCCCAGGGCCCTGGTACCGTCGGCGCCATTGACCCCAGGGGGGCGAGCCAGATGGATCGAGGCCCATGCTGGGGAGGTGGCAGCCCTTGCCACGGGTGGTGTGTCTTCATCATAATCCCAGCATCCCCCGCCAGCGACCCTGGATTTTCCCATGACCGCCTCTCAACCGCGCATGATCATCGATCTGCTGGTCGTCGAATTGCGCCTTCCTGGCTGTGAGTCCCTCAAGGAAAAACGCCAGCGCATCTCGGGCTTGCGCGAGCGCTTTGGCAAACAAGCCAACGTCTCGGTGTGCGAGACGGCCTACCAAGACAACCACAAGTTGGCCCAATGGTCCTTCGTCGCCGTCTCTTTGGACCGCAACATCAACCAACGGGCGCTGGCCAAGATCGAACAATACCTGGGGTGTGAGATCGACGCCGTGGTGACGGCTATCCACCGCGAACAACTGTAGCGTCGCCCAGGCCGGCTGTCTAAGGCTTGTCTAGGCCCGGGGCAGGCGGCTTTTGGGATCTTGGCGGTAAAACGCCACCAACAGGTTGTAGACCTCCGGGTAGGCATTGGCCAAAGTGTGGGGACTGGCGAAAAAACACTCGCTCGCCACGGCGAAAAATTCACTGGGGTCCTCCCCGGCGTAGTCGTCGAAGGGCGGGGGCTGACGCCGTTGGAAATCCGCGAAGGCCGCCGCAAAGGTGCGCTGCCAGCGAGCGGGGGATAAACCCCCATGGAGGGGCGGGCAGCCATTGGCATCGCCGCTCAACAGGTCTAGCTGGTGGGCGAACTCGTGGACCACGACGTGGTAACCCGTGGCAAACCCCGTCGCCAAGGGGTCGGTGACCGTGCGCCACGACAGCACCACCGGTCCCCGCTGCCAGGCCTCACCGCTGCAGGTCTCCACCGTGGAATGGATCACCCCCGCATCGTCGGTGTAGGACAAGGGCACTAAAAAATCGTCGGGGTAGAGGACCACGCTCGTCACCTCCCGATACCAATCCAGGTCTAGGGCTAGAATCAACAGACAGGCCTGGGCGGCAATGGTGGCCACCACCGGGGGTGAGGGGCTGAACGCTTCGGCCCCCACAATGGGTTTTTCGAGGCTAAACGCCGTGGCCAAAAAGCGCAGAGTTTGGCGCTCTTTGGCGTCGAGGTAGCGAAACAGCGGCTGATCCATGGCCCGATGCCAAGCGGGGTCGGGCAGGGGGCTGCGCGCCACCCGTCGAGTCCGGCACCAATGTCGGTAACGTCGCCACACGGCTACTGGGTCCTGGAGGGGGTGATGGGCGGGGTTCTCATGGCCCGGCGGCGCTTTGCCCCTCGGGCTGTGGTTCTATCGGAGTCGACTTGCCGTCGACCCCCGTGAGATCGTTTTTTGGAGGGCGTCTATCATGTTGCAAAATTCTCGCTTGCGGGTCGCCATTGCCCAAATCGACAGCATCCTCGGCGATCTCGAGGCCAATGTAGCCAAGCACGAAGCCTTTATCCGCGAGGCGAGCCAAGCCGGCGTCGAGCTATTGCTATTTCCCGAATTGTCCCTCACGGGCTACCGGCTGGAGGACCATTTGCTAGAGGTGGCCTTGGATCGCTACGATGCCAGGATCCAACACCTGGCCAAGATCGATCCCCAAATGACCGTCGTGGCGGGCTTCGTCGAGGAGGGCACAGGGGCTCAATTCTACAACTCGGCCATCGCCTTACACCAGGGCAGGGTGGAGTTTCTCCACCGCAAGCTCAACTTGCCGAGCTATGGTCACCTAGAAGAGGAAAAGCTCTTCGCCTCCGGCAGCTACGTGGAGACCTTTGGCACCGGTCGCCCTTGGCGAGTCAGCGCTTTGATCTGCGCCGACCTCTGGAATCCCGCCCTGGTCCACTTGGCCATGGTCCACGGGGCGACGCTGTTGCTAGCGCCCATCAATTCGGCCCACGGGGCGGTGAGTGGCGAGTTTTCCAATCCCCACGGTTGGCGGGTGGCGAGCCAGTTCTACGCCATGATGTACGGTATGCCGTTGATGAAGGCCAACCGGGGGGGGGTGGAGAAGGGGGCCCATTTTTGGGGGGGATCCCAGATCATCGGCCCTCGGGGGGAAATCCTCGCCGAAGCCGATGATCGAGAAATGCTCCTCCAGGGAACCCTCGACTACGCCGAGATCCGCCGAGCTCGCTTTCAGTTGCCTACGGTGCGGGATTCCAATTTGGATCTCGTCCACCGGGAGGTGGCGCGCTTGGCCGGCAAGGTGGGGGTGCCCGACTTTGTGCGAGACAATTGACGTCTCCGAAATCGCCCCATCCTCTATCGCTACCCCCAGGGGACAGTGATAATCTCGGGCCCATGGTGACTTCTTTGTAACGGTCGTTTAAACACCGTTAACGAATCTGACATCTTTGCCCCTTATGATCGCGATTTGCGTCCACGCTCGGAGTTCCAGGGAATCACATGGCAACCAGCAACCAGCAGCGCTCTGAATTGGTGGCGGCGCTTTGGGAACTCAAACAGAACCTCGCCAAGAGCGACCAGCCTCTGCGCTACGTGCACTTCAACATGTTGTTGAGCGACGAGGACTACCGCAACGAGGTGATCAGCAAGGCCGAAGCGTCAGATATGCCCGCCATCCGGGCCCTGGCCGAGCGAGCTCGAACCCTCAATATGGGGGGTAAGCTCCTGGCTACCTCCACGGTGGGGAGCTACAGCGGCGCTGGGCATCCCCCCCACGCCGACTACTACTCTGGAAGCGGCCCTCAACCCGTGGGGGTCAACACCGAACCCGCCGGCTGGGACGACGAAGAAGACGTGGCGGTTCCCCACCGCTCGCGGCTGTGGCTGTGGCTGCCCCTGACGGCGCTGTTGGCGGTGGCCGTGGCCGCCACGGCCTACCTGACCCTCACCGGCCAGTTGCCCCTTTTGGACCGATCGGTACGGGTGTCGGGGAGCATCTTTGAGAGCACGGTGTGGAGTGGCAATCGCACTTACATCCTCGAGGATGTGGTGTTTGTCGAGGCCGGCGCCAGGCTCACCATAGAACCGGGGGCGATGGTCCAAGGTTTGCCCGGTTCGGCCTTGGTGGTCACTCGAGACGCCAGCCTCTACGCCCGGGGTGAGCCCAGTGCTCCCATCGTCTTCACCAGTGCCCAACCGGTGGGGCAACGCCGCCGGGGGGATTGGGGCGGGGTCGTGCTCCTGGGCAACGCCCCGGTCAACGTCGCCAATGCCCGCATCGAGGGTTTGCCCGAAACCGATACTCGGGGTTACTTCGGTGGACCCGACCAGTTTTCCAACTGCGGACTCATGGAGTACGCGCGGGTGGAATTCGCCGGCTTCGAGGCCTTTGCCAACAACGAGCTCAATGGCTTGACCTTGGGCGGGTGTGGGCGCAACACCGTCATCCGCTACGTCCAGGTCCACAAGGCATTGGATGACGGGGTGGAGATGTTTGGCGGCAATGCCAACTTGCGCCACATAGTGATCACCGGTGCCGCCGACGATTCCCTGGACTGGGATATGGGCTGGCGGGGCAATGTGCAGTTTTTGGTGGTCCAGCAACACGCCGACGACGGCGATAGTGGCTTTGAGGCCGACAGCAACGAAGCCGACCACGATGCCCGGCCCCGCTCGCTGCCGGTGATTTACAACTTCACCTTGGTGGGGTCGCGGAGTATCCAGCAGGCCCAGCGGGCCATGGTGTTGCGTCGGGGCACCGGCGGCCACTTCCGCAATTTTATCATCACCGGCTTTCCCCTGGAGTCGGTGGATATCCGCGACGTGGCGGCCCTATCCCTCCTCGACAGCAACGAGCTCACCTTTGCCGGGGGGATCCTCTACGACATTGGCCCCAACGGCAACGAGTATTTCAGCTCCGAGACCGGCGACGGCGATGACGACGGCGGCTTCGACGAGGCCAGCTATTTTCAAGTCTCCGAGCGGCGGTTGTTCCTGGGTCTCAACCCCCAAATGCCCACCGCGGCCTTCGACCCCGTCAACCCCGATTTCACCCCCGCCGTCACCTCGCCGGCGGTCCAGGGCGCCGTCGACGTGCCCCAAGGGGAGTTCTGGGATGAGGCCGCGGGTTACTTGGGGGCCATCCGCCCCGGGGTGTCCCGCAACTGGCTCGACGGATGGACGGCTTTTCCCGCCGACTAAACCTCCGCCGTCGCGGTCAAGACCGCGACGATTTCGAGCTCTTCAAGACGCTGGTGGGCCCCAGGGGATGGTGGGCGTGGGGATAGGGAGCATGGCCGTGGTGGTGGCCATGGCCGGAGTGATCATGGTGATCATGGTCCCGGTGGTGATGGTTTGATCCGGCCACTAGGCGACACGCCCCGGTGCAAAAGGTATCGCATAGCTCACAGTTCTCCACCGTACATCCCGGCGCGCTGACTCCCTGTCCCTCCACGTGGTGATGATGACTCTCCTGGGGCTGGCCCACATCGGCCTCAAACCCCAGCACCTGGGTGCGATATTTGCACATGCCGCAGTTCATCAAGCCCTGGCCGTCGAGGATTTCGCCCACGCGCTCGGCGAAGGTGGCGATGACTTGGGGGTGGTCGTTGAGGTAGCTGGCCTTGACGAACTCCATGTCTGGATAGCGGCTGGCCGTTTGGTCGGTGAAGCCGTAGATCCGGTCGATGAGAATGCCGGTGAATAAAAAATAGGGAAACACCACCACCCGCCGGTATCCCAGGCGCGCCGCGTGGTCGAGGCTGGGTTCCACCAAAGGGAAGGTGACTCCGGAATACCCCACCTGACACCAGCCAAAGCCAAATCCCTCCCACAGTAGTCGCGCCACCTTGGCGACGTTGGCGTTGGCGTCGGGGTCTGAAGCTCCGCGGCCAATGACCACCAGACAGGTCTCGTGGGCCGGCACGGCTCCCCGCCTGGCATCGGCGGCGGCGATGGCCTCTTGGATGCGATCGGCGGCGGCCTTGAGCATCTTGGGGTCCACCCCCAAATCGCGGCCAAAATCGATGGCGATATTGTGTTGGGCCTTGTAGGTGTTTAACACCGCGGGGATGTCGTTTTTGACGTGGCCGGCGGCGAACAGCATACCGGGCACGGCCAATATCCGTTCCACGCCCTGATGGCGCAGTGTATCCAGTCCTTCGCGGATGACGGGGGTGGCGAACTCCAAATAGCCGTGGGCCACGGGCCAGTGGGGAAAGTGGTCGGCGAGTTGGGTCACAAGGCCGGTGAACTCGGCCACGGCCGCCTTAGAGCGCGAGCCGTGGCCACAGATCAACACGCCGCAGCGTTGGGACATGGTGAAATCCTCAGATGAGCCACCGCCTTGGAGGGGCCCTGACGGAGAGTCTGGGTCGAGGCGGTGAGAAGTAAGTCACATTATTGGTGGCGACCAATGCCGATATAATGCCCGTTCCAGCTGCCATTGCATCGGTCTTACGACAATCATTGGGAGGTTACAGACCGTGAGCCAGAATACCATCGATACCCAGGGGCCTCGCCCCAGTCCAGAGGTGACCGGCGCCGGTCCCCGCGAGTTGAGTGCTGACGGCATCCAGCACAGCAGTCAATTCGAACGGGGGCTGGAAGCGGGAGATAACGACGACGGGGCCAAGGGTACCAAGATTCGCATCATGGCCGCCAATACCACCAGCGGCCGTTATCAGTCCTACGACGAAGGTCATGGTACCCGGATGTTCCAGGGTCTCAAGCCCGACGTGGTGCTGATCCAGGAATTCAACTACGGCAACAATTCCGAAGCCGACATCGAGGAGTACGTCAAAGATACCTTTGGCGAACAGTTCAACCATTATCGAGAGCCCGGCGCCGCCATCCCCAACGGGGTCATCAGCCGATTTCCCATCAAGGACGCCGGGGTGTGGGACGATCCCCACATGAGCAACCGGGAGTTCGCCTGGGCAAAAATCGACATTCCCGGCGAGAAGGATCTGTGGGCTGTGAGCGTACACCTCAAGGCCAGCAGCGGCAACTCTGGGCGGCGGGATGCCGAGGCCGATGCCTTGGTGGACTATGTGCAAAACTTTGTGCCTCCAGGGGATTACCTCACCATCGGCGGCGATTTCAACCTCCAGCGCTTCTCGGAGCCCGCCGTCGATACCCTGGGGGAGGTCTTGGACATCGACCTCGACAAGGTGCCCACCGACCACCAGGGCAACCCCCACACCAATTCCAGCCGCAAGAAGCCCTACGACCACGTGTTCCACGACAAGGATCTGGGGCAACACGAAGTGCCGATTCAGATGGCCGGCCACACTTACGAAAACGGCATGGTGTTCGACAGCCGGGTGTTCAACGACCTCGGCGCCGTCGCTCCGGTGCAAAAGGGCGACAGTGGCGCCATGAACATGCAGCACATGCCGGTGATCCGCGATTACCTCGTCCCCAGTGAGGGGGATGACGCCGCGGGTGGCCCGGGCAATACGGGTGGCCCGGGCAACACGGATGGTACCGACGGCACTGACGCCACCCCGGGCACTGGCACTGGTACCGACGGCGGCGGTGGCACAGGCGCCGGACGAGGCGGTTTGGCCATCGTCGGCGCCCTGCCCAATCCCGCTGGTAGGGACACGGGCAACGAGCAGGTGGTCCTCCGCAACGACGGCGGCGAGCCCATTTCCCTGGCCGGCTGGCGCCTCCAGGATCGCAGTGGCCAAGAGGCTTGGCTCGACGGCGAAGTGGCTCCTGGCGAGCGCTTTACCCTGACCTTGGCCGAGGGGGAGATGCCCCTGGGCAACAAGGGGGATGAAATCAGCCTCATCGACCCCTTGGGCAACGCCGTCCACCAGGTTTCCTATACCAAATCCCAGGCCAAGAGTGGCGAACTCATCGAGTTTGGCCCTCCGGCGCCCCCCGCGCCTGTGGATCCCGCGCCTGTGGATCCCGCGCCTGTGGATCCCGCGCCCGTGGATCCCGCGCCTGTGGATCCCGCGCCCGTGGATCCCGCGCCCACTGGCGGCCGTATCGATCCCTTTGCCAGTCGCTTCACCGGTGCCTACGACGGCCAGGTGCTGAGCGATACCCAACTCACTGAGCTGTTCCAAGACCGCAACCGGGTGATGGCGGCCATCGACCAGGGGGATGTGCGGGTTGACGACATCACCAAGGCTCGGGGATTGGGTCTGGTCTCGGACCAAGAGGCCGAGGCCATGGCCAACCAGAGTTTGGCGGCCTTGCGAGAGCAGGGGGTGACGGATCTCCCCGAGCAGGTGAAGTTCACCCAGGCCGGGCCCTTTGCCTTTAGCGTCGAAAAAGACGCCATCGACGAGTTCAAGCAGGCCGTGGGTCTGGGCACGGGCACCCTCGACGGCGCCACCGTGGAATCCTCCCTGGAGAGTATGGACCGGGAGGCCATGGATGCCCTGGTGGAGCAGGGCAAGGTCAAGCTCATGGATCGCTTCGGCCAGGAGCTCGACCACAAATCCGTGGACGTGGATATCTTCTACAAGTCCAACTGGTACGAAGACTCCAAGTTCCAGGACGAGAGCAGCTACAACGTCAAAGATGGTCGTTACACGGTGATGGGTTGGAACTCAGACCTCAACAACCCCGAGCCCAACACCATCTACAACGTCGCCGCCTACCAGGGCCCCAACTACAACGACGGCCAGGCCGTGGATCCCCACCAAAACCCCACGGACTTTTGGCGCTTTGAGCCCGACGACCACGGCCGCACCGCCCACGTGGAGGGGGCTGTGGACAACGTGGAGCGGCCCAGCGATGAGCAGCGCAAGATGTCGGGCTTTGCCAAGGTGGAAGACACCGACTACGTCCGCAACTCCTTTGAGCAGGGCCAGGCGGGTCGCGGCGAAGCCGAGCGGGCCGATTTGCCCGGGCGCTACAACGGCGGCCACGTCCTCAAGGCCGGCTGGGGTGGTCCCGGCGAGCAGATCAACGCCACCACCCAGTTCGAGATGAACAACCAAGACGACAAGCTCTACGGCAACGACGTCAAGAAAGATCCCATCACCTTTGAGGGCGTCGAGATTCGCCAGTCCTACCACGACGCCGAGCGGTTTATCTCCGCCCTGGCCGAGAAGGGCAAGGACGGTGGTTTGACCGTCGACGAACTCCAGGGCATCGGCTTTGATGTGCCCACCGAGGTGGCGGAGCGCTACGGCGATGAGGCCATTCCCTTCACCGTCAACCAGTCCATGAAGTTCTTCTACGAGCCCAACACCGACCACCAGCGGGAAGTGGCACGGTTTTTGGGCACCCAGCTCCGTGACGACCAGGGCAACACCATCGGTGAGATTGCCATTGCCAACTACAACACCGATGGCTCCGACCCCGGCTTCCAGGCCAAGATGACGGCGTTGATGGACGAGGGCCTGTTGGATCAAGACGGGGTGTTCGCCAACGATATCAATCTGACGGCGTTGGCCGATACCGGTATTGATCTGCCCCACGCCGAGGGTGGCGGCTTCTTGGCCGAGGAATCGCGGATCCCCACCCTGGAGCAGCTCAACGCCTTTATGAATCGCCCCGAGGTGCGGGAGGCCTACGGGATTCGCAACTAAACCGCAATCCAAGTCGATGGGGAGAGGGTGTATTTGCCCTCTCCCTTTCTTTTTATGAGAACGGTTTGACACCACAAAACCACCGGGATTGACCACTCGTGAGTGGGTCATCACAGTAGACTAGGTTGCCTGACGATGGATATCAGGTCACTTCACGTCGGCGGAGGACCCCTGGAGTGCCAAGGGAGCTAACGCCCCGTTGATCCCGCCGCTCCCCAAACCCTGACGTTTGCCGACCCGGCCTCGTCTTGGTCTAGGCACGGGGTGCCTCACCCCTTCCCCTGCCACCTGCCAACGAGGAAACCGCGCCATGTCTTCCGGTTCGCGCCCCCTGATATCCGCCCGTCGGGCCACCATCGCCGCCGCTTGCTTACTGGGTGTTACCACCAGCGGTTGGAGCCAAGAGCTACTGCTGGTGGGCGATCCCACCCAGCCCCTACCCGCCGCCTTATCCCAGCAATATACCATCATCTCTCTAGGCCGAGTGGCCACGAATCAGCTCGATAGTTACCTCCAAGAGCGCCTGGTGGGCGTCGATCTAGTGGTCATCGACCACGCCCACGCCGACGGCCAGTCGCCCCAAATGGACTATCTCCTGGCCCTGGCCACGGGCCTTGGCCGGCCTGTACTGCTGCAGAACGCCTCCGGGGATGCCATGGCGGCGGCGGTGGGGATGGGGGTCGACGGAGCCACCGTGCTCATCACCCCAGGTGCCAACACCGATATCGCCATTCTCGAAGGGGATGCCAGCGCCATGGCCCAGACCGTGGCCGCCAAGCTCGAGACCAGTGGAGCGGGGGCCGTCGTGCCCAAGGGCATTTCCAGGGGTGGCTGCAGCGTCGACGGCACCGGTTTACCCGTGTCCACCTGTATCACCTTCACCATCGACACCCCCGTCAAGCGCAGGACCCTAGCGGGGGGGCAAGTGGCCGAGATCGACCTCGACTACGAGGCCGTGTTGCTGGCCTCCAACGAAGGCCAAAAGTGGCTGCGGATCCGCACCACCAACACCGGGTTTAACAGTGGCACCCCCCACAAAAACGGCAAAAACGACCGGGGTTTTTTCCAGGACTACACCCGGGTCAAGATCACCCCCCGGGGGGGCAACAATGGCTTGGACTTGGCGGCCTACGAGCCCAAAACCGTCTCCACCCAGGGTTTGTACGTTACCTCCACCAGCTGGGGCTTTAACCTCGGAGCCTCCCAGGATAAGGGGGTCTCGGCGGGCATCGGCTTTAATGTCGGCCAATCCAGCCGCCAGGACCTAAAGGGCTTCCAGATCTACGACCGCACCAGCGGCAGCGCCGCCTCCCCCGACTGGCGGATGCACATGGAGGCCAAGCTGGGGGAGGACTGCAGCGGTGGCCCCTATGCCTATGACTTTGGCGATCCCTACGACCTCATCAGCGGCAGCTTCAGCAGCCAGTTTGACCCTCGCTTGGACTGCCCCCCCAACCGGGCCAGGGCCACCCTGCCCGCCGCCTATGAAGCCATTTGGCGGGTGGACAATAGCTTCGAGGGCTCAGTGGCTTTTGACTTCCACGCCTACCAGCGCCTGCGCCGCACCTGGCGCTCGGGTTACTACTTCCTGGTCGCCGAATGGTCCACCCAAACTGCCGACCAAAGCTCCAACTACAGCGTGACCTTCGATTTTGGCCAGGTGACACCTTTCCAGGCCGACTTCGACCAAGACGGCATCAGCGATGCCCAAGAACAGCAACTAGACGACACCGGCGCCCCCACCGATGCGGACGGCTATCCCGATACCGATGGCGATGGCGTGGCCGACTACAAAGACCAAGACAGCGACGGCGACGGAATCCGCGATGCCGACGAGGGGGCGGCTGATCTAGACGGCGATGGGCTGGGCAACTACCGGGATCTGGACAGCGACGGCGACGGCGACAGCGACAGCGATGAGCTCACCGGCGGCGGCGATCCCTTCGATCCCGACGTGGGGCCGGCCCTGACCCCTGAGGAAGAGCTGGCCCATTGGTTTACCGCCTTGCTCCAGCGCCTGCCCACGGCACAAGAGCTGGCAGAGCTCATGGTCCTGGTGGACGAGGGGCTGAGCCTGGCGGAAATCATCGTCGAGCTACTCCACAGCGAGGCCTTTGACGCCGAGGTGGGGGCCGTGGCCAGACTCTACTTCGCCGCCTTTGACCGCCTCCCCGACGCCGATGGCCTGGCCTACTGGGTCGAACAGTACCGAGCCAACCCCGGCAATTTAGAGGCCATCGCCGACCAGTTCGCCATCTCCGGGGAATTCGCCGAACTCATGGGTCTCGACTTGGGGGATATGGGCTTCATCGACCAGCTCTACCTCAACGTCCTCAAGCGCCTAGCTGACCCCACGGGGCTTCAGTACTGGTTGGATGTCTTTACCGCCGGTGCCAGTCGGGGCAGCATGGTACTGTTCTTCGCCGAGTCCGAGGAAAACCGCGCCACCAACGGCGAAATGATCCGCCGCCTGGCGGCCTATCTGGCCCTAGCGGGCTACGTACCCCCCACGGAGATCATCCATGGCCAGATGGGTCGGCCCCTGGAGTCCCTGGTCGCCGACATGCTCAACGGCCAATTGCCCCCGACCGTTCACACCTTCTGAAATCCTCGACAGCGCCTCGAGCTCCGTTACCTGTGGCCCCGGGGTTGTACCCTGGGGCCTCGTCGTCGTCGTGGGCAGGCGCTATCCTACTCAATCCCACCTCGACACCCCTTGGGAGAGACTGCCGTGAAATTCGAAACCAAAGCGATCCACAGTGGCTATGGCCCCGATCCCACCACCAAAGCGGTGGCAGTACCCATCTACCAAACCACGTCCTATGCCTTTGACGACACCCAACACGGGGCGGATCTGTTTGACCTCAAGGTGGAGGGCAACATCTACTCCCGGATCATGAACCCCACCAACGCCGTCCTCGAGCAGCGGGTGGCCGATCTGGAAGGGGGCATTGGCGCCTTGGCCTTTGCCTCGGGGATGGCGGCCATTACCGCTGGAGTGATGACCGTCGCCGAGAACGGCGACAACATCGTCACCACCTCCACCCTCTACGGCGGTACCTACAACCTATTCGCCCACACCCTGCCCCGCTACGGCATCGGAGTGCGGTTTATTCCCCCCAATGATTTAGACGCCCTGGCCAAGGCCATTGATGGCCAGACCAAATTGGTCTATTGCGAATCCATCGGCAACCCCGCCATCAACGTCGCCGACCTGGCCCCCATGGCGGCCATTGCCCACGACCACGGGGTGCCCTTGATGGTGGATAACACCGTCCCCACTCCCTACCTATGTCGCCCCATGGAGCACGGCGCGGATCTTGTGGTCCACGCCCTCACCAAGTACATGGGGGGCCACGGCACCACCATCGCGGGCATCTTGGTGGACAGCGGCCGTTTCCCCTGGGATCAACACCAACAGCGTTTTCCCCGCTTTAACCAACCCGACCCCTCTTATCACGGGGTGGTTTACACCGAAGCCTTGGGGCAAGCCGCCTTTATCGGCCGGGCTCGGGTGGTGCCGCTGCGCAACACCGGTGCTGCCCTGTCGCCCTTCAACAGCTTTTTGGTGCTCCAGGGTATCGAGACTTTGCCCGTGCGCATGGATCGCCACTGTGACAACGCCATGGCAGTGGCGGATTACCTCCAGGCGCATCCCCAGGTGGAATGGGTCCACTACCCAGCCCTACCCGATAGCCCCTACCGTGCCTTGGTGGACAAGTACATGGACGGTGGCCGGGCCGCCAGTATCATGAGTTTTGGCCTCAAGGGAGGCCGGGCGGCGGGGGCCAAGTTCATCGACGCGCTACAGCTCATCACCCGCTTGGTGAACATCGGCGATGCCAAATCATTGGCTTGCCACCCCGCCTCCACCACCCACCGCCAGCTATCCCCCGAGGAGCTCACCAAGGCCGGGGTGGGGGAGGAGATGGTGCGACTGTCCATTGGCCTCGAGCACATCGACGATATCAAAGCCGATCTGGATCAGGCGCTGACGGCGGCTCGGTGACGGATAGTTGGTGCCCGGGTTGCGGGCCTCGGTGGTGGCGATCAACGGGTTGCCCCCAGGGCCTGAAACGCGGATTCTGCGCCTACTGGGACGTGGCCGGGTTCAACGCCAGGCCATGGCCGAGGTGGCCCAAACGCCGGATGAAGCGTTGCACGGTGAATTATTGAGGTGCATAGGCGCTTGGCGCGTCATCGCGGCGAATTTGCCCGAGGCCCAACGGACGCTAGAGAGCGAGGAATTGGTGATGAACATCGACGAAGCCTTTGCCGAGTATCAGCGGCAATTGATTAAAAAGGGTATGCAGCAGGGCATGGATAAAGGCCTGCGCCAGGGACGGGTGGACGTATTGGTTCCCCTCTTGAAGGGGCGTTTTGGGGAACTGTCCGACAATGCCCCGTTGTAAATCCCCTGCATCCGGCGGCCTTTCGCTACAATAACGGCTTGATTTCTCGCCGCCAAATCCCCATTAACGCCCCACTTAACGCCCCATGCAACGCGAACTGCTCCGCCTTATACAAAATTTTCTAAAACGCGAACTCGCCCGCCGCAAACGCCACAAGAACGCCTCCTGGGCCGTTATTGCCCTCTTGACTGTGGCCGTTTTCGGCATCAGTCAATGGCTCACGGAGCCCCCCCTGGCCCCTCTGCCCCAAAAGGGATCGGTCTTGGCTTGCCAGGTGAATCCCAGCGCTGTCTACGATGGTGACACCTTGACAGCTACCTGTCCCCAAGGCCGAGTCAAGGTGCGGGTGTGGGGCATCGACGCCCCAGAAATGGGTCAAAAACCCTGGGGAAACCAAGCCCGTGATCTCCTGCGCGACCTGGTGCCAGCCCGCATCCGTCTAGAGGTCAAAGACCGGGACCGCTACGGGCGCACCGTGGCTCGGGTGCTGGACGGCGACCGCGACCTGGGGCTGGAGCTGGTGCGCCGTGGGGCGGTGGTGGTCTACGAACGCTACAACGACTCCACCGCCTACCGCCGGGCCCAAAGCGAGGCCCGGCGCCGGGAATGGGGGGTGTGGGCCCGGGAAGGTAGCCAACAGAATCCCGCCGCTTGGCGCCGGGTCAATGCCAGGAGCAGCTGAACTCTCCAAGGCCTTCGGCACTCCACCCCACAGTCACAACCCAGTCGAGGTCCAACGCCATGCTGTTCAGTCAGGATCGCCGCCAGCTGCGGCGTTACTTCTACGATGCCTGGCGCAAGGCGCGCAACGGCGAAGTGCTCACGCCCTTGGAGCAACTCATGGGCGACGTCATCCGCCGGCATCCGGAGTACCACCAGCTGCTGGAGGCCGATCCCGAGGTTGGCCTCGATCGGGACTACACCCCCGACCACGGCCAAACCAACCCCTTTTTGCACCTGGCCATGCACATCGCCCTCGGCGAACAGCGGGGTGCCGATCGACCCCCGGGAATTGCGGTGCTCCACCGCACCCTGGCCCAGCAATGGGGGGACGAACACGTCGCCGAACACGCCATGATGGAGGTGCTGGGGGAAGTGTTGTGGGACGCCCAGCGCCTGGGTGTTCCCCCCGACGAAACGGCTTACCTGGCCCGCCTCCAAAAACTGGTCCACGGCCGATGCCCTTGACCCCCATACCCCCCTACACCTCGTCCGACGACAATAGACATTATCGGTAACGCAAGGATCTGTTTTTGAAATCAATAACTTAGGCGAAGATCGCGGACTTTCCGATAATGTCTAATAACATTCAATAACGCCCAGGAGGGTGCCGGTTTCCATGGCGACGTCTGAACAGCTCACCCAATGGCTTGCAAAGTCCGCCCTGGGCGATCGCCGGGCCTTTGAGCAACTGTACCGCGCTACATCGGCGCAACTCTTCGGGCTGGTGTTGCGTATTGTCCAAAACCGAGATATTGCCAGCGAAGTGCTCCAGGAGGGCTATATCAAGATTTGGCATCGCGCTGGTGACTTTCGGCCCCAGCTGTCCCAACCCGTCACCTGGATGGGTACCATCGTCCGCAACCAGGCCATCGACACCCTGCGCCGCGCCGGGGCCCGCCCGGTGGCCAGCGAGTCGGTAGACGAAATGGGTGGGTTGGCCGACGAACGGCCCACCCCCGAAGATCAGGCAGCGCAACACCAGCGGGATGAGGCCCTCCACCGTTGTCTGGGGGTGTTGGGCGATCCCCAGCGTCGCGCGCTGCAGCTGGCGTATTTTAACGGTCTCACCCACGAGGCCATTGCCCAGCGCCTGGACAGCCCCTTGGGCACGGTGAAATCCTGGATTCGCCGTGGGCTGATGCGCCTAAAGAGTTGCTTGGATGAGCTATGAGATACCAAAATCCTCAATTGATCGACCGTCTGGCGGCGGAATACGTCCTCGGTACCCTGGTGGGTAGGGCGCGTCGTCGCTTTGAAACCCTGATGATTACCCACCCCGAGGTGCGCCCCGCCGTGGCGGCTTGGGAGCAGCGCCTCGGCCAAGTGATGACCTCCGAGGCCCCCACCCCTGAGGTGAAGCCCCCCGAGGTCGTGTGGCAGGGACTGGAGGCGCAGCTCTTTGACCGTCCCAAGGCCTTTGCCCGTCGACCGTCTTGGTGGGAGCAGGTCGCCCTATGGCGGCTGACCACCGTGGCCTTTGGTACCTTGGCGGCCTTTGTGACCGCGGTTTGGATCGCGACACCCCAACTCCACCAACCCGGCCCCGGCCCCACCCCCATGATGGCCGCCATCGGCGACAACCCGGATCAGACCACCTCGTTGGTATCCACCGTGGGCGACATGCAACGGATGATGGTAAAGAAACACAAGCCCATGGAATTGGATCCAACTCAAGGCTCCTTTCTGTGGATGAGCATGC
>JBHJHK010000302.1:0-18108 GCA_050330975.1 Candidatus Competibacterales bacterium | reverse complement strand
AAAAACGGGTGGGGGGCGCCTCTGGGGGTTTGGCTGTGCTGGACGTGGGCCTAGTGCAGGGCCACCTGTTGGTTTAGGTCCGAGCTCGGGGGGGCCCGGCAGAGGCCGGTGGGGATTAACTGCCGCCCCCCACCCACTGCTTAACGTCGGCGGCGAAGTCTTCATAGCGGCGCAGGGCGTTGACCTTGATGTCCACGTGTTGACCCATGTGTTTCATGATAGGCAAGGTAAACAGGATCTGGTCGAGGGTGTCGGGGGAGTCCACATCCACCACGGCCACCACCCGCCGCTCGCCGACGCACTTCCACAGATCCACTACCACACCGGCCTCTTTGGCCCCCAAGGCCGCCCCGGCCTCCTCGACCCAGATTTTAAAGAGATCCTGCTGGGACATGGCCGCCCCATAGGTCACGTGAAAATCCACCAGAAATAGCATGTCGTCTCCTCCTCGAAGGGTCCATTGACCCCAGACTGGCAGCTCCCAGGGGACGCTGCCTGGTTTTGGGCTGTCTCTATCCAAGATAGTGCACGGTGGGGCGACATGCATAGGACCTGCATAGACCGGGGGGCTGGGTATTGCCTTGGCCTGCCCCCGGGGTTGGGGCCAGGGCATTAGCGCCCCCCACCTGGCTCGGGTTCTAGAACGCGAATCCGCAGGGTGCTGGTCAACGCCCCGGCGGATGGGCTGGTGACGGTCACCTGGATGTCCTGGTTACCCGGGGCTCGAAACCAGGTGTCAAAGGCCGCCTCGACCTCGAGCTCCGGCCCAGCGGCGTCGGGGCCGAGTGCCCAGAGATAGTCCAAGACCTCGCCGGGGACAGCGGATTGGCCCTGGGCGACAAAGTGGACTAGCTGGTTCGTAGACACATTGTCCTCGGCCTGGTATAGCACACAGTGACCATCGGCATCGTATTCGACGCACTCGTTGGCCGGGGCGGCGATTTGCAGGGTGATACTGGGCGTTGAGAGGGATGGGTCCGCGACCGGGACATCGCTGATGGGTTGGGGTTCATAGGGGGTATTGGCATCGCAGCCAAACAGATTGGCCAAGTCCTCGGGCAATTCGGTGGCGGCGACGATGGCCCGGTCGCCGACGCCGCTGGTGCGTTGACTCTGCAATTGGGCCAGGTAGACCCCATCTTGGAGCCGCAGGGCCAATGCCGCCTCGCTGGGGTGCAACGGCGCAAAGCCGGCGGCGGCGATCAAATCGGCGCTGGGGTGGGTTTGCCAATCGTCGTTGGCGTCGATGATCTCGCCCTCGAAAGTGCTCACCAGCAGCGCAGGGTCGGCCATGGCCCCGGTGCCGACCCCTTCTGCCTTGACCACATAGCAACGCCCCTCGCTGCCGGTGACGATAAAGCCGGCGATCATCTCACCGCCGCCATTGGTGGAGATATTGAGAGGATAGGTCTGATCTTGGTCGTCCAACGCCGTGACGGCCACCACCCCCTGGCCCGGGGTCCCCTTCTGGTCGCTGAGGGTGGCCACATAGGCACCGGCGTTGAGGGTGATGGCAAAGGCGGCATCGCTCTCCCTGGCGGGCGGGCGCAGGCTGGTCTCAATTTCCCCGGCGCTGGGGTGGCTGCGCCAGGTGTCGTTGCTGTCGATCAAGGTGCCGTCGGGGAAGCTCTCCAAGGTCAATTGGGCGTCGAGCTGGCCATCCATGGCCTCCCCCAAAATGGCAAACCGGCGGCTTTGACCAGCGACGATAAAGCCGGCCTGGAGGCCGGGGCCGCTGACGGGGCCATTGGTGGAAATATTGAACAAGCGGGTGGTATCGATAGCCAGTTGGCCGGGGGCGGTGCTGGTGATCAAATCCGGGGGCGGAGTGATGGGACCATAGCCGTCGTAGCCCCAGCAGACCACGCGCTCGTCATTGGTCCTGACCCCACAGGCGTGGGAGGCGCCGACGCTGACTTGGCTAAAGCGGCCGGCGGGGGGCCGGAGTTGATTAGTGCCTTGCCCCCCCCAACAAACGACGCCACCATCGTCCCGCCTTATGCCGCAGCTATGGCCTGCGACGCCACTGCCACCGGCGCTGACCTGGGCAAAGGGGGTCGCGGGATCTTCGGGGGCCAGGGGGTAGCGATCGTCCCCCCAGCAGGTCACCATACCGTCGACCCGTACCCCGCAACTGCGACCCCAGCCGGTGGCGACTTGGCTAAAGGGTCCGTCTTGGGGGGCATTGGTTTGGCCAAAGAAGTTATCGCCCCAACAATCGACGGCGCCATCCTCCCGTACCCCACAGCTGTGTTGCAGTCCAGCGCTGACCTGGCTGAAGCGGCCGGCGGGGGGGCTGGCTTGGCCAGAGGTGTCGTTGCCCCAGCAGCTGAGGGCGCCATCGACTTGTACTCCGCAGTTAAAAAAGCCCTCACCGACGCTGATCTGGGTGTAGGCCACCGGAGGGGGTTGTTGCTGGCCAAAGCTGACCCCGCCCCCCCAACAGGCGACCCCGCCGTCGAGGCGCAGGGCGCAGGCGTGGCGGTTGCCAAGGCCCACCTGTTGAAAGCTACCGGCGGGTGGGTCGTTGAGACCATCGCCCCGGTCACCCCAACAGCCCAGGGCGCCGTCTGAGCCCAAGGCACAACTGTTGACGGGGCCGGCGCTGACCTGGACAAAGTCAGCTGCCGGTGGCGTGGCCCGACCGGCGTCTTCTGTACCGCGACAGTTGACCGTGCCATCGTCGGCCACCCAGCAGCTGTGGAACACCCCGGCACTGACCTGGGTCTGGATACCCGGCGGTGGATTGATCCAATCGGCGCGGCTGTCGCCCCAGCAAGCACCGCTGCCATCGGCGCGGATGGCGCAATTGTGGTCAAAGCCAGCGCTGAGCTGGACAAAGGTCCCAGGGGGAGGCGAGGACTGGCCCACGCCGTCGTCACCCCAACAGACGATTGCGCCGCTGGGCCGCAGGCCACAGCTGTGGGAGTGGCTATCGTAGGCGTTGCCGCCGACGCTGATTTGACTAAACGGCCCCGGGGGGGGCGACGCTTGGCCGACCCCGTTGTCGCCCCAACAGCTCACCTCGCCGTCGGTGCGGATGCCACAACTGTGACCGTCGCCGGCGCTCACTTGGGTAAAGGTCCCCCCGGGCGGGTTGGAACGGTTCGAGCCATTATTGCCCCAGCAGAGGGCTTGACCCTCGGTGGTGACGCCACAGCTGTGAACCCAGCCGGCGCTGAGCTGGCGCAAGGGCACTGGGGGGGGTGATGATTGGCCGTCGCCGTCGTTGCCCCAACAGATTGCGCGGCCGTTGTGGCGCAGGGCACAGGCGTGAAAGCCACCGACATCCAGCTGACGGAAGGCGCCCGTCGGCGGCGTCGCTTGACCGTAGTCATTGCTGCCCCAGCACTGCACCGCGCCGTTGGGCTGAACGGCGCAGGTGTGGCCATTGCCAGCGCCGATCAGGCCCTGGGCCTGGCTGTCGACCATGGGACCTAGCAACAGCAAAAAAGCGAAAATAGGGCAATAACCTTTGGCGTATTTCCCGGTGAGTGGACTCATAGCTCGTGATCCTCTGGTGGATAAGCAATCGCGCCGGGGTCAAGCGCTCTAATGCGGCGCCAACTCGAGGGGGCACGGCTATTGGGCCATATTTGGTAGCTAAACGCTGTGATCTGATCGCCGTTTTGGGGGGAAGAAGTTGGCAGGCGGCTTTGCCGTGCAAGAGGAGGGTGAGCCATGAAGGGCCGAAGCGACAAACCCATGGCCTCGGCCCTCAACCCTCATCCCCCTCGCGCCAATCGGCGGCTAAGTGGTCCAAGATCCGCCGCTGGTAGCGGCGGTTGCGGCGTCGAGCCTTATCGTTGTTGGCCCGCTTGCCGACCCGTTTGTCCACTACCCATCGATCGAGATCCCTGGCTTGGTGAATGTCTTCCAGCCGATCGGGCGTTCGCTTTGCCATGGCAACCCCACAAAGATGTGCGTACCCTAAATACCTACCGATCACCTAGACCCCTCCTGGGGAAGAGAGATCACCGCAAGCCATCGCCTCCACCCAAGGCCACCCTTCCAGCTGGCTCCACCAGCTGCACCTGGAGTCCCCGCCGTTGAAAACAGTCCACTTGCTGATCTTTGACATCCCCTCGGAAAACGTCGTCACCGCTCTGCCCCTGGGGGGCTTTGGCCAGGGCACCCCCGCCCTCTTCGGCGGCGTCCAACAGAAAGAAGAGACCGACGTCGACACCCTCCACCGAACCCTGACGCGCCAGACCAACGAGCGCCTGCGGGTCGACGAAGCCGACCTCATGCCCCTGAAAACCCACTACGTGGCCGCCAGCTTCGCCCTCTACTACACCACCCGCTGCACCCTCGAACAGCCCCGGGAGTTCGGCCTCTACAACGCCGAGCGGTCGCGGTTCTGCCTGGTCTCCCTGCCGAAAATCCGCGACTACCTGGGGGTGGGCCTGGCGTCGCGAACCACCTTTGGCCAGGCGGTGCTCCACAACACTCAAACTCAAGACGCCCTGGGGAAAAACGAGTTCCTCGCCCCCCAATCAGCCAGCTTGGTGGCCCTAGAGGCCTTCTACAAACAGTGGTTTAGCCGGCTACTGCCCCACCAGATCCCCGCGCGCCACAGGCGAAAATCCCAAGACACCCAAGACACCCCCTAGAGGAAATCCCCCGGGGCCGCCCGCTCCCAGCTGGCCTCCACCACCCGCCAGTCGCCACCCCGGCGGGCGAACTCCAGGCGAAAATCCAACAATTCAGCCCGCAGGCTCAACAGCGCCTCTACGTTGGACTCGGCGGCCGTCAGGGGCTGACTGGCGGCGGCCACCACCACTCGAGCCTCGGCCCAGCCCTCCCCCACCTCCACCTCTTTGACCCGAGTGAAGAGGTGAATGGAGCGCTGGCGCAGCAGGATCAAGCGCACCAGCCCGTCCATCTCCCGCTTGCCATTGCCGTCGGGATCGCTGTAGTCATCGGCGATGACGCGCCGCAACGCGGCGCTCTCCCGAGCCTCGGCGGCCTCGACGGCGCCCTCGATCACCGCCCGGATTTCCGCCTCGGGGTCCGACGGGGCGCCACAGCCCCAAAGACCCAGCAATACCCCGAGGATCGGGACCCACCTGGGCCAGCTCAACCCCACGGCCACCCCTCGACTTCGCCCCATGAACCCTCCGCTGCTCTGCACCATCGCTCCACTCCCAAGTTCACTCCCAGACCCTCACCGGCGCCCCCCTTGCCATCGCCAGGTGGGGCGTCAACAATGTCGCAACATGTTCGGTTTTTTTCCCCGTGGCCGGAGGTCATCATCGTCACCCTCAATCCCCGCCAAGAGCGCATCTTGCAGACGATCCAGCGGGAGGGGTTTGCCACCATCGACGCCCTGGCCGGCCAGTTCGCCGTCACGGTACAAACCATCCGCCGCGATATCAATACGCTATGTGGTCTGGGGCTGCTGCGCCGTTACCACGGCGGCGCCGGGTTGCCCTCCACCACCCATAACATCGCCTACAGCACCCGCCGCGCCCTGCACCTGGAGGCCAAAATCGCCATCGCCCAAGCCGGGGCCGCCTACGTGCCCCAGGGGAGCTCTTTGTTTCTCAACCTGGGCACCACCGTCGAACAGGTGGCCGTGGCCCTCAAACGCCACCGGAACTTGCGGATCATCACCAACAACCTCCACGTAGCCGACATCCTCTGCGACGCCCCCAACGCTGAGGTGATCATCACCGGCGGGGTGGTGCGGGCCCGAGATCGGGGGATCACCAGCCAAACCACCATCGATCAAATCCGCCAGTTCTCGGTGGACTACGCCGTCATCGGCATCTCCGGCATCCACCGCGACGGCACCCTATTGGAGTACGACTTCCACGAGGTAAGGGTGACTCAGGCCATTTTAGAGGGGGCCCGCCAACGGATTTTGGTGGCCGACTACAGCAAATTTCATCGCAACGCCCTGGTGCGCTTGGGCCATCTGCGGCAAATCCACCTGTTGTTCACCGACGCCCCGCCCCCCGCTGACCTGGGGGAAGCCCTGACCCAAAGCGAGGTGGAACTGCGCGTCGCCCCCCCTTGATGTTCGCTTTTTTTCTTTTCGGTGCTATTCTGTCGCAAAGTCAACACAACAAAAGGACAGCCCCACCGCGGCGCCACCGAGGAGTCAGTCATGGGTTACATCGTCGCCCTCGACCAGGGAACCACCAGTTCCCGGGCCATTGTCTTCGACCAACGGGGGCAACCGGTCGCCGTTTCCCAGAAGGAATTTCCCCAACACTTCCCCCGCCCGGGTTGGATCGAGCACGATCCCTTGGACATTTGGTCGTCTCAAGTGGGGGTGATGAGCGAAGCATTGTCCCGCTTGCCGGGGGACCAACGGGCCATAGCCGCCGTCGGCATCACCAACCAGCGAGAGACCACGGTGGTGTGGGATCGCCAAACCGGTCGCCCCATCCTCATCGCCATCGTGTGGGAGGATCGCCGCAGCGCCGAGCTCTGCGACCAACTCAAGGCCAAGGGCCTAGAACCTCTGTTCCGCCAGCGCACCGGGCTGGTGTTGGACGCCTATTTTTCCGGCACCAAAATCCGCTGGATCCTCGACCACGTCGAAGGGGCCCGCGACAAGGCCAACGCCGGTCGCCTGGCCTGTGGCACCGTGGACAGCTGGCTGGTGTGGCAACTCACCGAGGGCCAGCTCCACATCACCGATGCCACCAACGCCTCCCGCTACCTGGTCTACGACATCCACCGCCAACAGTGGGACGACGAGTTGCTGGAGATCCTCGACATCCCCCGAGCCATGCTCCCCGAGGTGCGACCCTCAAGCCAGGTCTACGGCCGGGTGTCGCCCCAGATCATCCCCTCTAGCCCCCCCATCGCCGGCATCGCCGGCGACCAGCAGGCGGCTTTGTTTGGCCAGGCCTGTACCGAGCGGGGGATGGCCAAAAACACCTATGGCACTGGCTGCTTTTTGCTCATGAACACCGGGGACAAGCCCCACACCTCCACCAATAACTTGATCTCCACCGTCGCCTGGCGCATCGGCGACCACACCGAGTACGCCCTGGAGGGAAGCATCTTCGTCGCCGGCGCCCTAGTCCAGTGGCTGCGGGACGGGCTGAGGATGATCCGCACCGCGGCGGATGTGGAAAACCTGGCCCGCCAGGTGGACAGCAGCGACGGAGTCTATGTGATCCCGGCCTTCGCCGGTATCGGCGCCCCCCACTGGGACCCCTACGCCCGTGGGGCGATGATCGGCCTGACCCGGGGCACCCTCGACGCCCACATCGCCCGGGCGGCCCTAGAGGCCATCGGCTTTCAGACTGTGGACGTGATCCGGGCCATGGAAAACGATACCGGCATCCCCCTCAAAGAGCTTCGGGTCGACGGCGGCGCGGTGGGCAACAATTTGTTGATGCAGATCCAGGCCGACCTTTTGGGGGCACCGGTGGTGCGGCCCGTGGTGCAGGAGACCACCGCCCTGGGGGCCGCCTACCTGGCCGGCCTAGCCACGGGCTACTGGGGCAGCAGCGATGAGATCGCCACCCAGTGGCAAGTGGATCGGCGCTTCGAACCCACCTTAGACGCCGCCGAGGCCCGTACCCGCCACGATCAATGGTTGCAGGCCCTAGAGCGCGCCAAGGGCTGGGCCGTGGACTGAGTCCACCCTCGCCACCACCCACACCTGAGACCTCAAGCCCAGGGGAAGGACACACCATGCAACTGCGAGCCAGCAACATCGCCAAACTGGACGGTGGCAGCTTCGACGTCTTAGTGATCGGCGGCGGTATCAACGGCGCGGTGTCGGCCGCTGCCCTGGCGGGCAGGGGCGCCAAGGTCGCCCTCATCGACAAGGGCGACTTCGCCAGCTTCACCAGCATGCACTCCTCCAACTTGGCGTGGGGTGGCATCAAGTACCTGGAAACCTACGACTTTGCCCTAGTGCGCAAGCTGTGTTTGTGCCGCAACCAGCTGATGAAGAGCTACCCCTCCACCGTCCGTGAAATCCGCTTTTTGGCCACCATCGAACGGGGCTTTCGCTTCTCCCCCACCTACCTGTGGCTGGGGGGATGGCTCTATTGGTTCATCGGCAACGGTTTTACCAAAATCCCCAGGCTTCTGTCGGCGGCGCAAATCAATCGCGACGAATCCATTATCAATACCGACAACAGCGTCGGCGGCTTCGAGTACTCCGATGCCTACCTCTACGACAACGATGCCCGCTTTGTCTTCAATTTCGTCCGCACCGCCACCGACCACGGCTGCATTGCAGCCAACTACGTCGCAGCCACCGACGTCAAACGGGACGCCCAGGGTTGGGCGGTGAAGGCCAACGATGGGATGGACGGCCGGGAGATCAACCTCCATGCCAAGGTACTGGTCAACGCCGCCGGCCCCTTTGCCGACCACCTAAACCGCCTCTCCGACCTCAAGGCGGACCACGAGCATGTGTTCTCCAAGGGCATCCACCTGATCGTCGAGCGACTCAGCCCCCATCGCCGGGTATTGGCCTTTTTCGCCGACGATGGCCGGCTGTTCTTCGTCATCCCCATGGGGGCTCGCACCTGCATCGGCACCACCGACACCCGGGTGGAGTCCCCCGAATCCTTTGTCACCGACGAGGACGTGGATTTTGTGTTGGCCAATATCAACAAGCGCCTCACCCTGGCAAAACCCATCACCCGCGACGACATCATCGCCTATCGCTGCGGGGTACGGCCGCTTGTTGTAAAAAAACAGCAAGGACAAAAACGGGATTTTCTCAAGTTGTCCCGCAAACACGCCGTAGACGCCAGCATCCCGGACAAATACCTCACCATCTTCGGCGGCAAACTCACCGACTGCATAAACGTCGGCGACGAAGTGTGCGATTTTGTCACCCGGATGGGCATTGCTCTGCCCCACCGCAAGTACCCCTGGTTCGGTGAACCCCACCCCTCGGTGCGGCGGGAGTTCTTCCACCAGGCGGAACTCATGGACCTAGACAGCCTCACCGCCCCCACCTCCACCGAGCCCCTGTCACAGCGCTACTGGCGCCGCTATGGCCACGAGGCCCTGCACCTTCTAGACGCCATCCGCGAAGACCCTCGCCAGGCGGAATTGCTCATCGAGGGCACCGAATACACCCGTTGCGAGTTGTATCAAAAGGCGCGCCGGGAGATGATCACCAAACTGGAGGATTTCTTGCGCCGCCGCTCGAAAATCGCCCTGGTGGTGCCAAGGGCTGTGATCCAAAACGCTCCGGGCCTCGTGGAGGCCTGCCGGATTCTGTTCGGCGACCAGGCCCAGGCCAAATTCGACGAATACTTCCAAGATCAAGCCGTGGCCGATGGCTCCACGGGGGAATCGGCGCCCGCCAGCCCAACGCCGACCCCCGCTTGATGGACGTCCAAGCCGTCCCCCGGCGGCTCCTTGCCAACCCCACGCCAATACCGCCAGAGGAGAAGCCCAGCGCCATGGCAAAGGATACCCCCTTGCCTCCCCCCACTTCCACGGCCGTCGCCTCCCCCAAAGCCCCGGGATCGACCGACCAGGAGACGCCCCCCCAACTGCAGCTAGAGGGGGTAGCCGTGGAGGTGGGCGGCAGTACCCATCTCTACGATACCGACTTGAGCTTGGCGGCGGGTTTGAATGTGCTCATCGGCTCCACGGGGGCTGGCAAGACCACATTGATGCGCCTCATGGCCGGCCTCGACCGGCCCACCCGGGGCCGGATTACCCTCAATGGCCGCGACATGAGCGGGGTGGCAGTGCAAAAGCGCAACACCGCCATGGTCTACCAGCAGTTCATCAACTATCCCTCCTTGACGGTGTACCAAAACATCGCCTCGCCGTTGAAAATTCAAGGGGTCCCCCGGACCGAAATCGACCGCCGGGTCCAAGAGGTGGCGGAGTTGGTCCGCATCGACCACCTGTTGAATCTCCTGCCCGCCGAGCTGTCGGGGGGCCAGCAGCAACGCACCGCCATGGCCCGGGCCTTGGTCAAAGACGCCCAGTTATTGCTGTTCGACGAACCGTTGGTGAATCTGGACTACAAGTTGCGGGAAGAACTGCGCACTGAGCTGCGGGATCTGTTTAAGCGCCGCCGGGCCATCGTGGTCTATGCCACTACCGAACCCCTGGAAGCCTTGCTGTTGGGGGGACATTTGGTGGTGATGGACCGGGGTCGGGTGCTCCAGAGCGGCCCCACGGTGGCGGTGTACCACCGACCCAACTCGGTGCGGGTGGGGGAAGTCTTTAGCGACCCCCCCATCAACCTCATGGACGGGCAGGTCAGCGACGGGGAGGCCCAGTTGGGGGGCGGGTGGTCCATCCCCCTCCAGGGCCACCTCCAGGGCCGCGCCCCCGGCTCCTACCGCTTTGGAATACGGGCCAACCACCTATCCATCACCCCCGTGGGACCAGACGCCGTCCCCTTGGCTACCACCATCGAACTGGCCGAGGTCAACGGCTCCGAGACCTTTATCCACGTGGGCCACCACGGGGGGTCGTGGGTAGTCCAAGAGGAGGGGGTCCATCCCATGGGGTTGGGCCAGGGCCTCCAGGTGTTCCTCGACCCCCACCACCTGTTTGCCTTTGACGGCGACGGCCGCTTGGTGGCGGCACCTCCGCGGCCGGGCACCCGGGCGTCTACCACCTGGGAGGGCGGCCATGGCTCGCATTGAACTGCAAGATATCGCCCACGCCTACACCCCCAATCCCCAGCGCCCCGAGGACTACGCCCTGCGCCGACTGGACCACATCTGGGAAGACGGCGGCGCCTACGCCCTCCTGGGCCCCTCGGGCTGTGGCAAATCGACCCTTTTGAACATCATCTCCGGGCTTTTGCACCCGAGCCAGGGCCAAGTGGTGTTCGATGGGGTCGATGTGACTGAACTCCCTACCAAGGCTCGCAATATCGCCCAGGTGTTCCAGTTCCCGGTGATCTACGACACCATGACGGTGTATGACAACCTGGCCTTTCCCCTCAAGAACCGGGGTTTTAGCCCCTCAGCCGTGCAGGAGCGGGTGGGGGAAATCGCCGAGATGCTCGATCTCACCCCGGTCCTCAAGCGCCGGGCCCAAAACCTCACCGCCGACGCCAAACAGACCATCTCCTTGGGCAGGGGCTTGGTGCGCAGCGACGTGGCGGCCATCTTGTTCGACGAGCCGCTGACGGTCATAGACCCCCAGCTCAAGTGGCATCTGCGCCGCAAGCTCAAACAGATCCACGAGCGCTTCAAGCTCACCTTGGTCTAAGTCACCCACGACCAAAACGAAGCCCATACCTTCGCCGACAAGGTGGTGGTGATGTCGGCGGGGGAAGTGGTCCAGCTCGGCACCCCCCAAGAGTTGTTCGAAAAGCCCGCCCACACCTTCGTCGGCCATTTCATCGGCAGTCCGGGGATGAACTTTATGCCCTGTGGCGTGGAGGGGGACAACGCCGTAGTGGCCAACCAGCGCATTCCTCTGCCGCCGGGCACCGGCACCCGGGCCAAAGCCACGGGGGGCGAATTGACCTTGGGCGTGCGGCCAGAATTCCTGCGCTTGAGTCGCCAACTGAGCCCGGGGGCCGTCGATGTCGCGGTCACGGGGCGAGAGGACCTGGGCAACTTTCAAATCGTCGACGTCGCCTTGGGGCCCTACACCCTCAAGGTCAAAGTTCCCGAAGATCAAATCATCGGCGACGACCAGCACTATCTCCACTTCGTCCCCGAAATGACCCAACTGTACTGCGACGATCGGTTGGTGGGAGGCTGAGCCATGCAAAAAACCCACAATGAGCGGGCGCTTTTCCTGGTGATACCGGTGCTGGTCGTCGTCGCCTTCAGCGCCATCATCCCCTTGATGACGGTGGTGAATTACTCGGTCCAAGACATCTTTGGCCCCAATCAGCGCTTTTTCATCGGCACCGAGTGGTTTGAGCAAGTACTCCACGACGAGGACCTCCACGAGGCCCTAGTCCGCCAGCTGCAGTTTTCCTTTTTGGTGTTGCTCATCGAGATCCCCCTGGGCATCGCCATCGCCCTGGCCTTGCCCACCCGGGGCATTGGGGTGCCTTTGTCCATGATCGCCCTATCCCTACCCCTTCTCATCCCCTGGAATGTCATCGGCACCATCTGGATCATCTTCGCCCGCCCGGACATCGGCCTCGCCGGGGTGGCCATCAACCAGTTGGGCATCGACTACAACTTCACCGCCGACGCCCTGGACGCCTGGCTCACGGTGCTGGTCATGGACGTTTGGCACTGGACACCCCTGGTGGTGCTGCTGTGCTACGCCGGCCTGCGAGCCATCCCCAACGCCTTTTACCAGGCGGCCCAAATCGACGGTGCCTCCCGCTGGGCGGTATTTCGCTATATCCAGCTCCCCAAGCTCAAGGGGGTACTGACCATCGCTTTGTTGCTGCGATTTATGGATAGCTTTTTGATCTATGCCGAGCCCTTTGTCCTCACCGGGGGCGGACCCGGCAACGCCACCACTTTCTTGAGCCAAGAGCTCACTAAAATGGCTATCGGCCAATTCGACTTGGGGCCGGCAGCGGCTTTTTCATTGATTTACTTTTTGATCGTGTTGCTGTTTAGCTGGCTGTTTTACACCGCCCTCACCAACGCCAGCCCGGAGGGTCGGTCGTGAAGAAACACCACGTGGGCTTGCTGATCTACTTTGTATTCCTGGCCCTACCCATCTATTGGATGTTCGCCATGTCCCTCCAGACCACGGAGACCATCTTGGGGGGTTTCTCCGTCATCCCCCTGGAGGTGACGCTGGCCAACTACATCAAGATCTTCACCGACCCCACCTGGTACTCGGGGTACATCAATTCATTGATTTACGTCAGCCTTAACACGGTTATTTCCCTGACCGTGGCCTTGCCGGCGGCCTATGCCTTTTCCCGCTACACCTTTATGGGCGACACCCATTTGTTCTTTTGGCTGTTGACCAACCGCATGGCCCCCCCGGCGGTGTTCTTGCTGCCGTTTTTCCAGCTCTATTCCACCTTTGGCCTCATCGATACCCACATCGCCGTGGCCTTGGCCCACTGTCTGTTCAACGTACCCCTGGCGGTGTGGATCCTCGAGGGCTTTATGTCCGGGGTACCCCGGGAAATCGACGAGACCGCCTACTTGGACGGCTACAGCTTTCCCCGCTTCTTTGTGACCATCTTTGTGCCTTTGATCCGAGCTGGCATCGGCGTGACGGCTTTTTTCTGCTTTATGTTCAGCTGGGTGGAGCTGTTGTTGGCCCGCACCCTAACCACCGTCGACGCCAAGCCCATCGCCGCCACCATGACCCGCACCATCAGCGCCTCGGGGTTGGACTGGGGGCTTTTGGCGGCGGCGGGGATTTTGACCATCGTCCCGGGAGCCTTGGTGGTGTATTTCGTCCGCAACTACATCGCCAAGGGCTTTGCCCTGGGCCGCGTTTGACGAGGGTCGATGCCCATGGATCTCGAATGGATGGCCTGGACGGTGCCCACGGCGACTTTTTTCAGCGTCATTTTCACCCTGCTCACCGCCATGATCATCTGGGAAAAGCTGTCTCCCACCGTGGCGCGTCGGGGATTTTTGCCCATCGTCACCACCCGGGGCGACCGCTTGTTCATCGGCCTTTTGAGCGCCGCCTACATCCACCTGGCGTGGCTCGGCCTCGCCGATGCCTCCCTGTGGTGGGCCACAGGCCTTTCCATCCTCTGGCTTTTAATCCTATTGCGCTATGGTTAAAGCGCTTTACCCGCGGGGAAATGCCCTTTCCCCGCCCTCTACCCAACCACTAAAGGAGCTCACAGCGGTATGTCACCCAACTTACACAACCGCCGCCTTTGGGGCGTTGCCCTGGGCACGGGTTTATTGTTGTCCACCACCCCCGCCCTGGCCGACCGCGCCGCCGCCGAGAAGTGGATCGACCAAGAGTTTCAGCCCTCCACCTTGAGCCGTGAAGAACAGCTCCAGGAGATGGAGTGGTTTATCCAGGCCGCCGAGCCCTTCCGCGGTATGGAGATCAACGTGGTCTCCGAGACCATCACCACCCACGAGTACGAGGCCAACGTCCTGGCCAAGGCCTTTGAAGAGATCACCGGCATCAAAGTCAACCACGACCTGATCCAAGAAGGCGACGTCATCGAAAAGCTGCAGACCCAGATGCAGTCGGGGCAAAACATCTACGACGCCTACATCAATGACTCGGATTTGATCGGTACCCACTTTCGCTATGGCTTTGTGGTGCCACTGTCCGACTGGATGGCCGGGGAAGGTAAGGACGTCACCTTGCCCACCTTGGACATCGACGACTTCATCGGCATCGAGTTTGTCACCGGCCCCGACGACAAGCTCTATCAACTGCCGGCCCAGCAATTCGCCAATTTGTATTGGTTCCGCTACGACTGGTTCACCCGGGATGACCTCAAGGCCCAGTTCAAGGACCTCTACGGCTACGAGTTGGGGGTACCGCGCAACTGGTCGGCCTACGAAGACATCGCCGAGTTCTTCTCCGAACACGTCAAAGAGATCGACGGCGAGCGGGTCTACGGTCACATGGACTACGGCAAAAAGAGCCCGGATCTGGGTTGGCGGATGACCGACGCCTGGTTGTCCATGGCCGGCGTCGGCGACCAGGGCCTACCCAACGGCAACCCCGTCGACGAGTGGGGCATTCGGGTGGAGGGTTGTAGGCCCGTGGGCTCCGACGTGCGCCGGGGCGGCGCCGTCAATGGCCCGGCGGCGGTCTACGCCATTCGCAAGTACAAAGAATGGGTCGGCGAATACGCCCCCCCCGGCGCCCTGGGGATGACCTTTTACGAAGCGGGCCCCGTCCCCGCCCAGGGCAATATCGCCCAGCAGATCTTCTGGTACACGGCCTTTACCGCCGATATGACCAAAGACGGCATTCCAGTGGTGGACGAAGATGGCAACCCCAAGTGGCGCATGGCCCCCAGCCCCCACGGTCCCTATTGGGAAGAGGGCATGAAACTCGGCTACCAGGACGCCGGTTCTTGGACCCTAATGGAAAGCACCCCTGTGGAGCGGCGTAAGGCCGCCTGGCTCTACGCCCAATTCACCGTGGCTAAGACCACCTCGTTGAAAAAAACCCACGTGGGTCTCACCCCCATCCGCGACTCCGATACCAACCACCAGTCCTTCACCGAGCGAGCCCCCAAACTCGGCGGTTTGGTGGAGTTCTACAGGAGCCCCGCCCGGGTCCAATGGACCCCCACCGGCACCAACGTCCCCGACTACCCCAAGCTCGCTCAGCTGTGGTGGCAGAACATCGGCGAGGTGGTGTCTGGGGAATCCACCGAGCAGGAGGCGTTGGACAAGCTGGCTCAGGCCCAAGACCGCATTATGCAGCGCCTAGAGCGGGCCGGGGTTCAAGGCGAGTGTGGCCCGGCTCTCAACGAGCCCCGGGACGCCGAGTACTGGCTCAACCAGCCCGGTGCCCCCAAGCCCAAGCTCGACAACGAAAAACCCCAAGGTGAAACCGTCGACTACGACGAGCTCCTGGAGAGCTGGAAGTCCTGAGGTCTGCCAGCCGCCGGGTTATCCCCTCGGGGTATATAGCCCGGCGGCGGTGCCCCCGTGCACCCAGCGGGCCATACCAACCCGGCTGGCCTGCACCCGGGCTCTCGACGGGGCCCTGCGTTGATTTCACCCCTGGACCTCGGGACAATCCGACTCCACGATAAGTGTTTCGGATCCCGAGTAAAGGAACCCTCCCCGGTGAGTGAACAGCCCGTTGCCCTATCCATCGTCAGTCCCCTCTTCAATGAACAACTGGGGGTCGATGAGTTTTTGGAGGTCGTCACCCGCCAGCTGGCCCACTGTAATGAGCCCTATGAAATCATTTGCGTCAACGACGGCAGCACAGACCACACCTTGGCGCGGTTGCTGGGGGCCAAGCAGCACTATCCCCATTTGCGCATCATCAACCTCTCCCGCAACTTCGGCAAAGATGCCGCCTTGATGGCGGGTCTTGACCACGCCCGGGGAGATGCCGTCATCATTTTAGACGCCGACCTCCAAGACCCCCCCACCCTCATCGACGCCTTTATCGCCCGCTGGCGCCAAGGCTTCGATGTGGTGTTGGCCAAGCGCGTCGACCGCACCAGCGACAGTTTTTTCAAGCGTTGGTCGTCGCGCTGGTTTTACCGCACCCACAACGCCATCGCCCGCACCACGATCCCCGAAAACGTCGGCGACAGCCGCCTCATCACCCGGCGGGTGGTGGAGGCGATCCAAAAGCTCCCAGAAAACCAGCGCTTTATGAAGGGTATCTTCGCTTGGGTGGGATTTGAGGCCGCCGTGGTGGAGTTTCGCCGCGCGGCTCGCCACCAAGGCAAGAGCAAGTTCAGTCCTTGGAAGCTTTGGAACTACGCCCTGGAGGGCATCACTAGCTTTAGCACCGCGCCATTGCGCATCTGGCTCTATTTTGGGCTGTTGGTGTGCGTCCTGGCGTTTTGCTACGGCAGTTTTATCGTCCTTCGCACCTTGGTGTGGGGCATCGATGTCCCCGGCTACGCCTCGTTGTTGACCTCGGTGTTGTTCTTCTGTGGCTTGCAGCTGGTGGGATTGGGGATTTTGGGGGAATACGTGGGGAGGATTTACCTAGAATCCAAGGGGCGCCCCCTTTACATCGTCGAGGGAGAATACTGAACTTGGATTTTTGTCCTTGGGGATGGTGTTATCAAACGAAGATGGTGGGTCGTGTAGGATTCGAACCTACGACCGATCGGTTATAATCCGACTGCTCTACCACTGAGCTAACGACCCAAATCGATGACTGGCTAAGGAATGCGTAACTATAGCGAATCAGCGGTAAATTGCAAGGCTTTGGTCGCCGTGGAGTCGCCTCAGGGGAGTTGCCCGCGCCGCCGCGCCGCTTGATTGGCGGCGCGACTTTGGGGATAACGCCGCAGCAGTTCGTCGTAGACGGCCCGCGCCTGGGCCATGTCGCCTTCCACTTCGTAGATAAAACCCAACCGCAGCAGGGTGTCGGGAATCCGCTGGCTCGTGGGATGGCGCCGGCCCAAGTCGATAAAAATGCCCTCGGCCCGCGGGAAATCCCGGTCGATGTAATGGGCCTCGCCCAGCCAGAACAGCGCCTCCGCCGCCAGGTCGCTTTGGGGATAGTTGGCGAGGAAGTCCTCAAAGGCGGCGATGGCCCCCCGGTGATCTCCGCGGCGCAACTGACCTAGGGCGTCGTCGAAGTCCCCTTGGATCCGGGCGTCATCCCGGGGCAATGACGCCAGCCGCGGCGGCCTAGGCCCGGATTCCCCACGGCCAGCCTCGGGGGTTGGGGAAGGAGCGGCGTCAAAATCATCTCCTACCTCCCCCAAAATGGCGTCTGGATCCGCCTCGAAGCTAGCATCGTGGGGTTCAAATTCAAACTCGGTCTCGGTCTCGGTCTCGGTCTCCAGGGTGGGGGATACCCGGGGTGGAGCAACGGCGGTGGGACGCGATGGCGCCCCCAAGCCGCCATCCCCGCCCCCACCGGGACTGCTGGCCGCGAGCTGCCGCTCCAACGCCTCTAGACGAGCCGCCAATTGCCGTTGGCGATACTGATAGACCTCGATGTCCCCCCGCAGACGGCGGATTTCGCTCTCTTGGCGCTCGAGGCGGGTCACCAATTCAAACAGCGTTCGGTTGATGGACTCGCTTTGGGCCCCAGCGAAGGGTCCAGAAGCCACGAGGATCAAACCCAAGACCCACGCCGTTGCCGCGGGCCATGGCTTAACGATGGTATTAGTAGACAATTTCCACCCGTCGATTGCGGCTGTAACTCAGTTCGTCTTGGCCAAAGGTGAGGGGGCGTTCTTCGCCGTAGCTGACCCAATCCAACTGCTGGGGGGACACCCCAAAGGCGGTCAACAGCCGCCGCACCGCCTGGCTGCGCCGCTCGCCCAGGCCGATATTGTACTCCCTCGTACCCCGCTCGTCGGCGTGGCCCTCCAGCACCACCTGAACTTGAGGGTTGTCCCGCAGCAAAGCGGCGTGGCGCTCGATGAGGGGTTGGGCCTCCAGGGACACCTCGGCGCTGTCGAATTCAAAGTAGATCACCCGACCCAGCTGGGCGACGGCTGCGGCCACGGCCGGGTCTTGGAGGGGGCCGGAAACCCCATCGCCCCCACCGCCCACTTCGCCGCCGTAGGCGTAGATGGCATCGCCATCGTCCAAGGGGGTGGTCTGTCCC
>JBHJHK010000301.1:0-21582 GCA_050330975.1 Candidatus Competibacterales bacterium | reverse complement strand
AACGGTTGGCCCGGGCCACGGGGGGGGTTTGCGTGGTCACCGGGGCCAGGCCCTACACCCACCCCGTCCATGTGGCGGGTTTGGGTTGTGCCAGGGGGTGTGGCGTCGAGACACTGGGGGATTTGCTGGATCGGGCCTTGGCCGAGGTGGGCCTGGGGCAAAGGGATCTAGCCGCCGTGGCGAGCATCGACCTCAAGGGCGACGAGGGGGGCCTCCTCGCCTTGGCCGAGCATCTCAACGTCCCCGTGGGGTGGTATTCAGCCCAAGCGTTAAATCGCTACCACTCCCGCCTGACCGACCCCTCTGAGGTGGTATTTCAGGCCGTGGGCTGTTACGGAGTCGCCGAAGGAGCGGCCTTGGCCCACGCCGAGGCCCTGACGGGGGACACCGCCGAGCTATTGCTCCCCAAGCGCAAGAACGCCCATGCCACCGTGGCCTTGGCCCGGGCCTACCGGGATGGGGATGAGCCCGAATCCACTTTACCACCCAGGGAGGCACGCTGAGCCAGTGACGCCCCTTTACATCGTTGGCCTTGGCCCCGGAGGCCGAGAGCATCTCACTCCGGCGGCCACCAGAGCTCTGGGCACGTCCCACTGCGCCGTGGGCTATGGCCCCTACCTGGCCCAAGTCCAGGACCTACTGGTGGGCAAAGACTGCCGGGATCTACCCCTGGGGGAGGAGATCCCCCGGGCTCGCCTGGCGCTGGACTTGGCGGCGGCGGGCAAGCCCACGGCCTTGCTCTCCAGCGGCGACCCCGGCATCTACGCCATGGCCACGGTGGTGTTTGAGCAGCTGGCCACGGCCCCAGGTGCGGGGTGGGAGGGCGTGGAGGTCCAGGTGATCCCCGGCATCTCGGCCCTCCAGGCGGTGGCCGCTAAGGTGGGGGCCCCCCTGGCCTGTGATTTCTGCGCCATTTCCCTGTCGGATTGCCTGCTGCCGTGGACCACCATCGAAAGGCGCATCGACGCCGCCGGGCAGGGGGACTTCGCTGTGGCGTTCTACAACCCGGTGTCCCAGCGGCGGCGCTGGCAACTGCCCCGGGCCAGGGAAATTCTGTTGGGTTATCGCCCCACGGACACCCCAACGATCATCGCCCGCAACGTCACCCGCCCGGGGGAGACGCTGCAACTCACCACCCTGGGGGAACTGGCGGTGGAGGCGGTGGATATGTTGACCTTGGTGTTGGTGGGGAGCGCCGAGACTCGGGTTTGGGGGCCGTGGCTCTACACGCCCCGAGGTTACCAACCCCCCCCCTAGCCCCCCTGACCTCTAGGGCTCCCAATTCTTCCATGGTGTAAAGGCAATACCAAAATGCCATCTTTGTTGAACTAGACACGACAAAAATGAGGCCTACTTATCAATTCCAAAGAGCCTTGTTTATCAACGCAAAACCCTTGCGCAGCTCAAAGAGCATCTGCTAAATTTCCAATCGTTGAGCACATATCGGTGCATTTCAAAACCGATGTTTTTTGAGAAGCAACCCATATCTATTCAGCAGAAAAAACAATCAATTACCAATATGACACTGCGAGACAATCACCATGACCATAGAACTCAACACCAATACCACTTTCGATAGCAACATCACCCATCAAACTCAAGCGAGAGCATTAAATAGTGGTATGGGCGATAGCTTCGCAGTTGCTCTTTCTTCACCTATGGCATCGGCATTCTCTCCCATCGGTTTGGATAATCTCTTTACAGATTCAGTCCGAGGGATGATCCAGAACATCCTCGATAACCTCTCCCCCATACCGCAATTTCCGGGATCGGGTAACGCCAGCGACCGGGTACCCGTTGGGGCTGACCCTAGTGTCATCCAAAACAACTTTCACAATAAGCATTAATAAGCATTAATGGCCCATTGGCGACTCCAGCGGGAGAAGGCGTATCGCCTACCCCCGATCGCTTTCTCCCCCCGATCACCGCTGGGGTATCAAGAAGTCTTGGGATGGGTTTCCCCGAATCGAGGCCGTTGAGGCGAGAGGGCTTCAACGGCCTTTGACGTGTAACTCCCGGGGAAACTGGGTCAGACATTCCACCCCCGTGGGGGTTATGCGCACCGTCTCCGACATCGCCATCCCCCAGCCGTCCATCCACATTCCCAGCATGATGTGCAAGGTGGTGTCGGTCTCGAGGGGGTGGATTTCCCCGGCCCGTAGGCTGATGGTGTGCTCGCCCCAATCGGGGGGGAAGCCGACGCCGATGGCATAGCCGATGCGGCTCTCTTTGGTCAGACCATGGCGCGCCAAGACGGCGTTCCAGGCGGCGTGGGCCTCGTGGCCGGTGACGCCGGCTTTGAGGGTGGCCAACACCGCCTCAAGTCCTTCCTCGACGGCCTTGGCGGTATCCACCAGGGGAGCGGGAGGGTTGGCCCCCAAGTGGAGGGTGCGGGCCAGGGCGCAGTTATAGTGTTTGCGGGACCCCGCCAACTCCACGGCTACGGTTTGATCCCCCTCGAAGGGCGCATCGCTCCAGATGGGGTGGGCCGTCGAGGCCTTTTCCCCGACCAAGATCATGGGGCACAGGGCGGCGAAGTCGCCCCCATAGGGCTCGGCTGGGGCGATTTGGGCCTTGTAGATCTCCCCTACGGCGTCGCACTGGCGCACCCCGGGTTTGATGTGCTCCTGGGCCACGGCCATGGCGCCGGCGACGATGGTGGCGGCTTGGCGCATATAGGCCAGCTCCGCCTCGCTCTTGGTAGCCCTCGCCCAGTTGACCAACAAATCGCCGTCGACGAAAGTGGCGTTGGGTAGGGCCTTTTGCAGATGGGCCAGGGATTTGGGGGAAAAGTAATAACTGTCCGACTCATAGCCAATGCGCAGCCCCCCCCAACCCCGGTCGACCATGACGGCCCCAATGGCGTCGCTGGGGTGGGTACGAGGGCGATGGATATAGTATTCGGGATAGGCGATGACGCGATCGTCGTCCATCCAGCCACTCAAGCGCGCCCCCGGAGCGTCCATGGCCCGGCCGATCCACCACGGCTGGGTCTCGTCCCCCCGGATCAGGGCAAACTGGGGCACGTAAAACGACCAGTCGCCGATGCCGGTGAGCCAGTAGATATTGCTGGGCTCGGATACCAGCAACAGGTCTATCCCTCGATCCGCCATGCGTTGGCGCACTTTGTCCAGCCGAGTGCGGTACTCGGCGACGGTGAAAGGCAGTCCCATGGTCGTTTCCTTTGTCGATGGCTTGCGTCGAGTTTAGCACTCGGGGATGGGAGCCATGGGGGAGAAGGTTAAAAAGGTATCACCGGTATCAGCTGCACCGCCGGTTGCTTATCTCGGGCGATGATCACGGTTTCTCCAGCCTCCGCCCGTTGAATCAACTCAGATAGCCGGGCCTTGGCATCTGCCACTTCGACAATCAGACAGCGTTGCATACCACATATAGCTTGCCCCCTCTAAGCGTCGGGGATCGACAAACTTAGCCCAACCCATTGAACCAAGCTTTTCGGGAGTAGCGCTTTTGAATATTTCAAAAGTCTCACAGATTGTTTCGGATCTTCCCTGAAGCCCATGCCCAGTACCCCTTCGGACGGCCCCCCCTTTTGAAGAATTTGACCAACGCACCCGACCAAGTCACCCCTCTCCCGCACCATCGGTGGGGGAGAGGGGCCGGGGGTGAGGGCCGCTCGAGACGAAGCACAACACGGCATTTAGAGCGTTTCACGGAAAACTCGAAAGGTCCGTCTCACCTCCAACACTGACTCAAAGCCAACCCCGTCGAAGGGAGATTTTCCACCGGTCCGTAAGGACCGACGTCCATCACCCCCCCGCCCGCTGGCTCTCCAACGCCTCCCAGCGCTCGTAGGCCTCGGTCAACTCCCGCTCCACCGCCTGGGCCCGGTCGGTGACCTTTTGGATGGCGCTGGTTTCCCCCTGGTAAAACCCGGGCTCGGCCAACTGGGCCCCTAGGGCCTCTTGCTCGGCCTCCAGGGCTTCGATCCGGGCCGGTAGCTGTTCCAACTCCCGCTGGTCTTTGTAGCTCAGCTTGGGGCGGTTGTTGGCCTTGGGGGCGGCTTTGGCCGGCGCCGGCGCGGCGGGGGCCTTGGCGGCTTGCTTGGCATCGAGGACACTTTGGGCCTGGGCCTGGGCCTGGGCCTGGGCCTGGGCCTTGGCCCGGGCCGCCCAGTCGCTGTAGCCCCCCACGTACTCCTGGACCTTGCCGCCCCCCTCGAACACCAGCACACTGGTGACCACATTGTCCAAAAACGCCCGGTCGTGGCTCACCAGCAATAGCGTGCCGGCAAAGCCGCTCAACAGGTCTTCCAACAGCTCCAGGGTCTCGATGTCCAAATCGTTGGTGGGCTCGTCCATCACCAACAAATTGGCCGGCTGGCTAAACAGCCTGGCCAACAGCAGCCGGTTGCGCTCCCCCCCCGACAGGGCCTTCACCGGGGTGCGGGTGCGGGCCGGGGAGAACAGGAAATCTCCCAGATAACTGATGACGTGGCGGCGCTTGCCGTCGATCTCGATGAATTCCCGCCCGGCGGCGACGTTGTCGATCACCGACTTCTCCAGCTCCAGGGTGGCCCGCAGCTGGTCGAAGTAGGCCACCTGGAGCTGGGTCCCCAGCCGCACAGAGCCCGTGGCCGGGGCCAGCTGCCCCAACAGCAGCCGCAACAAGGTGGTCTTGCCGGCGCCGTTGGGGCCGATGATCCCCACCCGATCCCCCCGCTGAATCCGCACCGAAAAGCCCTTGACCACCGGTTTGCCATCGTAGCCGTAGCCGATGTCCTTGGCTTCGATGACCAACTTTCCCGAAGGGTCGCCGCTCTCCAGGGTAAAGCTGGCCCGCCCCTGGACCTCTCGGCGCTGGCTGCGTTCCGCCCGCAACGCCAAAAGGGCCCGGACCCGCCCCTGGTTGCGGGTGCGCCGGGCCTTGATGCCCTGGCGAATGCACAGCTCCTCGGCGGCCAGCTGTTGGTCAAAGCGGGCGTTGGCCTTGGCCTCGGCCTCCAACGCCGCCTCCCGGCGGGCCAAAAAGGTCCGGTAGTCCCCGGGATAGGATACCGCCTTGCCCCGGTCCAGCTCGACGATCCGGGTGGCCAGGCGCTGGAGAAATGCCCGGTCGTGGGTGATGAACAACACCCCCCCCCGGTAGGCCAACAGCTGCTCCTCCAGCCACTGGATGGCCTCGATGTCCAGGTGGTTGGTGGGTTCGTCCAACAGCAACAGCTCCGGTTGGGTGACCAGGGCCCGGGCCAGGGTCACCCGCCGCCGCCAACCCCCGGACAGAGACCCCATGGCGACATCGGCGGGCAGTTCCAAGCGACTCAGCACCGCCTCGATGCGCTGGTGAAAGCGCCAACCGTCTCGGGCCTCCAGGGCCTGTTGCAGGCGCTCCAACTTGGCCAAGGCTTGGTCGCTGGGGGCCGTGGCCACCGCCTGGGTGGTCTGGTGGTAGTCGGCCAACAGAGAACCCAGCTCGGCGAGACCCCCGGCCACCACCTCGAACACCGAGGCGTGGTCGGCGGCGGGTAGCTCCTGGGCCAACCGGCCCATGGGGAGCTCGGGGCTGCGCCAAATCTCCCCGTCGTCGGGGGCGAGGTCCCCGGCCACCAGGTTCAGCAAGGTCGACTTGCCGGCGCCGTTGCGCCCTACCAGACACACCCGTTCGCCGGCGTCCAGCTGCAAATCCACCCGGTCGAGCAGCGCCTCCAGGCCAAAGGCCAAAGAGACATTGTTAAAAGTCACCAAGGGCACGATGTATCCTCACGGTTATTTGTGGAGATCACAGCCCCATGTCGCTGCCATCCTTCGATCCCCTACTGGATTTCTGGTTTGACCCCGCCCATCGAGAGTTCTGGTTCAAAAAGGACCCGGCTTTCGACGCCCGCCTCGCCAGAGAGTTTGCCCCAGTGGCAGCCGCCGCTGGGCGCGGCGACCTCGACGCCTGGCAGACGACCCCCCGGGGCGCCCTGGCCTTGGTCATCGCCCTGGATCAATTGCCCCGCAACTTGCACCGCGACACCGCCAACGCCTTCGCCCAGGACGCCAAGGCCCTGACGGTGGCCCAGCGCGCCGTGGCCCAGGGCTTCGATGCAGCCTTGGACGACGACGGCCGGGCGTTTTTGTACATGCCCTACATGCACGCCGAATCCCTGGCGACCCAGGAGCGGGGGGTGGAGCTGTACGCCGCCGCGGGCCTCAGCCACAACTTGCGCCACGCCCGCCAACACCGGGATATCATCGCCCGCTTTGGCCGCTTTCCCCACCGCAACGCCCCATTGGACAGGACCTCGACCCCCGACGAGGCCGCCTACTTGGCCCGGGACGACGCCTTTCGCGGTTGAAGGCCGGCCCCGGGCAGGGGCTAGGGCACCTGGGGCTCGGCCAATACCCGCCGGAACCACTGGCCGATGTCCTGGATCTCCTCGGGGGACACGGCGTGCTCCATGGGATACTCCCGCCATTCCACGGCGTACCCCAGGGCTTCCAACCGCTCGACGCTGGCCTTGCCGTAGGCCATGGGGATCACCGGGTCAAAGCGACCGTGGGCAAAAAAGATGGGAATGTTCTGGTTGGCGGGGTGGCGCTCGGCGGCCACGTGGTCTTTGAGGGGCAAGTAACACGACAGCGCCAGAATGCCCCCCAGGGCCTCGGGATGGCGCAACCCCGTCTGGAGGGCCATCACGCCCCCTTGGGAAAAGCCCGCCAAGACGATGGCCTCGGGGGGAATCCCCCGGGCCACCTCGGCCTCGATCAACTGGCGAAGGGCGGCCTCCGAGGCCCGCAGTCCCGCGGCATCCTCCCGGCGGGGAATGTCCATGGACAATACGTCGTACCAGGCGGGCATCACCATGCCACCGTTGATGGTGACGGGCTGTCGTGGGGCGTTGGGAAATACAAACCGCACCCCCAACCCCTCCAACCCCAGGTGGGGAACAATGGGTTCGAAGTCGTGGGCGTCGGCCCCGAGGCCGTGCATCCAGATCACCGCGGCCCGGGGGGGACTTTTGGGGTCGATTTCAACGGTGGTGAGGCGGTCGGTCATGGCCGGCAATGCTCGCAGGTGACAGCGGAAAGCCTTATACTAACTGTTTTGTACCCCCGATCAAAAAAGCACCATGCCCCGACCGATCCTCCCCTTCTTCTCCGTCATCCCGCTGCTGACGGCCCTGCCCCTCGCCGGCTGCGGCCAAAAGGGGGCGCTGTTCTTGCCGGACTCACCGCCCCCCGCCGTCACCAGGGAAGCCGGTACCCCAACACAGGGGGGGGAGGGCGAACTGGCCTTGGAAGATGATTCCCCCGCCGACCAGGCGGTGGCACCGTGACTCCCGCCACCCCGAACTTCGCCCAGCGCGACGGGCAGCTGGCCGCCGAGAACGTGCCCTTGACCGCCATCGCCGAGGCCGTGGGCACCCCCTGTTACGTCTATTCCAAGGCCGCCTTGGAAAACCACTGGCGAGCCTTCGACGGCGCCTTTGGCCCCCACCCCCACCTGGTGTGCTACGCCGTCAAGGCCAACGGCAACTTGGGGGTATTGAGCGTCCTGGCTCGCCTGGGCTCTGGATTCGACATCGTCTCCCAGGGGGAGCTGGAGCGGGTGTTGGCCGCCGGCGGCGATCCCGACCAGGTGGTGTTCTCCGGGGTGGGCAAGACCCGCGACGAAATCCAACGGGCCCTGGAGGTGGGCATCCGCTGCTTCAACGCCGAATCCAAAGCCGAGTTGGAGCGCATCGATGAAGTCGCCCGCGCCATGGGCAAGGTGGCGCCCGTGTCGCTGCGGGTCAACCCCGACGTCGACGCCGAGACCCACCCCTACATCGCCACCGGCCTCAAGGAAAACAAATTCGGCATCGACATCCCCTCGGCCCTGGCCATCTACCGCTGGGCCGCCCACCGGCCCTCCCTGCGGGTCTGTGGGGTGGACTGTCACATCGGCTCCCAGCTGCTGAGCCTAACGCCGTTCCTCGCCGCCCTGGAGCGAGTGCTGGCCCTGGTGGCCGAGCTGGAGACCAGCGGCATCTCCCTCGAACACATCGACGTGGGGGGAGGCCTGGGGATCGCCTACCGCGACGAGGAGTCCCCCCCCGACCCCGGGGCCCAGGTCCGAGCCCTGTGCCAAGCTCTGCAAGGGGCGGGCCAGGCCCAGTTGGAGGTCTGGCTGGAACCGGGCCGGGCCATCAGCGGCCCCGCCGGGGTGCTGCTGACCCGGGTGGAATACCTCAAGGAAAACCCGGCCAAGCGCTTTGCCGTGGTGGACGCCGCCATGAACGACCTCCTGCGCCCAGCCCTCTACGGCGCCTACCAGCGCATCGAAGCGGTGGTCCCCCGACCCGGCGAGGCCTTGACCTACGACGTGGTGGGGCCGGTGTGCGAAACCGGGGATTTCTTGGGCAAGGATCGGCCCCTGTGCCTAGCCGTGGGCGATCTGTTGGCGGTGCGAGACGCCGGCGCCTACGGCTTTGCCATGAGCAGCAACTACAACACCCGCCCCCGGGCCCCCGAAGTCCTGGTGGACGGGGACCGCTTCCACGTGGTGCGTCGGCGCGAGACCATCGCCCAGCTCCTCGCCGACGAGAGCCCTTTGCCTTGAGCCTTGAATGCCCCACGGCCATGGCCGGCGGATGGTTGGGTATACTGTGACCATGACCCTCGCCTTCAGCAAGATGCACGGTCTGGGCAACGACTTTGTGGTCATCGACACCAGACGACAACCCGTAGCCTTGACCCCAGACCTCATCCGCCGTTTGGCCGACCGCCACACCGGCGTCGGTTTCGATCAACTGTTGCTCATCGATCCTCCCCCTCGCCCCGATGTCGACGTGGGCTATCGCATTTTCAACGCCGATGGCGGCGAGGTGGGCCAGTGTGGCAATGGCGTGCGCTGCATCGGGTGCTTCCTCCAGCGTCGCAGCGCGCTGCCCGCCGACGCAGACCTGCGGGTGGCCACCCGCGACGGCGTCATGGACCTCTCCTTTGACGCCGACGGCGAAGTCACCGCCACCATGGGGCTCCCCACCTTTGACCCCCCCAGTGTGCCCTTTGTCGCCGCCGCCGCCGCTCCCCACCATCCATTGCAAGTCGACGGCCAGACCCTGGACATCGGCGTCGTCGCCCTGGGCAATCCCCACGCGGTGCTGTGGGTCGACGACGTAGACCTCGCCCCCGTGGCCACCTTGGGACCGGCCATTCAACGCCATCCCCGGTTCCCCGCCGGGGTCAACGTCGGTTTTGCCCAGCGCCTCGACCCCCACCGCCTCCGCCTGCGGGTGTTCGAACGGGGCGTCGGCGAGACCCGTGCCTGCGGCAGCGGCGCCTGTGCCGCCGTGGCCGTGGGCCGCCACCAGGGGCTGTTGCCCCCCCGAGTCGCCGTGGAACTCCCCGGAGGACGCCTCACCATCGCCTGGGAAGACTCGAGCCAACCCTTGACCATGACCGGTCCCGCCGTCCACGTCTTCGACGGCACCTTGGAACTGGCGGGGTTGGAGGCATTTGTGTGATTTTGTCGGCCAAACAACCGAGGGAGAGCCAGCCATGACCGAACCGCGGCGTCGCCCGGATCAACGGGTGGGAGGGCGCAGTGGGGAACAGGCCATCGCCGATTACCTCCAAGCCCATCCGGATTTCTTCAACCGCCACACCCACTTGCTGGAAACACTAGCCATTCCCCACCCCGTCCGGGGGGCGGTTTCCCTAGTGGAGCGCCAGGTGGCCCACCTGCGGGAGCAAAATACCCGGCTGCGGCGCAAGCTCAAGGAGCTCATCGCCGTGGCCCGGGACAACGATCGGCTGTTCAAGCGCTTTCAACTCCTCACCTTGACCCTCCTAGAGGCCGAGGACCTGGACGACATGCTCCACAACCTGCAAGGGATATTGCGGGACGAGTTCCACGCCGACTTCACCGCCCTGCAGTTGGTGGCCGAACCCCTAGCGCCCGTGTCCCATGCCACGGCGTTTGTCACCGAGAGCCACCTGACCCCCTTCAAGGCCCTGCTACACCACGGCCAACCCCTGTGTGGTCGCCTCACCGCCGAACAGAGTCGCGGCCTGTTTGGCCCCAGCGCCTCCCAGGTGGCTTCGGCGGCGGTGGTGCCCTTGGGGTACGGCGACTGGCAGGGCCTGTTGGGGGTGGGGAGCCAAGACCCCCAACGCTTCCACCCCACCATGGACACCCAGTTCCTGCACCGCACTGGGGAACTCATCAGCCACGCCCTCCAGCCCCACCTGGGCCCCATCTGCAACCCCCGTCGCAGCGAGTGACCGCCGACCACGACCCCGTGGCGGTCTGCCTGGATCACTGGCGCACCTCGGGGCAGTTGTCCCCGCTGACCATAGACCACTACAGCCGCGATCTGCGGGCGTTCGCCGGCTTTTGCACCGCCGAAGGCACAAACCTCCCGGAGGTGACGCCCCAGCAGATTCGCCACTATCTGGCCCGGCGCCATCGAGCCGGGGTGGGACCCGCCAGCCTGCGCCGGGCCCTCGCCGCCCTGCGGGCCGCCTTCGACCACCTAGAACGCGTGGGCGCTTGCCCCCAGAACCCCGCCCGGACCGTCACGGCCCCCAAACCGCGGCCGCGCTTGCCCCAGGTCCCCACCCCGGACCAGGATCAAGCCCTGCTGGCCCCCGCGCCCCGGGACGACCTGGAGTGGCGCGATGCAGCCATGCTGGAATTGCTCTATTCCTCGGGGCTGCGCCTGGGGGAACTGGTGGGCTTGGCGGTGGAGGACGTAGACCTGGTGGAGGGCAGCGTGCGGGTCACCGGCAAGGGCCGAAAGACCCGGCTGGTGCCCGTGGGGCGCTTTGCCGTCGACGCCCTGGGGCGCTGGCTCCCCCGTCGGGCCCGGGTGGCGGCAGTCGAGGAAACGGCCCTGTTCGTCGGCCGCGGCGGCAGGCCGTTGACCCCCCGGGCCGTGCAAAAGCGCCTCGCCCGCTGGGCTTCGGTGTGGGGCATCGACCTCGCCCTCCACCCCCACCTACTGCGCCACGCCTTCGCCTCCCATCTCCTGGAGTCCAGCGGCGATCTGCGGGCCATCCAGGCGCTGTTGGGCCACAGCGACATCAAGACGACCCAGGTGTACACCCACTTGGACTTTCAGCATCTGGCGGCGGTGTACGACCGCAGCCATCCCCGGGGGCGGCGGGATCGACGCCGGGCGCCTCCAGCCCCAACCAGCGATCCAGCATCCCCCACGCCGTCTCCAGCCCCAAACCCTGGGGACTCGAAAACAACTGGACGCTGATGGCGGGGTCGACGAGGGCCAATTCGCGCCGCACCCCGGCTAGGGCCTTGGCGGCTGCCCCCCGCCCCAACTTGTCGGCCTTGGTGAGCAACACGTGGATCGGCAGCCCGGGGGCCTTGGGCTGGCGATGCCCTTGGAGGAACTCCCAGTCGGCCTCGGTGAGGGGATGGCGGCTATCCATGAGCAAAAAAAGCCCACAAAGGCTTTTGCGTCGGGTAAAATAACGCGGTAAAGTCTTGTACCAATGGCGCTTTATGGACTCGGGCACCCGGGCGTAACCATAGCCGGGCAGGTCTATCAAATAGCGTCCAGGCACCACCTGAAAGACGTTGAACAACTGGGTGCGACCGGGGGTTTTGCTGGTGCGAGCCAAGTTGGACTGACGGGTGATGGCGTTGAGAGCGCTGGATTTGCCGGCGTTGGAACGCCCGACAAAAGCCACTTCCCTTCCCCCGTCGGCGGGTAGCTGATCCAACTCCCGGGCGCTGGTGACAAACTGCACCCGCTGGTAGCGTTGCCCCCTCTTGTCTGTATCGCGCCCCATTGCCATGACCGTTGTCGTCAGCGTGAAGTCCATCGATTCAACACCCGGGCCGCGCCGCACCCCAAGATCCCGCGCCCCCTTCCCTGCCACCAAACCCAAGAGCTGAGTCAGACCCATAACGACAAGACGTCCAACCCGCTGACATCATTACCCAACCAACTAATATCATTACCACAGAGTCCACGGAAACCACACCACTATGCAAAGACAATTCCGCGTTTTGTGTGCCGCTTTGAGCCTCGTTGTCACCACGGCCTTTGGCGTCGAGGGGGACCCCACCGCCGGGCAACAAAAGGCCCTGGTGTGCTCTGCTTGCCACGGCCTAGACGGCAACGCCGCCACCAACCCAGAGTGGCCGATTTTGGCCGGCCAGCACCCCCAATACTTGGCCAAACAGCTCCACAACTACCGCGCCGGTGGCAAGGACCCCGACGGCGCGGACATGGTGCGCATGAACGCCATCATGAACGGCCAAGCCGCTGGACTCTCCGACCAAGATATCGCCGACCTGGCGGCCTACTTCGCCAGCCAGGAGACCAAGCGCACCAAAGGCGCCGACCCAGAGCTGGTGGAGTTGGGGGAAGCCCTGTACCGCGGCGGCGATTTGAGCTCCGGCATCCCCGCCTGTACCGGTTGCCACAGCCCCAACGGCATGGGCAACGCCGGGGCCGTCTTCCCCATGCTGGCCGGCCAGCACGCCACCTACACCGAACTGCAACTCAAGGCCTTTAGATCCATGCAGCGCGCCAACGACCCCGGGCGGATGATGCGCAACATCGCCGCCAAGATGTCCGACCGACAGATCCGCGCCGTGGCGAGCTACATCCAGGGCCTGCGTCCCACGGCGGTGGATTTCAAGGTGCGCCCCCAGCTGACGGCCCGCTGAGGAGATCCGTCACCGGCGCGGCGCCCCGGCGCCGGATGGCCCTTGGGGTCAACCGGCGTCTTGGGTGATGGCGTCTTTGCTGCGACCTTCCACACGGCGCGCCAGGCGCTGGAGGGCCCGCCGCAACAAGGGATCGTGGGTGCGTTGGGCGGCCTGCTCGATGGCGGCGATCCCCCGTCGACCCACCCGATAGCGCAACGGCGCACCCTTGGGGGGGCCTGTGACGGGGCGCACCCGCACCTGGAGACGGGGCACCTCAACACCGAGGCGCGCCTTGAGCTGACGGCGCAAGTTGGGCAGTAAATAGCGAATCCGCGTCGCCCAGGCGGGGGAATCGACGTAGATCGTCCAACCCTGGGGACCATGGGGGATGAGGTTGGCGTGGTCTTGGAAATGGAGGGGTAAATGGTCGTGGAAGACGGCGTTGAGGCGATTGATTTCATCAACTTGCGCCAACAGGTGGGTCAACTGACCGCGCCCCCGTCCCAGGGTCTGTTGGACGGTGCGCCAGGGCGGGGGACGACGACGAAAGGGCTTGGGGAGATTGTCTGGAGGGGGATCGAGAGGCGTTTGGAGGGGGTCGGGCGGCCTTGGAGGGGGTTGCGCGGTGGGCCTGGTGGGGGGGAATGGGGTGTTGACCCGTTCTCGCCCCAATACGGCCAACAGTTGCGCCGCCGCCTCGCGCCCGCGCTGCCTGCGGTTGCGCTCCTCGCGAGAGCTCCCTGGAGCGGGGGGATCGGCCTTAGGCTTCACGGGCTGATTCCAAGGACAGGACAAAGTCGTGGGTTGAATTGAGAGGGCTCAAAGACGCCATGTATCGACTGTATCCCGATATTAAACCCCATCGCGTCGATGAGTTGCCCGTGGAAGAACCCCATAGCCTCTATTTCGAGGAAAGCGGCAACCCCCGGGGCTTGCCGGTGGTTTGTCTCCACCACGGACCGGGTTTGGGTTCCCACGGTCTCTATCGCCGGTTGTTCGATCCCGAACGCTACCGCATTGTGCTTTTCGATCAACGCGGTAGTGGCAAGTCTAACCCATTTGGCGCCCTGGAGGCCAACACTACCTGGCATACCATCGCCGATTTGGAGCGATTGCGACAACATTTGAGCTTGGGCCACTGGCTGGTGTTTGGCGACGGCTTTGGGGCGACCTTGGCGTTGGCCTACGCCCAGCGCCACAGCGAGCGCGTCATGGGGCTGTTGCTGCGCAGCGCGTTTTTGTGTCGCCCCCGAGACGTCGACTGGCTCTACCGCTTTGGGGCCAGCCAACTGTTTCCCGAAGCCTGGAAACAGTTCATCGCCCCCATTCCCCTCCCCGAGCGCGACGACCTGCCAAAGGCCTACGCCCAGCGCTTAGACGGGGAAGACGAATTGGAGCGGCTGCGGCTGGCTCGGGCTTGGAATGCCTGGGAAACCACCGTAAGCCAGTACCATCCCCACTATCCCCTGAGCTTGGTGCCCAATGACAGCCGGGCCACGGTGTTGCGGGCCCGATTGCGGCTCCACTACATGAGTCAGGGGGGCTTTTTGGAACCCGCTCAGCTGCTGGAGGAGGCCCAGGCCCTCAAGGGCATCCCCGGCATCGTCGTCCACGGTCGTTTCGACATCCTCCACCCCCTAGCGGGGGCTTTTGCCCTCCAACACCACTGGCCCGAGGCCGAGCTGCGCATCGTCCCCGGTGCCGGCAACAGCGTCGACGAACCGGGGCTAGTGGATGCCGCCGTGCGGGCCACCCGGCGGATGGCCAAGCGGCTGGCGTGATCGCCCTCATCCAACGGGTGACCTCCGCCCGGGTCGAGGTGGCCGGCCAGACGGTGGGGGCCATCGATCGGGGTTTGCTGGCCTTGATCGGCGTCGAGCGGGACGACGACGAGGCGAGCGGCCAACGGCTTTTGGAGCGCATCCTCGGCTACCGGGTCTTTGACGACAGGGCGGGCAAGATGAATGTGAGCCTCGCCGAGGGGGGTGGTGGGCTGTTGTTGGTCTCCCAGTTCACCCTGGCGGCCGACACCCGCAAAGGAAGGCGGCCCAGCTTTACCAAAGCCGCCCCCCCCCACCGGGCCCAGGGGCTGTTCGACGCCCTGGTGGCCTTGGCCCACACCCGCCACCAGCGGGTGGCCACCGGCCAGTTTGGCGCCGCCATGGCCGTCCACCTGGTCAATGATGGCCCGGTGACGTTTTGGCTCCAGAGCGGCGGGGACGGGGCGGTGCCGCCTCGGCTCCAAGGCCGCCTCAGTGGCCCTGGGTAGCCGCCGGTCCTTCGGCCGTCGATGCCCCGGCGTCGGCCGGTACGGCCAGGACCTCGGGCACCGCCTCCAGGTACACCGACTGGCTGGGAAAGGCGAATTCGATGGCTCCCTGGGCAAAGGCCTCGACGATGGCCAGGTTGATGGCCTGTTGCACATCCATATAGCGGTTGTAGTCGGGGCTTTCCACGTAGTACACCACCTCAAAGTCCAAACTCGAGGGCCCAAAGGCCTTGAAGTGGGCCCGGTCAAACCGCACCCCGTCACAGGCTTCCACCGCGGCCTGGAGGAGTTGGGGGATGCGCTGGAGCTGTGCTTTGGGGGTCCGATAGACCACCCCCGCGGTGAAGGCTACCCGACGCTCCGTCATGGGGCTGTAGTTTTGGATGCGACTGGCGAGCAGATCGCCGTTGGGGAAGACCAATTGCTCGCCACTCAGGGCTCGCAACCGGGTGGAACGGTAGCCGATGTGTTCCACGGTGCCCATGGAATCGCCGACGATCAAAAAATCCCCCACCACAAAGGGCTTGTCAAAGGCGAGGGTCAACGAGGCAAAGAGATCGCTCAATATGCTGCGGATGGCCAACGCCACGGCGATGCCGCCGACCCCGAGGCTGGCGATGAGGGATGCCACTTCGATCCCCAAATTCTGCAGGGCCAACAGCAACACCAAGACCACCAGCACCAGGCGGGCGATCATGGCCAGGGCGTTGGCGGTGGTGGCCTCGGCCCCCGTGGCAGGTGCTTGGGAATCGCTTTGGCGGCTGCGATCCAGGTAATGGCGACTGGCCAAGTCGATGCCGGCGTTGCCCCAAACCACCAGCTGAATCAGCAATGCCAGAGTCGCCACTTTGGCACCGTAGGTGACCACCGGTTCGGGGAACCCCGCCAGACCCAAGGCGATGTAAAAAGCGATGACCACCAACAGCCAGCGGTTGAGCCTTTGACACAGCAGCACCGCCACGTCGTCCACCAAGTGCTCGGTCTGCTCCGCCGCCCGGTGGGTGAAATGGCGCTGTAAAAGCCGCGCCAGGCCCCACGAGGCCAGGAACAACCCCACCCCCAGCACAGCCATCAACAGCCACTGCCCCAGGGATACCCCCAGCACGGTTTGCCCCAAACCCTGGGCCGCGTTTTGCAACTCGTCCACCACAAACCTCCTCGGCCATTGCCTTATCTGCCATGGATAACACGGGTATTAGTGACACCGACCAAGGGGGTTGCTATCCCGTGGGGGCTATCCCCAAGGATGAGTCTGGCATGGTCAAGGGCCGGTGGTGGCCAGGGGCCAAATCCCCCAATGAGTAGGGGCCAAAGTGGCTGCGGTGGAGGGCGGTGACCCGATAGTCGAAGTGGGCGAACATGCGCCGCACCTGGCGGTAGCGGCCTTCAAACAAGGTCAGTTGGCCTTGACAAAGGCCGGTGATGACCAAATCCGCCGGGGCACAGGGGGTCTTTTCCCCCTGGAGCAGGAGTTCGCCGGCGGCAAAGATCGCCGACAGTGGGGGGTCTAGGGGGCGGTCGACGGTCACTTGGTAGACCTTGGCCACCTTGCGCCTGGGCGCGGTGAAGCCCTGAATCAAGGCCCCCACATCGGTGATGAGGATCAAGCCCGTGGTGTCTTTGTCCAGCCGCCCCACGGTGGCGGGAGGGGGCTTACGGGCCAGCCACGGGCTCGGCAACAGGTCGTAAATCCGCGGGCCATCATCAAAGCTGTGGGAACACACCACGCCCAAAGGCTTGTGGAACGCCACCAACAATCCCCTGGGGAAGGGCACGGGGGCACCGTCCACCAGGGTGTGGTTGGGATCCACCCGCCGGGCGACATCTTGAATGGTCTCGCCACCCGCGACGACCCGCCCCGCCTTGACCCAAGCCTTGGCTTGGCGGCGGGAGCAGTAGCCAAACCCCGCGAGGAGTTGGTCGACGCGCTTTAGGTCTCCGGCCCCCAACCGAACTCCTCGACGTTGCGGAACAAGGCGTTGTCGGAAACGATACCCTTGGGCTCCCCATCGGGATCCATGACCACCACCCGGCGGATATTGTATTCCATGAGGAGGGCGGCCACCTCGCTCAAGTTGGTGTCGGAGGTCACGGTGACCAAGGGCTTGGTGGCGATCTCCCCCACGCTGGTCATGGCCGGCGACTTGTTGGCGTTGATGATCTTCTTCACCACGTCCCGCTGGGTCATGATTCCCCAGGCGTTGTCGTCGCCGGGGCGCACCAACACCGACGAAATCCCCAGTTCCCGCATGCTGTGCATCACCTTGTCCACGGTGACACTGGGGTCGGTGGTGCCCTTGAGGGGGGTCATGATGCCGGCGGCGGTGGTGGGCTCGCGACCGGAATCCTTCATGGCCTGGAGGGGATCGGCCATACGCTGGGCCTCCCGGGCCTGGCGATCTTTCTCCACAGCCTGGCGGCGGGCTTCTTCCACCTTGGCGATGTCGTCGGGGGCGTTGGTGATCTTGGCGATGAGCGCGTCGCCAAACCCCGAGGTGGACACCTCCACGGCGCCGTCCATACCGCGGGCGAAATCGTAGGTGACGGTCTTTTCGGCGATGACCTTGGGGTAGGCGCCGTTGATGAGGTCCGCCGCCTCCTGCCAGCCCATGTACTCCAGCATCATCACCCCGGACAACAGCAAAGACGAGGGGTTGACCTTGTTCAAGTTGGCGTACTTGGGGGCGGTGCCGTGGGTGGCTTCGAACACCGCCACGTGGTCGGCGATATTGGCCCCCGGGGCGATGCCCACCCCCCCCACCTCGGCGGCGGCGGCGTCGGATAGATAATCGCCGTTGAGGTTCATGGTGGCCAACACGTCGAATTCCGCCGGACGCAGCATGAGCAGCTGGAAAATGATGTCGGCGATCCGGTCTTTGATGACGATTTTGCCCGGGGGTTGTTTGCCCCCATAGGTGCTGTAGAGCTCCTCTTCGGTGATGGTGACGTCGCCAAATTCATCCTTGGCCAGCTGGTAGCCCCAGTTTCTGAAGGCCCCCTCGGTGAACTTCATGATGTTGCCCTTGTGGACCAGGGTCACGCTCTCTCGACCCTGGTCGATGGCGTACTGGATGGCCTTGCGCACCAAGCGCTGGGTGCCAAAGGGGCTAATGGGTTTGATGCCGATGCCGGCGTCCTCGAAGAACCGGCAGTTCATCTCTTCCCGGAGGAATTTCGCCACCTTGGCGTTTTCCTCGGTGCCGCTTTGGTACTCGATCCCCGAGTAGACGTCCTCGGTATTCTCCCGAAAGATCACCACATCCACGTCCTGGGGACGCCGCAAAGGCGAGGGGACCCCTTCGTAGTAGCGCACCGGGCGGACACAGGCGTAGAGGTCCAGGGACTGGCGCAGCGCCACGTTCAACGAGCGAAACCCCCCCCCGACGGGGGTGGTCAAGGGCCCCTTGATGGCGACGAACAGCTCTTTGATGGCGTCGAGGGTCTCGGTGGGGAAATAGTCGCCGTCGTAGAGGCTGGCGGCCTTCTCCCCCATGTACAACTCGCACCAGTGGATCTTGCGCTTGCCGCCGTAGGCCTGGGCCACGGCGGCATCCCACACCCGCAGACAGGCCCGGGTGATGTCGGGGCCGATGCCGTCGCCTTCGACGTAGCCGACGATGGGTTGCTCGGGCACGTGGAGCTTGCCGTCGACAACGGTGATTTTTTCTCCCCCTTCGGGAAGACGAATGTGCTGGTAGGCCATGGGTGGTGCTCCGTTGTTAACACACAAAGCGAAGAGCTTATTGGTGGGTTCTTGCAGCGGTGGCGTAACTATGACTATAGCGCGAATAGGGCATTTGCTAAGGGGTCTCGAGGTCGACGCGGGCCAGCTGCTGCTCCAGGTGGGCCAACAACACCTCGGGGGTCTGACCGGGACGGGCGAGGGCTGTGAGGTGGCCCAGCTTGCGCAGAGGCCGCGGCGCCTTGCCGTAGAGGTGTAGGTGGCCGTCGATGGCCAACAGCCCTTCGACCCGGGGGGCCCGGCCGATGAGATTGACCATGGCGCAGCCTCCGAGCCCAGCCGTCGACCCCAATGGCCAGCCCATGATGGCCCGCAGGTGGTTTTCAAACTGGCTGGTGGCGGCCCCCTCCAGGGTCCAGTGGCCGGAATTGTGCACCCGGGGGGCCACCTCGTTGGCCAGCAATCGACCGTTGCAGACGAAGTATTCCACGGTCAACACCCCCACATAGGCCCAGTGGTCCAGCAATTGGGCCGTCCAGGTCAATGCCTCGGCCTCCGGGGCGGGGTCCTCCAGGGGGGCGGTGGAGGCGTGGAGAATGCCATTGCGGTGGCGGTTGGCCGTGACGGGGTAGAACCGCCGCTCACCGCCGCCCCCCGCCACGGCGATGCAGGAGACCTCGCCGTCGAAGGGGACCATGGCCTCTAGGATCAAGGGTACCCCCCCTAAGGCCTCCCAGGCGAGGGGGATATCGGCCGCGGCGTGGAGGCGCCGCTGGCCCTTGCCGTCGTAGCCGTGGAAACGGGTCTTGAGGATCGCCGGTAGCCCCACCACTGCCACTGCCGCCTCGAGCTCGGGGCGACTGGCCACCGGGGCAAAGGTGGGGGTGGGGATCCCCAGGTGGCGAAACAGGCGCTTTTCCGCCAGGCGGTCTTGGGCGACGGCCAAGGCCTCCACCGGGGGGTAGACGGGCACCCGATGGCGCAAGGCCTCGGCGGCTGCGATGGGCCAGTGCTCCAGGTCGTAGGTGATGACATCGGCGCGGCCCGCCAGGGCATCCAGGAGGCTGGGATCGTCGAAGGCCCCCTGGATGTGGGGGGCGACCTGGGCGGCGCAAGGGTCTTCGTTGGGGTCTAGGACCACAAAGCCAAGCCCCAGGGGATAGCCCGCCAGGGCCATCATCCGGGCCAACTGGCCGCCGCCGACGATGCCGACGACCACTCTCAACGCCCCAACGCGGGGTTGACTTGGGTGGCATCGTCGACGTCGGCGGGGTGGTTGACGCTCAACACGCGCTCGGTCTGGACGCGGCGAAAAACCCTCAGGCGCTCGCGCACCGCCGGGTACTTGTTCCCCAGGATGGCCGCTGCCAACAAGGCGGCGTTGACGGCACCCGCTCGACCGATGGCCAGGGTACCCACGGGCACCCCGGCGGGCATCTGGACGATGGACAACAGGGAATCCCAGCCGCTGAGGGCCTGGGAGGTCACCGGTACCCCAAGCACCGGCAAACAGGTCTTGGCCGCCAGCATGCCCGGCAGGTGGGCGGCGCCACCGGCGCCGGCGATGATGAGCTCCAGCCCCCGGGCCTCGGCGTTTTGGCCGTATTCCATGAGCAAGTCGGGGGTGCGGTGGGCCGACACCACCCGCACCTCGTGGGGCACTTCGAGCTCTTCGAGGGTGCGGGCCCCGTGTTGCATGGTGTTCCAGTCGGAGGTAGAACCCATGACTAAACCGATGAGTGCCTTCATCTTCTCCGCCTGTGACATTGGCGATGACCCTGTAGAAGCGGGTTCGTCGGGTTATCCAGGGATCATTATCCCCAGGGAGCTCGGGGCTGGCTACACCGGCGGGGGAATTTCGCCCCCCGACCCTCAAACCCCAAAGCCGGCATGGCCCACCACCCGCCCCTGGCGATCCACGGCCCACACCTCCAAGGCGATGGCCTCTCGGGTCACGGCGCGGGCCCGGCGGCGGGCGGCGGCACAGATGCCATGGGCCAGGGGCACCTGGTGGGCCCGGGCCAGGTCTAGGGCCTGGAGGGCGGTGTGGGCCTGGGCGATGGCTCGACTTGTGGCGGCGTCGGCCCCCAGCTCCTGGGCCCGTTGGGCGAGCCACAGGCAGTCCACCTGGGATTTTTGGCTGTGGAGGTTCAGGTGACCCATGGCCAGCTTGGTGAGTTTGGCAAAGCCCCCCGCCAGGCTCAGGCGCTCCACGGGGTGTTGGCGCAGATATTTGAGCAGCGCGCCGGCCAAATCGCCCATTTCGATCAGCGCCACCTCCGCCAGCCCCAACTGGCCCAGCAAAAAGCCCTCGCTGGTGGCGCCGGTGGCGGCCCCCAGGTGGGTGTGGCCATTGGCCCGGGCCACGTCCACCGCCCGGTGAATGGAGGCGACAAAGGCGGCGCTGGAGTAGGGTCTGACGATGCCCGTAGTGCCCAAGATGGACAGTCCACCGACGATCCCCAGGCGGGCGTTGAGGGTGTCTTTGGCCAGCCGCTCGCCGTCTTCGACGCCGATGGTCACCCGAAATCCCCCCCCGTAGCCGGTGGCGATGGCCAAGTCCTGGAGGTGTTGGGTCATCATCTGCCGAGGCACCGGGTTGATGGCGGGCTCCCCCACGGCCAAGGGGAGGCCTTCCCGGGTCACCACCCCCACCCCGGGGCCGGCGCAAAAGGTCACCCCGGGCCCGGGCAAAAGCTCGACGCGGGCGAACACCAGTGCCCCGTGGGTGACGTCGGGGTCGTCGCCGGCATCTTTGACCACCCCGGCCTCGGCGCCGCCCCCCGCCAAAAGCCGGCAAAAGGCCAAGCTGAGGGGTACCCGCTGGCCCCGGGGCAAGTTGACCATCAGTCGCTCGGGGGCGTCGGGGCTCAACAGCCGCCGGGCTGCCCCAAGGCTGGCCGCCGTGGCACAGGTGCCGGTGGTGAGACCAGTGCGCAGGGGCGGCTGGGGGGGGGTTGTCTGGGGCGTATGGGGGAGTTATGGGAGGTCTGGGGGGAGGGGTGGCGGGGGGAGCGCAGGG
>JBHJHK010000300.1:0-4913 GCA_050330975.1 Candidatus Competibacterales bacterium | reverse complement strand
GCTCTGACCCGGCGCAGGCCGGGCGGCGGGACCGGGACACCCCAACCCGGCGATGCGGGCTCAGCGTCGGGGGGGGGCGGCGGCCCGGGGGGGGGGGGGGGCGCCACCCCCCACGGGCGACTGGGGGGCAAAGTGTTGGTTATTGGCGACAAAAAAAGCCTTTTGAATCAAAAGCTTTTTTGATGAGGCCCAAAGGTGTCGCCCCGAGCCGACACTCAAGGGGCCTCTTGGGGAGAGAAGAAGGGTATGCCTGCGGTTAGGTCTTTGTTTTAAAAAATTTTTTATTTATTGGCACGGAGTTTGTTTGCCAAAAAAGTGAGAACGCCGATCATCGCTGCAACGGCCCTAGGGCTTAGATGATCCACGTTCACCGTGCGTAACTGAGCGAGCGTACGCCATCAGGGAAGGTGATAGTTGGGAGAACCCTTTTCTCCTCTGATACCGCGCCAAGGTTGGTGCGGTTTTTTTCTGTCTACAATCCGTATTGGCCCCACTGGTGATGGGGGCTGGGAGAAATGATTCCTCTCCGGGAAGCCTCGGTGCAAAACGCCGGTATTTCTCTATCTTAAACAGGCCTCGATAATAGCTTAGACTGGGATTGGTACAAGGAGCTGTTGCACGATTTAACAAATGAGAGGGCCTTCCATGACTCCTCCTCCCTCCCCCACCACTGCCGAGTTGGCTGCTCGCCGGGCCGAGATGGTGGAAACGCAACTGCGCCGTCGTAACATCACGTCCTCGGCCGTCTTGGAGGCCATGGGTCGGGTATCCCGGGAGGCGTTTATCCCCGCAGACCTGCGCCACGCCGCCTACCGGGACTCGCCCTTGCCCATCGCCGAGCAACAAACCATCTCCCAACCCTACATCGTCGCCTACATGCTGGAGGCCCTGGGTCTGACGGGCGGGGAGCGGGTGTTGGAGGTGGGTACGGGATCGGGTTACGGGGCGGCGGTGCTGGCGGAGATCGCCGCCGAGGTCTACACCGTCGAGCGCCACCGTTCTCTAGCCGATCGCGCCCGCACCATCATCGCCCAGTTGGGCTATTCCAACGTCGAGGTCCTGTGGGCCGACGGGACCAAGGGATGGCCAGGGGCCGCACCCTATGGGGGCATCGTGGTGACGGCGGCGGGGGCGGCGGTGCCCGATGACCTCAAAACCCAACTCGCCATCGGCGGGCGGCTGGTGATCCCTGTGGGCACCGCGCTGTTTCAGACCTTGATGTGTATCACCCGCCTGGACCGAGACCACTATCGGGAAGAATCCCTATGTGGGGTGCGTTTTGTGCCGTTGATTGGGGATTTGGCGCGATAAGTGCTCTTCTTTGCTTGGACTTGAAAGTCAATGGTTTCGAGGGGCGCCCCCACCCGCCGCCGTGCTCGGTTGCTCCGCAGAAGCTGGGGCGCGATCCAATGGACGGATGCAACCTTTTTTGACCGGGAGATTTTTGTTTTGCGACGGTGGCTGGCTTGATGATTTGATTTTTAAAATCAAATGCTTAGTTGTTTTTTGTGAATAGGTGATCCAAGGGTTTTGATTCAGGTGGTTGATTTTCTTGTTTTTTCTAGGGTGTGGCTGGTGGCGTTTGGCGTGTCAAATGCGTGTTAAACGTTGTATTATCGGGGCGTTTGTGGCTTTTCCGTCATAAACCCCAAAGTGTCCCTGGCCAATCCGGGCGCGATCCCCGGCGGTTACTGTCGATGATGCTCCGTTCCAACGCGTCGAATTGTCCGTGAACCCCCCACCGTGGAGGGGGAACTTACGTCGTGTTGAGGGTAGCCCGGCCCATGGCCGGACTGTTTCAAGCCCCGTGTATCCCCCATCCTCAGTTGAGAGTCAACTCCACTACGCCGTCTCCATGGACGGCCTCGACCTACCGTAGCCCTAGGAGAAGTCGCTCGTGATACGAAGTACCGCGCTTGCGTTTTATGGCTTGTTGATGGGCGTTTTGCTCGCACCTAGCACCTTGGCTCAACCCGCCGCAGAGGTCCCCGTTGCCTGGGGGGAAGTGAGTTTGGCGGATCTCCCCCTCTTTGGGGCTCCCGTGGGTGCCGATGTCATCCGGGACTTCGCCGGCTCCGACGGCGTTGGTAGGGATGGTCCCATGGCCAAGCTGGGGCTTCCCCTCATCACTCTCCACCATCGCTATACCACGGAGCCCGTGGGTGGCATGGTGGCCCTAGAAGCCGCCCGCCAGCAACACCTGCTCGTCCAGAGACCTGACTTCGACGCCTCAGTGAGTCTGAGTGCCATCTCCGCCACCACTGGGGAAGCCCTCCGGGCCGAGTGGGAAGCCGCCGGGCTGGGGATCAGCGGCATGACGATGCGGGGGCGTGTGGTGAGTGGGATGGTGAAAATCCGCGACCTGCCAATCCTCGCCGGCCTCGATAACCTACTGAGCGTTATACCGTCCTACGCCACAACCCATGTGGGAGCCGTCGACAGCCAGGGGGATGCGGCCATGAATGCCGACCTGGCCCGTTTGGTGTTCAACGTCAGCGGTCTCGATCCGTTTGGGGTGTCTGGAGAAGGTATCCAAGTGGGCATTTTGTCCGATAGCTTCAACGCCCTCGAGGGACTGAGCACTGACATAGCCAGTGGCGATTTGCCCGCCAGTGTGACGATCCTACAAGATTTTATCGATCCCTCGGCCATCGATGAAGGTCGGGGTATGGCTCAATTGATTTTCGACGTGGCACCGAATGCCGGGATCTCCTTTTTCAGCGCCTTTGCCGGTGATATTGTCACCTTTGCCAACGGCATCCGGGCCCTGGCCGCCAACGGCGCCGACGTCATCGTCGACGATGTGATTTTCTTTGCCGAACCCATGTACCAAGACGGGTTTGTGGCGGAGGCCGCCGATGAGGTGGTCGCCCAGGGCATCCCTTATTTTTCTTCGGCGGGTAACAGCGGCCGCCTCAGTATGGAAGACGGCCCCTACCGAGCGAGCAGCCTCGATCTCGCTTTTCTTGTCGGTTTCACCGCCATAGCCCACGATTTTGATCCGGGCCCAGATGAAAATAACGAGTTGGGTATCATTATCCCCGTTGACAGTGGCGGCACGTTTATTCTCCAGTGGGATGAGCCTTCGACCTTTGCTGGGGATGGGACTAACGGCGCCGACACCGGCCTTGAAATGTTTCTGTTTGATACGGGGTTCAATTTGGTCGCCCTTAGCGCTTTTATTAATGTCGATGCTCCTCCCGTGGAAATTTTCCAGTTTTTCAACGATGGTAGTTTTGACGGCGATGGAGATGGTTCTCCCGATGAGGTTTTTTTCCTCATCATCACTCGATTTACCGGTCCAGGCCCCGAAAACTTGAAATTGGTCGTTTCTGGCTCTGGCGATATCAACTTGGGTGCGGAATTGCCCAACCTCGCCAACAAGAGCACCCTCTATGGCCATGCCAACGCCGCCGGGGCGGCGGCGGTGGGTGCGGCGGCCTATTATTTCACCCCTGGGTTTCCCCTCTTTGAAGATACTAGTAATCCTCTATTTTTAAACGATTTTTCCAGCGCTGGGCCCACCCCCATCCTCCTCGACACCGCCGGCAACCGCCTGGGTACGCCCGATGTGCGCCCCAAGCCCCAGTTCACAGCCCCCGACGGTGGCGACACCACCTTCTTTCCGCCGGTCTCCCTGGTTCCCCTAGAGGATTCCGACATCGACTTCACCGGCTTCCCCAACTTCTTTGGCACCTCTGCCGCAGCCCCCCACGCGGCGGCCGTCGCCGCCTTGATGCTGGAGGCCGACCCCAGCCTCACCCCAGCTGAGATCTATGAATTGCTGGCGGACAGCGCCATCGATATCGTCCAACAAGCCGACCCCCGCGACGACATCAACGGCGACCCCATCATCATCGACGACCCGCTGCCGGTGTTGAGAACCAATCCGTTGCCGGTGGGTTTCGACGACGACAGCGGCGAGGGCCTCATCCAGGCCGACCAGGCCATCGCCACGGCGGTGTGCGACACCGATGGCAATTTAAAAATCGACATCGACGACATCATTGCCATCGTCGCCAGTCGCGGTGCAGCGGCCGCCGATGAGGTGGGGGATGCCAACAACAACGGCGCCATCGCCGTGGACGACGCCAGGGTATGCGTGAATTTTTGCGACAATCCCGGCTGCGCCGCCAGCACCCCCGACTAACCCGCCCCATCCCGTGTTTTCGAGGAGTTTGCCCATGAATGCCATTGCCCAAACTTGCGTCCTCGCCACCACCTTGGGCCTGGGTCTTGTCGCCCAGGGGGCGATGATCGACATCGATCCCGCCAATACCACGGTCACCGAGGGAGAAAACTTTGATGTCGATATCAACGTCGCCGACCTGGGGGATGGGGTAGCGCCCTCTTTGGGGGCCTTCGACCTCACCTTGGCTTTTACCAACAATCTGGCCTTTGTCAGCGCCGCATTTGGCGACCAGCTCTCGCCGTCGGTGTCCACGACGACCCCTGGGGCCAACTCGGTTAACTTCACCGAGGTGTCGTTGTTGGACGCCATCACCCTAGACCTGGCCCAAGCGGCGAGCTTTACCCTGCTGACGGCGACCTTCCAAGCCCTGGCGCCCGGGGTGGCTGGCATCGACTTCGCCGGGGTCAATGACCTGCTGGTCGATGCCGCCGGCGACGCCCTGGCCGATGTCGACTTCACCGGCGCCAGCGTCACCGTAGAGATGGCCGATCCCGGCCAGGTCCCCTTGCCCAGCACCCTGCTGTTGTTGGCCTTGGCGCCTTTGGTGCGCTTCGCCCGCCCCTAGCCCTTTCCCATCCGCCCCTCGACCCGCGTCGCTCCCACCTCTGGGGGCGGCCCTGGGGGTGCCCGGCCCCTCAAGCGCCCAAAACACGACCCAGCACTCCATAGCCCATAACCCCAAAGCCCAAGGCCAGGCCGGTATAGCTGTAGTAAAACAGGT
>JBHJHK010000299.1:0-7951 GCA_050330975.1 Candidatus Competibacterales bacterium | reverse complement strand
GGCCTCGGTTGGTTTGCCGACACCATGCCCCCCGCCCTCCACTTGGCCAGTCCAGGCCTCTCATCTCAACCCCTCACCAACCTGGACGCCCTACTGGTAGGCATTGCCGATGGCAACAGTGGGATCGACCTAAAGTCGCTGTCCATCAAGGCGAGTTTTGCCGTCCGCGGTCGGCGCCCCAACACCGAGCTCGCCGACCTGGCCGAACCCATGGGGGAAGGCCGCTTCCGCATCACCTTGGCCACACCGCCCCCCCCAGGCCGCCAAGTGGTCAAGGCCCGCGTGCGAGATCGAGCCGGCAATCCCACCGTGGTGGAGCGGACCTTTCACTACGCCAGGGGTCCCGGGGGGTTAGACCTCTCCGCCACCGGCAACCGCACCTTTGCCAATCCTCAATGATTGAAAAGACCGTTTCCCCACCTCCCCATCTCGGGTAGGTGGGCTCCGCGGCGCCCTGGGGATAGGCTCTGCTAGACCCTCGACTGGCGAATGGATAGATATTCTAAGCTTCTCTTCGTTCGGGGTATTCAATTACAAACAACTGATTTAAACTCAAAAGAAATTGGCTATAGCGTGACAAAGAGCCCTTGGAAGTCCTGGCAATTCTTTCGATATCTTCTTTTCCCAAAAACCTTTCGTGTTCTTCGGCACCCTGTCGGCTGCACAAATGAACTCGCGACAGCAAGTCATGGACTATCCGACCCCGCGGGTGGGGTGTTGTACCGATGAATTTTCCATTTGACGCCAACAACCGGCTGCATTTTTCGACGAATTCTGCTGGATTCTCGATATGTTCCAAAAAGGCAATGCAGGTCACATAATCTGGGCTCTGGGGAAGCCAATCTCGTATCCGTTCAAATGAACCATTGGCCAGCACATCCAAATGCAAAAAGCTCGTGAATTCATTAGTGTTCGAAGCGGGCACCCGATCAACACCGTAATACCTACAGCCCACCGGCAGGAATCTCGATAAGTATCCCGCCACACACGCCATATCCAGTATGGTCGAAGATTCCTCAATGTGGAAAGACACTTGGCGCAAACGTATATCTCTGAGAACAGGAGACAAGAGTCCTTCAGTTTCCTGGTGGATCAAGTTCATTCCTCCAAACTTCGCCATCGGGCAGATATCAAAGCACGACATAATGAGCAGCGTTTAATCAAAGCTTGCCTCCTAGAACCCGAGAAGCGGCGCAGAATATCATCAAACCCACGAAGAAAAAACAAAAATCAATCGCGCCATTTTTTGGTCTCTCATGTTTTTTAATTAGCCACAACTCAGACACTTTTCCATAAACTCATATGCTTTGATAAAGCAAGGGCTGAACCCAAAACCGCAGTAGCAAACACTGTAGTTACCCCAAAAAACATCAGCCATCCTTCAATGGATACTGCCTCAACCCCATAAGCAAAAATCAGACAGAAAGACGCCATGGGTACAACAACAAACAAGTTTTTCTTAGAAAACACCAAAAAAGGTTCTTTGAGCCAGCAAAAAGCGGTGTAGAAGTGTAATCCCACGAAAACAACAACTCTAGATATCAATGTTGCCATGGCCACTGCCAAAACACCCATTTCGAATACGGCCAAACAAGCCCAAGTAAGCAAAAAATTGACCAACGAATCCAGCAGAGTTATTGACGTGGTCAAACCCATATGGTTGGTTGCCGACATGGCGGGCCCTATGGCAGAGGCGAATAAAAGGGCTATCCTACTCGCAGCCAAAATAGCTGCACAGGCATAGGCTTGATCGTGTCCTTCCCCCAACCACAAGTCAAAAAAGTCCCTGCCAAATAATATAATTCCGCTGTACAGCAGCCCACCAAATATCAAGTACAGTAGAGTGTAGGTGTTCATGACATCCTGAAATTTCTCTACCTCCATGGTGGCACCATATTTGTGGAGCTTTGGAATAAGCGTAGTGCCAATTTGGGCAATAAGATTCCAACCATACAGGGTTAGCATCGCCCCCAGAGAGTACATGGTGATATCCTCAGCAGTCAAATACATACCAATCAAAACGATATCGGTTTCATTACCAATGCGAATGGCAACAGTTATTACGAGACACGACGAAGCATAGACGATAATTTCAACAAAATAGCGCTTGTAATAGCGCGGAATGAGAGAAAAGCTCTCCCTTGCCGTTTTGTAGGCGGTCAGCACAGTCACCACAAAATTGACAAAGTTGGTCAAACAAATCGATAACGACAAGCCGATGTACAACAAGTCTCGTTCTATGCTGAGCAGATTCAAGCCGAAGCGCAACACGACGCCGCCAGCACTAATCAATTGTATCTTCCAGAAGGCTTCTTTCGATTGTAATAGACCGTTGTATACAGCCGTCAGAAGGGCACACAAGGATCCCAGCGACAGTAGGGTAAGTACTATATTGACATCACTCCCCACCATGCCACTTTGAAGAACTGGAAAAATTTCAAAAAAATACTCGGCGACTACCTGCACAAAGAAAACAATTGCGACACCTATCACCAAGTAGATCGCCAACCCTGTTCTCAGAACCGCACGACTCCCATGGTAATCACTACGGGCGCTATATCTTATGATGTACCGACAAACACTCGCCCTGATGCCGAGATCGAGCAAGGCCACATAACCGATGACAACGACCATCAAACTCCAAAGCCCATAGCCATCCTTACCCAAGTAATCGATAATAAATGGCGTAATCACAAAAATTGATAAAGCATTGAACAAATGCCCGCAACCATTGATGATGAGATTTCTTATAGTGGCGACATTCATGGAATAGCCATAGCATCGACCCTACGGTATTGTTGACTCACTTCCCCTAGCGTGATTTTGACCGTCATCTACCCATCACCGCAATCCCTCGTCGCCCCCGGCAATAGTCAAAACCGTCCGAGGAGACTCTTCCCTTGGGGAAACTGGGGTTCTCAAAGCTAGCCACTGGCCCTTGAGTCGACGCAGTCGGTCCTCAATACCCAACTTCCAGCGGGGACGCTGGAAAACCAAAGAAGACATGGTGGCCGAATGAGTCGCCAGGCTCGCCTTGTGCCGCCCGTAACCGGCCATGAAGTCGTAGCAGTCGGCCTGGCGCTGGAGATAGTAATCGATGGCCAGGGTGTGACATACCAGACCGGGACGCTTCTTGGGATCGTCTACGTAGTGGAAACCACTTTGGTAGTTGAAGACCCGGCCACTCCAGTGAAAATTGTACAAATAGCCGATGACCTCAGCACCGGCGGAGAATTTCAAGACCTGCACCCCGTGGGGCCAGGCTGCGTCCAACAACCGCTGGTGAAACTGCCAGGCGAAGGATGTAGCAAAGGCCCCAGGTCGGCCCCGGGACCGCCAGTGGCGGCGATGGAGAACCACCAGACGGGCAAAAAAAGCCTTGGCCTCGGCCAGATCTCGGGGAACGTCGACGGTCAATGGCCCCACTGCCCGGTAGGCCCCCAGGGACTGGCGCACTTGGTAGCGGGTATTGCCGCTCAAGACCTCCAAATGACCCATCCGATCACGGCGCAATTGACACAAATCCACCCAATAGCAGGGGGCCTGGGCGACGACGCGGCTCTGAAGCCCACACGCTCCAGCCACCGCCCGGTAGGTGGTGGTCTGCAGAGGTGCGGCGTTGGACATGTAACACTCGTCCCAACGACCATCGAGCCGACACAAGGCCCCCAGCAGCATGCGCAACACTGGGGCCTCAAGGCCCGGCTCAGTCAAGGGACCGTTGTACTCCACGGTCAAACGATCCAAGACGGGCTGCCCGGTCTCCGCCAACCAAAGGCTGTCGCTGTGCAACCAGCCGTGGCGACGCAGAGGACAGCGCACCCACACCGCGAGCCCCACCAGCCGGGGACCGCGGTATACCGCCGCCACAAAAGGCTCGAGAACGGGCGGCAATACCCCAAGCCATGTGCCCATCCACAACCAGGATTGGAAAAACGACCGGGCCCCTCGGCCCTCCAGACGCCGCCAAGGCGCGGCCAGATGTCGATAATCGGCCAGGGGCTCGAAGGTCACCCGCCAGTCGGCGCGGGTGAAGTCCCTCACTCAGCGCCTCCGGGGACGCCGATGAGCGCCGCCAAAGTCCCCAGGGTGGCGAAGGTCTCGGCATCGATGGCCCCCTCGTCCAGAGGCTGGCCGTTGTGGGCTTCGATGGCTTCCAACAGGGCCACCACCGACACCGAGTCCAACTCCGCCACGGCCCCCAACAGGGGGGTATCGGCGGCCAAGGGAAGGCGCTCCCAGGGGATGGACAAGGTCTGACACACCAACCGCCTCGCCACGGCGAGGGCCGGCTCACCGGGGACCATGGCTAACGCCCCGACGGGGCCCAGGCGGGCCTTACCCCCATTTCTGGGGCTTGGGTAACGGCGGCGCGCTTGCTTTGATAGGCGACCAGTTCCCGGCGCATCACCGAGGTCAGGGCCACATAGAGATAGAACAGCGGAAAGTAGGCCAGGTTGAGAAAGGCACCACAGACGATGTAGCCGCCCAAGCAAATTTGTAGTCCCGTGGCATAGGAGTGAATCCAGCGCACTTCATCGCCGAGGCGCGCGGCGGTGCGCCGCAAGCTGCCCAGACGAAAAAACACCCCCGCCATCAGGGCCGCAAACAGGCCAAAGCCGATCAAGCCGTGTTCACTCATGACTTGAAAGTACACACTGTGCTGGGCCCGGGGCTGATTGAAACCCCGGCCCAAACTGCTCAAACCCGACCGGTCGTAGGATAACCAGCGCTGGGCCGGCATCCGGTACATGCGAAACCCCGCCCCAAAGGGATGGCGCTTGGCGATATTCCACGATACGCTCCACGATTGGAGGCGCTGCTTGGCCGAACCGTCTTCCTCCACAGCGGTCTGTAACGTCGCCCAGCGCTCTAGGAGCTTCGTGGGAGCCAAGACCAACACAGCTACCAGGGCGATGGGTACCAGGGTCGATAAATACAACCAGCGGCGCTTGGTTCGCCAGATGGCAAACAACAGCACAAAACTCAAACCCAAAAACGCTCCGCGGGAATAGGTGAAAATGGCGGATAACACGCACAACATCGCCACCACCCAGAGCGCTCGACGAACCCAGAGTTTGGGCTCTTCTTTGAGGGCAAAGATAATTAAGGGAATAGTGATCACAAAAGCCAGGCCCATGTGATTGTTGTCGCCAATAAAAGTTCCCGCGGGCCCCCAAATGCGGTGGACACCCCCAGTCATTATGGAAAATATCCCGCCTTTCACTCCGAAGAAGGCGATGGATAAAGTCGCCACCCACACAAGGGCCCGAATGCGTTCTCGGCCATGGATTAACGATGTGGTCAAAAAGGCGAATAATAAAGTCTTCATCATCTGGTCCCAATGAAGCCAGGCCTCATTGGGTACCCAAGCAAAAAAGGTTGTAATTGTAAACCAGATAGCCAAGGCCAACATCAAGAACATTTCCCGGTCCCAAGAGATATTTTTCTTGTCTTTGGCCAGGACAAATGCCCCCAGCGCAGCAGCTCCCACAAGAGCGGATACGGAGTAGAAATTGACGGTACTGCTCCAGGCCAACCGGTGGGGATTCATCAGAGCAACCCAGTACCAGACCAAAATACCCGTCCACGGGCGCAGAAAAATGATAGGTACCGAAATGTAAATAGTGGCCAGGATGAGGATGTCGCGCATTGTGAACTCTGCCCCTCAGGGGCGGTGGGTGACACTCATTAGGTGGCCGTGGACGTAGTCGGCAACCCCAGTTTCCAAGTCGGTGAAGGGGGCGCAATAGCCCACCGCTCGCAAGTTGTCCAGCGAGGCCTCGGTGAAATACTGGTATTTATCCCGCAGGGCCTCGGGCATATCGATGTATTCGATGCGAGGTTCCACGTTAAGCGCCCGCATCAACGCCTTGGCGAGGTCTTCAAAGGTGCGGGCACGCCCAGTGCCCACGTTGAACAGCCCAGCCGTCGCTCGCTGGGTCAACAGCCACTCCACTACGGCCACACAGTCTTTGACGTAGACGAAATCCCGCCGTTGACCGCCGTGGGGGTAGTCGGGGTGGTAGGACTTGAACAACCGCGCCGGCTCCCCAGCGGCGACCTTGGGGAATAAGTGGGCCACGACGCTCTTCATGGACCCCTTGTGAGCCTCCCCTGGACCGTAGACATTGAAGAATTTCAACCCCGCCCACGAAGGGGGGCAAAGCCCCCGACGTGCTTGGGCCACCGCCCAGCGGTCGAACCAGTGCTTGGACCAGCCATAGAGGTTGAGGGGTTTGAGCTTGGCCAAGTGTTCTTCAGCGGCCTCGTCCACAAAGCCCTTGGTGCCGTCGCCATAGGTGGCCGCCGACGAGGCGTAGATCAACGGCACCTCTTGCTCGCTGCACCAGCGCCACAAATCCCTCGATAGCTGAAAATTGCTCTGGACCACCAAATCGCCGTCGGTGACCGTGGTGGCCGACACTGCCCCCATGTGGATCACGGAGGTGATGGCGGTTCGATAGTGGGCCAGGGCGTCAAACAACTGTTCGGGGTAGACAAAATCCGCCGGTGCCACAGTCGTCAGGTTGCGCCATTTATCGTTTGAGCGCAGCCTATCGCACACCACCACGTCGGCGCCAGCACTGAGGTGGGCCACGAGATTGGAGCCGATGAACCCCGCGCCGCCGGTGACCACAATCACGAGACCACCCCAGAGGCGGGCCCTTGGGCCATCTTGGCCACCAGCCGGCTGGTGGACTGGTCGGGGATGAGCTCGGCGAGGATCACCCGTCCCCCGTGGCGCTGGACCACGTCGGCCCCCACCACTTGATCGATGGTGTAGTCGGCCCCCTTCACCAGGACATCGGGCCGTAGGTGCTGGATCAGGACCAGGGGGGTGGGCTCGTCGAACAACACGACCAGATCGACGCTGGCCAGGGCGGCGAGTACGGCCGCCCTGGCGCCTTGGTGCTGTACGGCCCGGGTGGGCCCCTTGAGGCCTTTGACCGAGGCGTCGGTGTTGAGTCCCACCACCAGGCGATCACAGGCCCTTCGGGCCTGGTGGAGCAGGGCCACGTGGCCGGGGTGGAGGAGATCAAAACACCCGTTGGTAAACCCCACCTTGAGCCCCTGGGCCCGCCAGATATCCACCATTTCCTCCGCCGCTGCCAGGGAGGGGGCCACCTCGCCCCCCTGAAAATCGCGGTCTTGAGACGACAGGGCTTGGAGGAGTTCCTCCAGCCGCACCTCGGCGGTGCCCAGTTTGCCCACCACGATACCGGCGGCGACGTTGGCCAGATGGGCGGCGGCCACCAAGGGCGCCCCCGATCCCAAGGCGGCGGCGAGGACCGCCACCACCGTATCGCCGGCCCCGGAGACGTCGAACACATCCTGGGCCCGGGCGGGGATGTGCACCACCTCCCCCGTCCCGGGCACCAAGGTCATCCCCCGCTCCCCCCGGGTGACCAGGACATTGGCGATACCACAGCGATCCATGAGGCCTTTGGCGGCGGCGACGATGGCCTCGTAGCCCTCCACCCCACAGCCCGTGGCCACGTGGAGCTCCGCCAAGTTGGGGGTGACCACATAGGCGCCACCATAGCGGCGGTAGTCGTCGCCCTTGGGGTCGACGATGACCCTGGCCCGCCCCTCCAGGGCACCCAGGAGCCCTCGGGTGAAATCGAGGGGGAGGACCCCCTTGCCGTAGTCCGATAGCACCACCGTAGGTATCCCCTCACCCCTTTGGGGCAGCGCCGCCAAGGCGGCTGCCAGCAGTTGGCTTTGCAAGGGAGCGCCAATGGGCTGGGTGTCCTCGCGGTCGATGCGCAGCATCTGCTGGTGACCGCCGATACAGCGGGTTTTGACGGTGGTGGGGCGCTCTGGATCGTCGGCGAGGCCGGCCTCGCACTTCGGCAGCTCGGCCACCAACCCCCGGCAGCGCCCTCCCGGCGCATCCCCCCCCACCCCCGGCACTAACTGGGTACCTGCGGTGGGGGGTGCCAAGATT
>JBHJHK010000298.1:0-16498 GCA_050330975.1 Candidatus Competibacterales bacterium | reverse complement strand
CGGCGTCGCTGGCCTCGCTGGCGATGGGGTGGACACAAGGCATCGGGGCGACGGTGTACTGGGCAAAACCCCCGTCCCACTCAGAGCCGTAGTAACCGCACTTATCGCCCTCGAAGGGGTCGTCCCAGTCCCGCAACCAGGGGTCCACCAGCACCCGCCGCCCCAGGAGTTGGCCATCAACCCCCTCCCCCAGGGCCACCACGGTACCCGCCACATCGGCCCCCTGGATGCGGGGGAAAGCGATGGAATGGCCACCCCAGGTTCCGTCTTCCCCCCGGGCCTTCGCCAGGGCCGTCCCCGTGGTGCCCTCGGTGACCCCCCGGGAATACCAGGCGATGCGGGTGTTGACGTCGGTGTTGTTGAGGCCACAGGCCCCCACTTCGATGAGCACTTCCCCGGGATCCGGACGCGGGGTCGGCCAATCCGGGTGAAACACCAGTTGATCTAGGTCTCCATGGCCGTGGAGGACCACGGCGGCCATGGTGGTGGGAATGGGCTTTAAAGCGATCACGGGGCTAGGGGGCGTCCGCCCGAGGGCGGAGGTTGTCGGGGTCGTAGGCCGGCGCCCCTAAAACCCGGGCCCGGCGGGGCTCCCCCAAAATCACCACCTCCAGCTCGGTGCCGGGGGCGGTGGCCACGGGATCGAGATAGGCAAAGGCCAGGATTTGATCCACCGTGGGCCCATGGGCCACGGAACTGGTAACCCCCACCCGGCGGCCGTCGAGCAACACCGCCTCGCCACCGTGGCCGTCCACCTCGCCGTCGGGGTCCATGGCCAGATAGGCGCAGCGCCAGGGCAAGGGCTGCTCCAGGCTGGTCAAGGTAGCGGCCTTGCCGACGAAGTCCCCCTTGTCAAGGCGGACAAAGCGCATGACATCAGCTTCTGGGAGGGTCACCTCGTTGGTGAGTTCGGCGGCCCCTTTAAAGCCCTTCTCCAGGCGCATAGCGTTCATGGCAAAGGCACCGTAGTCCACCAAGCCGTGGGGCTCTCCCGCTTTCTCCAAGGCGTCGTAGACCTCACCCATGGCCTCTTTGGGCCCGTGGAGCTCCCAGCCCAGCTCCCCGCTGTAGGAGACCCGCAACGCCACCAGGGGCCGATCGGCCACGGGGATCATCTGGGCGCTCAGCCAGGGGAAGTGGGCGTTGTCCAGGGGCGCGGGGCAGACGGCGGCCAACACCTGGCGGGCCCGAGGTCCCTGGAGGGCCAAGGCGGCCCAGGCCGTGGAGTGGTTGTGAACCTCGACGTCTTCACCCTGGAGGTGATGGTGGAGGTGGTCCACCAGACGCTGCTCAAAGAAGGCGGCACACACCAGGTAAAAGCGATTTGGCCCCAGGCGCACCACGGTGGTCTCCGCTTCGATGCGCCCCCGGCGATTGAGGACGTGGGTCAACACCATGCGCCCCTCCCGACGGGGCAACCGGTTGGCCACCAGTTTGTCGAGGAAGACCGCGGCATCCGACCCCGTCACCTCCAACTTGGTGAAGGCCGAGATATCCATGAGCCCCACCCCCTGGCGCACGGCAGCCACCTCCCGGACCACGCGCCCGTGGACCGCCGTGCGGCGAAAGCCGTAGTGGTCTCGCTGGGCAACGCCGTCCCCGGCAAACCAGCGAGGACGCTCGTGGCCGTAGACCTCTTCAAACACCGCCCCCTTGGCCTTTAGGCGTTCGTAGAGGGGGCCGGGCTTTAGGGGCCGACCGGCGAGGCGGTTGAAGTGGGGGAAGGGGATCTCGTGGCGCAGGCAGTAGTCTTCCTTGGCCTTGGTCACCTGCCAGTCGAGGTCGGCGGCGTAGGGGCCAAAGCGCCGGGGATCGAAGTCCCGCATGGAAATATCCGCCGCCCCGTGGACCATCCAGCGGGCCAGTTCCCGGGTCAACCCCGGCCCCCAACCGATGCCGATCTGGGTGCCGCAACAACACCAGTAATGGCGGGCCCCCGGGGCCGGGCCCACGAGGGGATTGCCGTCGGGGGGGTGGGAAATGGCCCCGTGGACGTCCCGCTTGATCCCCAGCTCTGAGAGTACCGGCATCCGGGCCATGGCGTTCTCCAGCCAGGGCATGATCCGGTCGTAGTCGGGGGTGAACAGTTCGTTTTCCGCCCCCCAGGGGCAGTGGTCGATCCAGACGGCGTTGGGATTGGTCTTTTCGTAGATGCCGATGAGCCCCGAACGCTGCTCCATACGGATGTAGCCCGACACCTGGCGGTCGTCCCGTACCACGGGGAGCTCGATGTCCAGCTGCAAAAATTCCGGCACGGTGTCGGTGACAAAATAGTGGGGGGTCATGGAGGTCATGGGGAGGGTCAACCCCGACCAATCCCCCATCTGCCGGGCGTAGGTGCCGCCGGCATTGACCACGTGTTCACAGTTGATCTCTCCGGCCTCCGTGGCCACCCGCCATTCGCCGTTGGCCCGTCGTTGGATGTCCGTGGCCCGGCAGCGGCGCAAGATCTTGACTCCCAACTGGCGGGCCCCCGTGGCCAACGCCTGGGTGACCCCAGAAGGGTCCACGTGGCCATCGTCTGGGGTGTGAAGCGCAGCCAACACCCCGTCCAGTTGATAGAAGGGGTGGAGCTGGCGGATGCCCACGGGATCTAGCAATTCCATGGCAAAGCCCATGGCCCGCCCCACACTCAAGGTGTGGCGCAGCCAGTCGAGCTCATGGTCGGTGTAGGCCAAGCGCAACGAGCCACAGCCGTGCCAGGTGACCGACTGGCCAGTCTCTGCCTCCAGGGCCCCCCCGTAGAGGTCGATGTTATAGGCCACACACTTGGCCAAGCCAAAGTGGGAGGTGGATTGGGTGATCTGGCCGGCGGCATGCCAGGTGGACCCCGAGGTCAATTCGGCCTTCTCCAGCAACACCACGTCCCGCCAGCCCTCGTGGGCCAAGTGGTAGGCCAGGCCACAGCCCATGATGCCCCCGCCGACGATGACCACCCGGGCTGTGGTGGGCACTTTCTGCGTTTGGTTTGTCGACACGCCGCCACCCTTGACTATTCACGCTGTGGAATTTATACCGAAGCTAGCCGAACACTTGTACCACTGTCAACGATGCTCAACACAAATGTACCAAGCCTTTCTTTGGAGGAGCTGGCCGAAAAGAGGCCCGACGCCCAGGCCCTGTTGACCCACCTGGCCGAGGCCCAGGACAGCTTGGCGCCGGAGGTGCGCAAGGCGGCGGTGTTCATCGTGGAAAACCCCACCCTGGTGGGGGTGAGTTCCGTGCGGGAGCTGGCCGCCGCCGCCGGGGTCAAGCCCAACACCCTGGTGCGTTTGGCCCACTGCTGTGGCTATGGCGGCTTCGACGACTTCCGCACCCCGTTTCGCGACGAGATTCGCCAGGGGGCCACCTTTCCCGACCGGGCCCGCTGGCTCCAGGCCATGGCCCAAGACGATGCCCTGGGGACCTAGTGGGGGGACATGGCCACGGGGGTATTGACCAATGTGGAGCAGACCCTGGCCGGGGTGGACGTCCCCCGCCTCCGGGCGGCGGCCAAGGCCATCGTCGAGGCCCGGCGCACCTACGTCATGGGAGTGGGGATCAACTACGGCGTGGCGCGGAGTTTTGCCTACCTGGCCGCCATGGTCCTAGACCAGGTCCAGGCCATCCCCCAAGAGGGCCATTGGGCCGTGGACGACCTATCGGAGGCCAGCGGAGGCGATGTGCTGGTGGCCTTGACCTTCAAGCCCTACCGCCGCGAAGTCCTAGAGGCCGTGGCCATCGCCAAGGACCAAGGGGTCGACATCATCGGCTTGTCCGATAGCCCGGCATCGCCCCTGGTGGCCAACGCCGAACACGGCTTGGTCGTGGCCACGGAGACCCCGCAGTTTTTCACCTCGACGGTGGCCGCCAGCGCCCTCCTCGAGACCCTGATGGCCTTTGTGATCGCCGCGGCGAGTCCCGAGGCCATCGCCCGCATCGAGCGCCTCCAGGCCCGTCGCCGGGCGCTCGGCCTCTACCGCGACGACGAAGGAGGATGAGCCTTGACCAGCCCCGCCGACATGGGCGGCAGCGAGGAGGGATGAGGTATGGATGCCAATGCCGAGCCCACCCGCGCCCTCGACGCCCACTACTACACCGACCCCGGGATTTTTAATCGCGAACTCAAAGGTCTGTTGAGCCGCACCTGGCAGTACGCCGGCCACGTCTGTCAGGTGGAGAACCCCGGCGACTACTTCGCCTTCGAGGTGGCGGGCCAGGGCCTGTTCTGCCTGCGGGATCACCAGGGAGAGATTCGCGCCTACTACAACGTCTGTCAGCACCGGGCCCACGAGTTGGTCAGCGGCACGGGCAACGCCAACTATGTGGTCTGCCCCTACCACGGCTGGGCCTACGAGTTGACCGGGCAACTGCGCTCGGGACCCAACCTCAAGGCGATTCCCGGCCTCAGGCCCAAGGAGATCTCCTTGAGCCAGGTCCAGGTGGAGTGCCTCGGCGGGTTTATCTTTGTCAACCTCTCCCCCGACGCCGCCCCCATGGACGCCTGGTACCCCGGGGTACGGGAGGAGCTCACAGCCCATGTACCCCATATCCACAACCTCAAACCCCTGGAATGGGTGGAAATCCCAGAGGCGTGTAACTGGAAAATCTCCATCGAAAACTATTCCGAGTGCTACCACTGCCGGCGCAACCACCCCACTTTTGTCAGCGGGGTGGTGAAACCCGCCACCTATGACATTCGCCCCCAGGGCTACTGCCTGCGCCACACCACCGAGTGTCAAAACCTCGGGCAAATGAGCTACGCCATCGATTTGGCGGCCAACGACTATGCCGGGGTTTACTCCTCGTGGTTTCTGTGGCCACTGTTCTCATTTCAGGTCTACCCCGGCAACGTCCTCAACACCTACCACTGGCGACCCACAGCGGTGGATCAAGTGGTGGTATGGCGGGGCTGGTACACAGTCGACGGCTCCGATAGCGAAATCATCAGCAAGTTGGCCCGCCAGGACCGGGCCACCACCGTCGAGGAGGATATCCACCTGGTGGAATCGGTCCAGCGGGGCCTTATGAACCGCGGCTACCGGCCGGGGCCTTTGGTCATCGACCCCGCGGGGGGCCTCAACTCGGAGCACTCCATCAAGGTCCTCCACGGCTGGATGCGGGAGGCCATCGATGGCTGACAGCGCAGCGCTCCCCTGGCGCTTTCAAAACTACCTCGACGGCGCCTTTGTCGACGGCGGCGGCGGTTGGTTGGCCGTGGAGGATCCCGCCACGGGGGAACAGCTCGCCGAGCAAGCCCTCGCCGATGAGGCCGACGTCGACCGCGCCGTGGCCGCCGCCCGGCGCTGTGTCAACAGCGGCGTCCTCAAAGCCATAAATCCCGTCCTCCGGGGGCGCAAAGTCAAGGCCATGGGGGATTACCTCCTGGCCCACAAGGACAGCATCGCCCCCCTCCTCACCCGGGAAAGCGGTAAGCCGTTGTGGGAAGCCCACTTGGAGATCGAGGGGGCGGCCCGCTACTTCGAGTACTACGGCAACCAAGCCGAAACCCTAGAGGGTCGCTCGATTCCCTTGGGGGGGGGCTATTTTGACTTTACCGTCTACGAGCCCCATGGGGTCTCAGCCCAGATCATCCCCTGGAACTACCCTTTGGAGATGACCGCCCGTTCCTTGGCGCCGGCTCTGGCCACGGGTAACGCCTGTGTGGTCAAGACCCCCGAACTCGATCCGTTGACCCATCTCTACCTCGCCCGGGCCGCCGAGGCCGCCGCCATGCCTCCGGGGGCGGTGAACCTCCTTTGTGGCCTCGGCCCCCGGGCGGGGGCCGCCCTAGCGGCCCACAGCGCTATCGATCAACTGGTGTTCACAGGCTCCGTGGCCACGGGGATCAGCATTGCCCAAGCGGCGGCGACCAACGTCGTCCCCTGTGTGCTGGAACTGGGGGGCAAGTCGGCGGCGATTGTCTACCCCGACGCCGACCTGGATAACCTCTTCACCAGCGTCCGCTGGGGGATCTATTTCAACGCCGGCCAGGTGTGTTCCGCCATGGGGCGGCTGTTGGTCCACCGGGATATACACGACCGGGTGGTCGAGGGCCTAGTGGCGCTGGCCAAGGGGCTGTCGGTGGGCCCGGGCATCGAGCGCCCCGCCTTTGGCCCCAACATGGGGGCATTGATCTCCGAGCCCCAATTGGAGCGGGTGGCCGCCTTGTGCGCCACGGCCCAGAGCGAAGGGGCCGTGGCCGTCAGCGGCGGCCATCGCCTCAACCGGCCAGGGTGTTTCTACGAGCCCACGGTCTTCACCCAAGTCGCCCCCACCTCGACCCTGGCCCAGACCGAGGTCTTTGGACCCGTACTGGCGGTGCTGCCCTTTGCCGGGGACCTCGAGGCCGTGGCCATGGCCAACGGTACCCCCTATGGCCTGGTGGGGGGGGTATTTACCCGGGATCTGGACCGGGCCATGGCGGTGGCCCGGGACCTGCGAGCGGGCCAAGTGTTTGTCAACGAATGGTACGCTGGCGGTGTCGAGACCCCCTTTGGCGGCTATGGCCGCTCGGGCTACGGCCGGGAGAAGGGTCGCGAAGCCCTGGGCAACTACGTCCAGACCAAAAACATCGCCATCAAACTGGCGTCGACCGGCAAAAGCTGAGGGAGAACACCGTGGACGACGATTTGTTTGCCAAGGGCTTAGCCCAGCGCAAGGGGACCTTGGGGGCCGAGTACGTGGAGGCCAATTTGGCCGCCGCCGACGATTTCACCCGCCCCTTCCAACAGGCCATGACCGCCTGGTGTTGGGGTTTTGGCTGGGATGATGCCACCATCGATGCCAAGACCCGGTCGATGATGAATCTGGCCATGATCGGCGCCCTGGGCAAGATGCACGAGTGGGAAATCCACTGCCGCGGCGCCCTCAACAACGGCGTCTCCAAAGAGGAAATCCGCGCCATCATCCACGTGGTGGGGATTTATTGCGGCGTGCCCCAGGGGTTGGAGTGCTTTCGGGTGGCCCGCAAGGTGTTGGAGGAGCGAGGATTGCTTTGAGGCGTCATCGCCGCACCAGGCCTTGACGACTCGGCGGAGCGCTGCTAGATCTCAGGGCCTGACCCCCTGCCCGCCCATGCCGCCATGTCCGCCATCACCCTGTTCCGCTGTCGCCAAATTTTGACCATGGACCGCAACTGTCCCGAGGCCACCCATGTGGCGGTGCGGGACGGCCGCATCTTGGCGGTGGGGGACGCGGACTGCGCCAACCCCTGGGGCGGTGGCCGGGTGGACAACCGCTTTGCCGATTGCGTCATGGTGCCGGGTTTGGTGGAAGCCCACGCCCACGTATTTGCCGGGGGTATCTGGCGCTACACCTACTGTGGCCACTACGCCCGCCGCGATCCCGACGGCCAGACCTGGCCGGGGGTGCCTTCCAACGAGGCCCTAGTGGAGCGCCTGGGGGAAGTGGCCGCCGCTACCCCCAGCGACCAACCGGTGGTGGGTTGGGGCTTCGATCCCAACTTCGTCCCCGGGCGCCGCCTCGACCGCCACCACCTGGATCAAGTGTCCACCACCCGGCCGGTGGTGGTGCTCCACTCCAACGGCCACCTCCTCACCGCCAACTCCACGGCGCTGGGGGCGGCGGGGATCGAGCGCGGCAGCAACATCGAAGGGATCGCGCGGGACCACACTGGCCAGCCCAACGGCGAACTCCAGGAGTTCGACGCCATGGAACCGGTGATGACGCTGGCCAAAGTCCAGTTCAGCGACATGGGGGACGCCGACGGCGTGCGGGCCTATGGCCGCGTCGCCCGGGACTGTGGGGTGACCACCGTGGCGGATCTGTTCGCCAACCTCGACGCCGACGAGGTGGACATGCTGGAGGACGTGGTGGCCGAGGCCGACTTCCCCTGTCGCTATGTCCCGGCCATGAACGCCATGCGCGACACCCCCGAGGCCGAGGTCCGCCGCCTCCAAGCCCTCAAGGCCCGTTCCACGGCGAAGCTGCGCTTTGGCCGGGCCAAGCTGTTCACCGACGGCGCCATCCAGGGCTTCACCGCCAAGCTCAAGTGGCCGGGCTATCTCACCGGAGAGGATCACAGCATCCTCAACATGACCGAAGAGCACTTCTACGCCGCTTTGCTAGCCCTCCACCGGGCGGGAATTCAAACCCATATCCACGCCAACGGCGACGCCGCTTCAGCTTTGACCATCGCCGCCATCGAAGCCGCCCTGCGCCATCACCCCGTCGCCGACCATCGCCATGTCATCGAGCACGCCCAGTTGGCAGACCGGGCCCAGTTTTTGCGCATGGCCGCCTTGGGCATTAAGGTCAACCTGTTCGCCAACCACCTCTACTACTTTGGCGATATTCACTGGACCACAACCTTGGGCCCCGACCGCGCCCGGCGGATGAATGCCTGTCGCGACGCCCTGGAGATTTTGGGGCCCTACTTTGCCATCCACTCCGATGCACCGGTGACCCCCATGGCGCCCTTATTCACCGCCTGGTGCGCCGTCAACCGGATAACGGAAAACGGCCGCCAACTGGGCACGGCTCAGCAAATCAGTGTGGCCGACGCCCTCCATTGCATCACCTTGGGGGCGGCTTATGTCCTCAAGCTGGACCATGAGGTGGGCTCGATTCAAACCGGCAAACGGGCCGATTTTTGTCTGCTGGCCCAAGATCCCCTGGCCGTCGATCCCCTGGCCCTCAAAGATGTGCCCGTGGTGGCGACGGTATTGGACGGGCACCCCACTTGAGGCGTCGCCCCAGTCTCATCTGCTCCCAAAAATCTTCGTCAAGTCAAGGGTACTGCCACCGTTTTTGAGGGGTCAGGGGGCGTGGTATGTTTTGCGGCGTACTTACTGGTGTGTACCCACAGCGCAACACGCCCAAAACCGCAAAATGACTATCCATAGCCAGTTGTTCTTGAGCTTGCAAACTGGTTATGGGAGTGACGTTGTCGTTTTGGGGTTTGTTGTAGCGGCTGTGGTCGATGGACCAACCCTGGAGCTACCCCCATGAGCGGCACCACCGTAGACCGTCAAGACAGCCACAACGCCGGCGACGCCATCAATACCTCCGCCCTAGACCGTCCCGTCCAGCGCCCCGACGGGGAGGGCACGGCGGCCCTTAACACCGCCGCCGAGCACTTTGAGCGAGCCCTCGCCGGGGAATACACCGTCAAGCCCGGTGACACCATGGGCGGCATCGCCCGACGCAACGACGTCGCCCTGGACGATCTGCTCAAGGCCAACCCCCAGGTCGAAAACCCCGACCTCATCTACCCGGGCCAGACCCTCAACATTCCCCGCCCCAACGTCGGCAACAACCCCAGCACGTCTGGCGCCGCCCCGGCAAGCGGCAGCCCCGGGGACGCGGGCAAAACCCACGAGGTGGCCCTGGGGGACACCATGGGAGAGGTGGCCAGCCAGTACGGCGTCCCCCTCCAAGACCTCATCGACGCCAATCCCCAGGTCGACAATCCAGACCTGATCTACCCGGGACAGACCCTCAATATCCCCGAAGGTGGGCAGGCCGCGTCTGAGACTCCCACCGTCGATGGTCCCGCCCCAGCCGACCCCGCGGCCCCCGCCGCCGAGGCCCCCGCCGAGACGCCTGCGCTGGACAACGCCCCCTACGACGGCAATCTGATCTATTCAGACCAGGTGAGCCCGGAGTTCGCCCGCAAGGTGGAAGGGGTGGCCGAGCGGTTGGGGATGGATCCCAATCACCTCATGGCGGTGATGCACTTTGAGACCGGTGGAACCTTTGACCCCGCCATTGAAAACCCCGCCAGCGGCGCCACGGGCCTGATCCAGTTCTTGCCCTCCACGGCCCGGGGCTTGGGGACTTCCACGGAGGAATTGGCCGCCATGTCCCCCGAGCAACAACTGGACGTGGTGGAACAGTATCTGAGCCCCTACGCCGGGCGGATGGATAGTGTCGAAGATGCCTACATGGCGGTGTTCTACCCCGCCGCCATTGGCCAGCCCTCGGACCACACTTTGTTTGGCCAGGGTAGCCTGGCCTATCGGCAAAACTCGGGGCTGGATCGCAACGGCGACGGCAGCATCACCAAGGGCGAAGCCGCTTCCATAGTCCGCCAACGCCTCCAGGCCGGACTGAACGGCTGATGGGCATGACCCCCGGGTGGCCCATTGGACTCAGCGGAGCGTTGTTGGCCGTTGGGGCTGTGGAGGGGGTTGTAGCCATTGAGGGAACGCCCCTCCCCCTCGCCGCCGAGGCCACGGCCGTGGCCTGTATCGACGCCAACCGCGCCTTGCTGGCCACCGCGGCGGGCTTTGAAACCTGGTCCTTGGCAACCCTCGAGCCCCTGGCCCGCACCCCTGATCCCCTCCCCAATTTAATCGCCCTAGAGGTCGCCCCAGACGCGGGGCTAGCCCTGGGGGTGACACCCCAATCCGCCGTCATCTACGACCTAGCCGATGGACACTCCCGCGCCGAGCGTGTCCCAGGGGGCACCACCTTTGTCGATGCCACTTTGAGCCCAGAGGGTGACAGCGTCGCCCTGGGGCTGCGCAACGGCCAACTGATCCTCTGGCAGTGGCGCGACGACATCGCCCAAGCCCTTGAGGCCGATGAATTTGCCCTGCTCGCCGTGGACGGCGACCCCCAGGGGTGGGTATCCGTGGGCACGACGGGAACGGTAAAGCGCTGGTCGCCTGCGGGGGAGTTGTTGGGGGAATTCACCATCGAGGTGGGGGTGGGCGCCGTCGTCGCGGCCCACGGCGAGCGCTTGATCCACAGCGGCGGGCGCTGGCCAGGCTTTTGCCGCTTTACTTTGCCCCTAGGGCAGAGCCTGGGCTGTCTCGACTCCCCGGAGGCGGCTCCCTACGCCGCCAGCTTGGCGTTGGAGGGAACCATGGTGCTGGGGGGGGGCGCCCAGGGGAACTTAGCGCTGAGTTTTGATGGCGGTGAATCCTGGCGCACCGCCCTCGCCCCTCAGGCCAGTCCGGGGGGAGTCCCCCTGGTGGATGTGGAGCTTTGCGGCAACTATGGCCTAAGTGTCGGCGAGGACGGCGCGGCAGTGCGGTGGCAAGTTTCACCTTAAACGGCATTATCGAGCTTTCTTCCGCCAAAAGTTGCCTGTCATTTCTAGTTGCGCCCCGCCATGACGCCGCCGTCGACGTCGACGATGGCCCCTGTGATCCAGCTGGCTTTATCGGAGAGCAAGAACTCGATGGCGTTGGCAATATCCCCAGGGGTACCGATGCGCCCCAGGGGGTGGAAGCCGTTGAAGCCCGCCAGGGTGTCTTTGATCTTGTCTTCCTCGATAAACGACTTGTAGATGGTGGAGAGAACCACCGCCGGTGCCACGGCGTTGGCGCGGATCCCGTAGTCGGCAAGTTCCATGGCCAAGTGCTGGGTAAAGGCGTGGAGCCCCGCTTTTTGGATGGAATAAGCCGAGGACGGCGTGGCTTTCACCGCCTGGTGGGCCCACATGGAACCGATGTTGACAATGGCGCCGCCACCATGGGCTTTCATGTTCTCCGCCACCGCTTGGGTGATGAAGAAAAAGGCTCGATTGATGTCCAGCTGGGTGTCGTAGTCCGCTGGGGTGTGCTCGAGGAAGCTCACCGGCCTGAAGTAGCCGGCGGCGTTGACCAGGTACTTGATGTGGTCTTTGTCGGTTCGAATGTGGGCGATGAATTCGTTCACCTGGGCCTCGTCGTAGAGGTCTACTAGGGCGGTTTCGACGCTAACGCCGACTTCGGTTTCCAGCTGCTGCTTGGCGCTGTCGAGGGACGCTTGCCGGTGGGAAAGGATGAGGACGGTGTTGCCCTGGGCGAGGAGGCGCTTGGCGGTTTCCAGGCCCATGCCAGAGGATCCGCCGACGATCAAAGCTTTGGTGCGTTGTGCAGTCATGGTTTGCTTTCCTATGAATTTATCTATCAATAGATAGACATTGCAGTCAAATAAAAAGGCAACTGTGTGCTGGTATGCAACATTGCCCGTTCCACGGCTATTTGCAGCTATCTTTCGGGCCTGGCATCACTTTTCTCACCCTTCGCGGCCCGCTGCCCTATCGATGGGTAGATCATATCACCTCGACAGCAGGCGTCAATCTCTATCTATCAAAAGATAGATTTTTCCAATCCAGCTGCCCCACACCCTGCAAGGCTGTTGTGACGCAGGCGCTACCCACCGGCCATGCTGAACTGGCTTCTTACCTTCCCCATGACTTCCCGCCAGTCAAGGCGGTTTACCCCTGGTGAGGTGGATGAGGGCTTGGAGAGATAATCGCCCCCCTGGCAGGATCGCTTGCAGGTCATCTAAACCAAGCGGTCCTTGAAGGTATCCCCCGTCATGGGAGGCGGGGTTAGCTGTAAGCCGATCAACGCCGTGGACATCACCGTCGTGGGGTGCAAAGGCTCAACCGCTGTCCGCTTGATCTTCTTCATGACCTAATTTTCGGTGTCCCAAAAGGTGTGTGTGCGATCTAGGGCGTGACATCGTCGCCCCAATATCCTTTGAGTTCTGGAGTTCCGCGTTTAGGTTTTGCAAAGCAAAGCTTTTTTCCCCAAGCCCCGTGATGAGCAAAAATGGCGCCCTATCGAGACCTCTGGCTGCGGTCGGCATCTGCAATCCCCCATCCCGCCGACCCATGGTGCGGTCAAGCTAGGACGTTGGCGAGCCGCTGGGGAAAATAACGCCTCAACGGCCACTACACCACTCCCCGTTGCCGCAAAGCGGCGATGGCCGGGGCGTCCATCCCCAACCATTGTTGGAGCACGGCCTCGGTGTGCTCTCCAAGCGCGGGCCCCGTGTGGTGTACAGCTCCTTTGGATTCCGACAATTGGGGGAAGGGGCTCTGCATGGCCACCTCTCCTAGGTGGGGGTCTTCGATGTAGGTGATGGCGTCGCGGGCTTTAAAATGGGGGTCGGCCAACATCTCCGGCGCCCGGTAGAGGGGGCCCGCCGGCACACCGTGATGGGCGAGGCGCTCTACGAGCTCGGCGATCCCTTGGGTTTGGGTCCACTGGCCGATGAGGTCATCGAGCTCCGTCTGGTGCTCTCCCCGGGCGGCGTGGTCCCGGTAGCGGGGGTCGTCGGCTAGTTCAGGGCGCTCCATGGCCTGGCACAGCCGACGGAACACCGTATCTTGGTTGGCGCCGATGACAATGGAGCCATCGCGGGTGGGGTAGACGTTGGAGGGGGCGAGACCCTTGAGGAAACTCCCCGATCGCTCCCGGACATAGCCCCCCTTGTGGTACTCGCTGATCAAACTCTCCATGACCGCGAGCACCGACTCGTAGATGGCACAATCCACCACCTGGCCCTTGCCCGTGGCGTGACGGTGTTGGAGAGCCATCAACGCCCCCAAGGCGCCGTGGAGGCCAGCCAAGGTGTCTCCCAGGGAAATCCCCGCTCGCGACGGCGGGCGATCGGGAAAGCCCGACAGATAGCGCAACCCCCCCAAGGCCTCCCCAACCGAGGCATACCCCGCCCGCTGGGCATAGGGCCCGGTCTGGCCGTAGCCCGTCACCCGCACCATGATCAACCCGGGGTTGACCGCCGACAACGTCTCAAAGCCCAACCCCCAGCGCTCCAGAGTGCCGGGGCGGAAGTTCTCCACCAGAATATCGGCCTTGGCCGCCAGCTGTTTGAGGATGGCTTGACCTTGGCTTTGGCGCAGGTCCAGGGTCACCGACTGCTTGTTGCGGGCGATGATGGGCCACCACAAGGTGCGACCGTCTATGCGGACATTGCCCCACTGGCGCATGGCATCACCGACGCCCGGGGGCTCGATTTTGATCACCTCGGCGCCGAAGTCGGCCAAGTACTGGCCGCAAAACGGCCCGGCGATGAGTTGCCCCAGCTCGATGACCTTGATACCCCTCAAGGGTCCCATGGTCCCTCCTTTGGTTGCATTTGTCGTGGTTGGGTCCCGCGGCCCACCCCTTGAAAGGGCAGCATGGAGACCAAAACTAGCTCCTAGCTAGCAATTTGCAAGGGCAATCTCGGCAAAAATGCCCCTGAACTAGCCTTTGAAGCAAGGGACGCCCCGTTTGCCCCCCGGGGAAGATCATTTGCCTTGCAATCTTGTCAAAGGGATTTTAAATCGTCTCCCTTAGAGGTATGATCCAGGCCGCACCGCGGTTTCGCGCGCGCACTTCCCGCAACCGAAACTCCCAACCCCTCGCCGGCTCGTCGGACGGCGCTGAGTCTCCTTCCCTTGCCCCTTAAGTCTTTGCGTCGTTTGAGGGTGGTCAGCCATATCTGTAGGACAGTTGAACGAGAGTTCTTATGAAAGACATCACCAAATATCGCAACATTGGAATCTTCGCCCACGTCGACGCTGGCAAGACCACCACCACCGAGCGCATCTTGAAGCTCACCGGCAAGATCCACCGCATCGGTGAGGTCCACGAAGGGGCAGCGACCACCGACTTTATGGACCAAGAGCGGGAACGGGGCATCACCATCCAGTCGGCTGCCACCACCTGCTTTTGGAACGACCATCGCCTCAACATCATCGATACCCCCGGCCACGTGGACTTCACCATCGAGGTCTATCGCTCCCTCAAGGTGTTGGACGGCGGCATCGGGGTGTTCTGCGGTTCCGGCGGCGTAGAGCCCCAGTCGGAGACCAACTGGCGCTATGCCAACGACTCCGAGGTGGCGCGGATCATCTACGTCAACAAGCTCGACCGCATCGGTGCCGACTTCTACCGGGTGGTGAAGCAAGTAGAAGACGTCCTCGCCGCCAGGCCCCTGGTGATGGTGTTGCCCATCGGCATCGAAGACCAGTTCAAGGGCGTGGTGGACTTGCTCACCCGCAAGGCCTGGGTGTGGGATGATTCCGGCGATCCGCTGAAATATGAAATCACCGACGTCCCCGCCGACATGGTGGACGACGTCGAGTCCTGGCGGGAGAAGCTCATCGAGACGGCGGTGGAGCAAGACGACGAGGTGATGGAAAAATACCTCGAGGGCGAGGAGCCCGATATCGACACCATCAAGCACTGTATCCGCAAGGGCACCATCAACCTGTCTTTCTTCCCTACCTTCTGCGGCTCGTCGTTTAAGAACAAGGGCGTGCAGTTGGTTCTCGACGGCGTGGTGGACTACCTCCCCAACCCAACCGAGGTGGAGCCCCAGCCCGAGGTGGACCTAGAGGGCAACGAGACCGGCCAGGTAGCCACCGTCGATGTGAACAAGCCCCTGCGGGCCTTGGCGTTCAAGATCATGGACGACCGCTACGGCGCCTTGACCTTTACCCGGCTGTACTCGGGCAAGCTGCAAAAGGGGGACAACATCCTCAACACCGCCACCGGCAAGACCGAGCGTATCGGCCGTCTGGTGGAGATGCACGCCGATTCTCGGGAGGAGGTGGATTCCGCCCAGGCCGGGGATATCGTCGCCATCGTGGGTTTGAAGAACATCCAGACCGGTCACACCCTGTGCGACCCCAAGGAACCCGCCACCCTGGAACCCATGGTGTTCCCGGATCCGGTAATCTCCATCGCCGTGGCCCCCAAGGACAAGGGCGCCGCCGAGAAGCTGGGGATCGCCTTGGGCAAAATGATCGCCGAGGACCCCTCCTTCCGGGTGGAGACCGACCAAGACAGTGGCGAGACCATCCTCAAGGGCATGGGGGAGCTCCACTTGGACATCAAGGTGGATATCCTCAAGCGCACCCACAAGGTGGAAGTGGTGGTGGGCAAGCCCCAGGTGGCCTACCGGGAGACCATTACCCGGCGGATGGAAGACAGCTACACCCACAAAAAGCAGACCGGTGGTTCCGGTCAGTTCGGCAAGATCGACTACGTCATCGAGCCCGGCGAGCCCGGCTCGGGGTTTGCCTTTGAATCCAAGGTCACCGGCGGCAACGTCCCCCGGGAGTTTTGGCCGGCCATCGAAAAGGGCTTTGCCGGCAGCATTGACAAGGGGGTCATGGCGGGCTTCCCCTGCCTAGACTTCAAGGTCACCCTCATGGACGGCGCCTACCACCCGGTGGACTCTTCGGCGGTGGCCTTTGAGATCGCCGCCCGGGCCGCCTATCGCCAGACCATGCCCAAGGCCGGTCCCCAGCTCCTAGAACCCATCATGAAGGTGGACGTGTTCTCCCCCGAAGACCACGTGGGGGATGTCATCGGCGACCTCAACCGGCGCCGGGGAATGATCAAGTCCCAGGAGGCCGGCCCCACGGGGGTGCGGATTAAGGCCGAGGTGGCCTTGAGTGAGATGTTTGGCTACATTGGCGATCTGCGCACCATGACCTCGGGTCGGGGCCAGTTCTCCATGGAGTTCTCCCACTACGCCCCCTGCCCCCCTAACGTCGCCGAGACGGTCATCGCTGAGGTGGCCGCCCGCAACAAGGCGTCCTGAGCACTACAGCTCCCCGGCGCCATCCACGGCGCTGAGGGAGCCCATCCCCAACCGCGAACCCCACCGCGAGGTCGAGCCCCGAGCTGACCTCGCTTTTTTTGGGTCCACCGCAAAAATAGTGTATATATGTATATACATTGATTTGGCGAAGGTGTATAGTTTGGGTCATCGGCTAGCGCATCAGAGATCAACGCCATGCACCAGGTACACGCCT
>JBHJHK010000297.1:0-6739 GCA_050330975.1 Candidatus Competibacterales bacterium | reverse complement strand
AATGCCCGGGTCCGTGTTAGCTTAGCCAGCTATCCAGGAGAGGAATTGGGCGTGGCGGGTGAGTCGGGATAGGGCAAGTCGGTGACGGGTTATTCCATCATGGGTTTTGTGGATCCCCCGGGGCGCATCGTCGCCGGGGCCATCCGCTACCGGGGCCAAAACTTGGTGGAGGCCACGGCCGCCCAGTGGCGGCGCCTTAGGGGGGTGCGCATCGCCATGGTGTTCCAAGATCCCATGATGCCCCTCAACCCGGTGTTGCGCATCGACACCCAGCTCACCGAGACCCTGGGGGCCCACGGGGTGAAGGACCGCCGCGAGGCCTGGCGGCGGGCCCGGGACGCCCTGGGGCAGGTGGGGATTCCCGACCCCGAGGCTCGACTGTTGGCCTATCCCCACCAACTGTCGGGGGGCATGCGCCAGCGCATCGCCATCGCCATCGCCCTCCTCCACCGCCCCGAGGTGTTGCTGGCCGACGAACCCACCACGGCCTTGGATGTGACCATCCAGGGCCAGATCTTGGCCGAGGTCCAAGGCCTCTGCCGCCGCCACGGCACAGCACTGCTGTGGATCAGCCACGATCTGGCGGTGGTGGCGGGCTTGGCGGATCGCATTGCGGTGATGTACGCCGGCAAGATCGTCGAGGAGGGGTCGGTGGACGACGTCATCGACCGCCCCTTACACCCCTACACCAAAGGGTTGCTGGCCTCGGTGCCGGGGGGGCGGTCCCGGGGTGAGCCCCTGACCCCCATCCCCGGGATGACCCCATCGCTGCTCCATTTGCCCCCGGGTTGCGCCTTCAAGGTGCGCTGTCCCAGGGCCCAGGAGCGCTGTGACACGGCCCCGCCCCTGGCGACCTTTGGGTTGCGGCGGGTTCGCTGCCACTTTCCCCACCTGGACCCAGTCCCTCGGGAGGCGTAATGGCCACGGCTCAACCGCACGGCGCAGCTGCCAGCCGGCCCCTATTGGAGGCTCGGGGTCTCACCAAGCGCTTTGTCAAATCCCTGGACTTCGCCGCCCGCTTGGCCCAGCGCCTGGGGGCTTCGGTGGCCGAGCAGACCGTTTACGCCGTGGAGGCGGTGGACCTGACCGTCGCCCCTGGGGAGGTGGTGGGCTTGGTGGGGGAATCGGGCTGTGGCAAGTCCACCCTGGGAAGGTTGGTGGCGGGGATCTTACCCCCCACGGCGGGGCACTTGATCTATCGGGGATGCGATGTCACCGCCCTCCAAGGGGCGGCCCGGCGCCGGGCCTTTTTGGATGTGCAGATGATTTTCCAAGACCCCTTTGCCTCCCTCAATCCCCGCCTCAAGGTGGCTTCGATTATTGGCGAGGCGCCCCGGGTCCACGGTATCGTCACCGCCCGGGAGCTCGGCGACTACGTCGACCAATTGCTGGTGCGGGTGGGTCTCGACCCGACCCTCAAGCACCGCTATCCCCACCAGTTTTCCGGCGGTCAACGCAGCCGCATCGGCATCGCTCGGGCCCTGGCGGTCAAACCCAGCTTTTTGGTCTGCGACGAGGCCGTCGCCGCCTTGGACGTGTCGATCCAGGCCCAGATTCTCAATTTATTTGCCGAGCTGCAACGGGATTTGGGGCTGACCTATCTGTTCATCAGCCACGATTTGGCGGTGGTGGAACACCTGGCCGACCGGGTGGCGATCATGTACCTGGGACGTATCGTCGAACAGGCCCCCGCCGAGGCGTTATTTGCCGCCCCCAATCACCCCTACACCCAGGCGCTGTTGGCGGAAGTACCGCGCTTGGATCAGCGGCGGCGGCGCTTTGCCACCATCCGCGGCGAGATTCCCTCGCCGTTGGCGCCGCCGCCGGGCTGTGCCTTCCATCCCCGCTGTCCCCACGCCACGGCCCGCTGTCGCCGAGAGCGGCCCGCGCGCCGGGAAATCGCCCCGGGGCACTGGTCGGCCTGTCATCTCAACGACGCCGGGTAGCCGCCCACCGCCGGGAGCGCGATGTCGTCCCCAGTCCCGGAGGTGGTGTTGGGGTTTATGGGGCCGTGTTAGGGCTTATCATGGGCTGTACGCCACCCCAATTGATCCGGTTCCCGGCCCATGCTCCTCGCCTTGCTGCAAAACGCCGGTCTATTGACCCTCGCCGGCCTCGCCGTCTTTGCGGTGCTAAATGCGGCGGGGCTCCGTGGTCAAAGCGTCCATCGAGCCCTCGGCCTCGGCCTGCTCTTCGGGACTACGGCCCTGTTTGTGAGCCTGCTGCCGGTCTACACCGCCGACGGTGCCGTGTTGGACGCCCGGGGGGGGCCTTTGTTGTTCGCCGGATTTTTGGGGGGACCGGTGGCGGCCCTCGTCGCCGCTGCCCTCGGGGCCACGGGGCGGTTGTTGGTCGCCGGGCCCCTGGTGTTTTCCGGGGTCATCGCCTATTTCGTCTACGGCGCCCTGGGGGCGGCGTACGGCCACTGGCGAAGGTCGGTACCCTCGTCGCCAATCACCGGGTGCCAGGTGGTGGTCTTGTCCTTCCTGGGCATTCTGGGGGCGGCCTTGATGTTTTTCCTCATCGCCGATTCCGTCCGGGCGAACCACTGGTTGAGCCATTGGTTGCCCCTCATCGCCTTGGCCAACACCGCATCCACGGTGATCATCGGCGCTTTTGTCCACTATGCCCTGGTCATGGGCCAAAGGGCCCGCGCGGTCCAGGTCCTCCAAGAGCGCCTGCAACTCGCCGTCAAATCGGCGGGCCTGGGGGTTTGGGACTACGACCCAACTAATGACCAAATCCTGTGGGACGAGGGGTTGTGTCGCCTGTACGGCCTTGCGGGAGTGAACCAAACCCCCTTGGCGGCCTGGTGCGCGGCCATCCACCCCGACGATAGGGTCTCCGTGGAGCGGGGGCTGCAACGCCTTTTGGCGACTGGCGGCGACGTCGAGCTGGAATTTCGCATCGCAGTCCGGGACGGTAACACCCGCCACCTAAAGACCAACGCCCGGGGGGTTTGCGACCACCGAGGCCAGGTGGTGCGGGTGGTGGGGATCAGCAATGACATCGGCGCCCTGCGCCGCTCGGAGGAGGCGGTGCGCGCCAGCGAGCGCCGCTTTGCCGACATGGCCGCCAATGTCCCTGGGGCCATCTGGCGCTACATCCAGCACGGCGATGGCCGCGAAGAGATGGAATACCTGAGTCCCAACTGCTCCGATCTTTGGGAGCTTCCCCTCGAGGTGTTGCAAGCCAATCCCCAGCGGCGCTGGGCGATGGTGCACCCCGAAGATATTGCCGGGGTGCGGACCGCCCGCGATGAGGCGGCCCGCCAGGGGGTGGCTTGGACCCGTCGCTTTCGCCTGAGGACGCCTTCGGGAAAGGAGAAGTGGCTCGAAGTCAGGGGGCGCCCAGGACATTTGGCCGATGGCGCCGTTTGCTGGAACACCCTGGCCTTCGACATCAGCCAGCAAGTGGCCACCGAGGAGGCTTTGGCCAAGAGTCAAGCCCTCTACCATCGGGCCCAACGGCTGGAGGCCATCGGCCGGTTGACGGGGGGCATTGCCCATGACTTCAACAACTTGTTGGCCATCATCCGGGGCAATCTGGAACTCTTCGCCCAGGGCGAGGGGGGCTTTGAGGCCGAGGAGCTGGTGGGGGAAGCCCTGGAAGCCGCCGAGCGGGGCGCCGCGTTGACCCATCAGCTCTTGGCCTTTGGGCGCCGCTCCCAGCTCCAGCCGGCCGTGGTCAATGTCAACCACGTGATCGACGAGTTGGACCGTCTGTTGCAGCGCACCCTCCCCGAGACCATCGCCGTCGAGCGGCTTTGCCCCGGGGGCGTGTGGCCAGCCCAACTCGATCGGACCCAACTGGAGAACGCCCTGTTGAACCTGGCCCTCAACGCCCGCGACGCCATGCCCCAGGGGGGAAAATTGACTTTTGAAACCGCCAACGTCCACCTCGACCAGGACTATATCGCCAGTCACAACGAGGATATAGAACCCGGACCCTTTGTCCTGGTGACGGTGAGCGACACCGGTCACGGCATGTCTGAAGAGGTGCGCCAGCGGGTCTTTGAGCCATTTTTTTCCACCAAGGCTCCCGGTCAGGGCTCGGGCTTAGGGCTCTCCACGGTCTACGGTTTTGTCAAACAGTCACAGGGGAGCATGGAGATTTACAGCGAGGTGGGGTTGGGAACCGCCGTCAAGCTGTATTTTCCCGCCGCGGTCGACGGCGAAGTAGCGATCCAGCCGCCGCGGGTCGCCTCTCCTCCCCGGGGCGGGGAGCGCGTCTTGGTGGTCGAGGACGACCAAAGGGTGCGCAAGGTCCTGGTGCGCCAGCTGCAGAGTCTGGGCTATGCCGTGACGGCGGTGGACAACGGCGCAGCCGCCCGGGAGGCCGTGGCGGCTGGAGCCGTAGATCTGGTGATGACCGACGTAGTCATGCCGGGGGCAATCCAAGGTCCCCAGCTGGCCCAACAGCTGCGGGTCGATTATCCCCAGTTACCCGTGATCTTCGTCTCGGGTTATCCCACGGAAATCGTCCTTCAAAATGGCGGTCTGGGGCCAGACGATATCCACCTCATGAAGCCCACCAGCCTGGAGAATCTCGCCCAAGCCGTGCGGCGGGCCTTGGGTTGATATCTCCAGGGGGGGATAATTTTGGAGGCGTATTGGACTGAGGTAATAAGAAATATGGTCGGGGTGACACGATTTGAACGTGCGACTCCTGCCTCCCGAAGGCAGTGCTCTACCAGGCTGAGCTACACCCCGTTTGAGATCAGTGATTGCGCGCTACGGAAAATTCGGCAAGCTGTACCAAAGCGGTGTGGTAGTTGGAGGGGGGAATGGCCTTTAAATGCCCCACTGCCGTTGCGACTTCCCGTTTGGCAAGGTCTAAAGTGTAGGAGATTGCGCCACAGGATTCAATGGCCGCAATGATCTCGTCTACCCCCTGGCGTTGCCCTTGCTGAATGGCGCTGCGAATCAGCTGGCGCTGGGCGGGGCTGCCGTGGGCCATGGCGTAGATCAACGGCAAGGTGGGTTTGCCCTCGGCGAGGTCATCGCCGACGTTCTTACCCAAGGTCTGGCTGTCGGCGCTGTAGTCCAACACGTCGTCCACTAGCTGAAACGCCGTACCCAGGTGGCGGCCGTAGTGGGCTAAGGCTTGCTCTTCCTCGGATTGCCGCTGGGCGAGCACCGCCCCCAAGCGGGCGGCGGCCTCGAACAACTTGGCGGTTTTGCTCAAGATGACGTCGAGGTAGCGCTGTTCGCTGGTGTCGGGGTCGCCGACGTTGAGCAACTGCAGAACTTCGCCCTCGGCGATGGTGTTGGTGGTCTCCGCCATGATCTCCATGATCCGCATGTTCTGCAGGGCGACCATCAACTGAAAGGAACGGGAATAGACGAAGTCCCCCACCAATACGCTGGCGGCATTGCCCCACAGGGCATTGGCGGTTTCCCGACCCCGACGCAGCTTGGAATCGTCCACTACGTCGTCGTGGAGCAGGGTCGCCGTGTGGATAAACTCGACGATGGTGGCGGCGTCTATATGGCGCTCCCCCCCATAGCCACAGGCGCGGGCCGAAAGGAGCACTACTAGGGGGCGCAGGCGCTTGCCGCCGCCGCTGACGATGTGGGCACCGATTTGGTTGATTAAGGGCACTTCCGAGTGCAGTTGCCCTAAGATCATCCGGTCCACGGCCCCCATGTCGTCTGCCACCAGGGCGCGGACGTCGTGGATCTCCATAGGAAGTGTCGTCGCAGGGTAGGTCGTTAGGTGCTGATAAATATCGAAATCCTAGAAGTCTGCGGCGCGTCTTGTCAACCTGGTCGGGTCGACCTCGCCGGGGGGCGCTGCCGCAAGCCGCGCCCGCCACCGTTTGCCCCGGGGTTCGGCAGCGGGTAAAATTGCGCGCTTCTTCAACAAGGCAGCACCGGCGGAATCGGCAGCGGTCATCGGCACGTTACCCGTCTGTGGCACACAGGTCAACGGAGCATTACTCCATGTATGCGGTTATCAGGACCGGGGGCAAGCAATACCGGGTCCAACAGGGTCAAACCCTCAAAATTGAAAAGCTCGTGGTCGAGCCCGGGACCTCCATCGACTTCGATCAAGTGCTGATGGTAGCCGACGGCGATCGCATCCAGGTGGGGCAACCCTACCTCGACGGGGGCAAGGTCACGGCCCTGGTCAAGAGTCAAGGCCGTCACCCCAAGGTAGAAATCATCAAATTCCGCCGTCGCAAGCACTACCGCAAACGCCAGGGGCATCGCCAGGCCTTCACCGAGGTGGAAATCACCGCCATCGACGCCGGCGTCACCGGCACTTCGGCCACCGCCTAAACCCCCAGATCAACGAGAGCACATCGCCATGGCCCACAAAAAAGCGGGCGGCAGCAGCCGCAACGGTCGCGATTCACAATCCAAACGCCTGGGCGTCAAGCGCTTCGGCGGCCAGGTGGTCCCCGCGGGCAACATCCAGGTGCGTCAACGGGGCACCCGCTTCCATCCGGGCACCAACGTCGGCCTCGGCAGGGACTACACCTTGTTTGCCCTGGTGGATGGTACGGTCAAGTTCGAAGTCAAGGGTTCAGCGCGGCGCAAGTACATCACCGTCGTTCCCACCCCCGCCTCCGCCCCCGCGCCCATCCCAGAGGTTTCTGCTCCCGATACCGCTGCCCTCGCCTGAGGGATTCGGCAACGGCGCCCCAGGCCCCGCTTTTGGCGGGGCTTTTTTGTATTATATCCCCGCCCTACAGGCTCTTCTCCGGAGTGATGGGGGAGAGTGTCTGGGGCAG
>JBHJHK010000296.1:0-5278 GCA_050330975.1 Candidatus Competibacterales bacterium | reverse complement strand
CACCTCCCTCCACGCCACTGGCCACCGCGGCGTCCACCACTGCACCCCTCAGCGCCACACTGCCGCCGTCGATGGCAAAATTCCCCCCCCCTGAGGCCACCGCCTGGGCCAACACCCCGCTGCCCGCCTCCATCCGCAGCTCCTCGGCGACGGTGAGGGCAATGGCGCCGGCGGGGCCAAACCCCGTGCCGGTGTCGATCACCGGAGCTTCGATAGTGACCAAGGTGTTTTCATCGGCACTGGAGCGGATGGCGCTGGCGCCCGTCAAGTTGAGCTCCTGGGCGCTGATGGTGATGGCACCGCCGGCCCCAGAACCCGAGGTCGAGGAGACGATGGTACCGCCGTCGAGGTCGATCTGATCGGCACTGATGGCGATGGCACCGGCGGGAGCTCCGCCGACGGTGTTGGCTATGATTAGCCCACCGTTACGCACTTCTAACCCGTCGGTGCGGAGGAAGATGTCGCCCCCGGGACCCCCACCTTGGGTGACGGAGACGATAACCGTAGGGGCGTCTTTGCTTTCGGCGTCGATGACCATCGTCTGGGTGTCGATGGTGATGGTACCGGCGGTGCCCATGCCCTGGGCCGTGGCGTTGATGCCGCCCCCGTCCCGGATCTCCACCCGGTCGGCCCGCAGAACAAGGTCGCCACCGACCCCAGTGCTCCCCGGAAAGGTCCCCACCGACAACCCGGTAGAGGTACCGTTGCTGAGGTCGGTGCCGTTGCCGTCGATGAGGACCTGCCCCACTTCGACGATCAGATCACCCGAGGGACCGCTACCCAGGGTGTCGGCGGCGATGCCGCCGCGGTTGTGGAGTTCGAGGCGCTCGGCGCTGACCCTTATGGTACCACCGCGCCCCGTGCCCGCCGAGGGGGCGGCGATGGCGGTCAACACTTGGGCATCGCCGCCGTCGAGGAGCAACGTCCCTGCGGTGACGGTGATGTCGCCGCCGTCGCTCTCCCCAACGCCGGCACCGAGGATGGTATTGCCATCCCGCAGCGTCAAACGCCCGACATCAATGGCGATATCCCCGGCGTCGCCGCCGAGAAACGACGCAGTGCTGATGCCGCCGGTGAAGCCAAACATGATGTTGAAGCCCGGGCCAGTGATGGCGATATCCCCAGCGGTGACGGAGATGTTGCCCGACACCCCGGGACCTGAGCTGCCGGCGGACAGGCCCGCCCGCCCGGCGATGGTCAGGGTCTCGGTGGTCACATTGAGGTCGCCACCATCACCCAAGGACAGGGTTGTGGTATTCACCCCCACGGCAGTAGAGATGGCTTGGGGGTCTATGGCTGTAGCGGTCAATGCCACCCCTTGGGCGTTGATACTGACATCGCCCCCCAGCCCAGCGCCAAAGGCCTGGGAGTTCACCACCCCATCGGTGATGACCAACTCCCCCACCGCCAAGTCAATGCCACCCCCACCCCCCGTGGGCTCGGGCAACGTGTCGGCGAACAGCCCCGTGGCTTGGGGCGGACCGCCCCGACCGTCGATGAGCAACTGCCCCGCCTCGACCCTAAGGGGGCCACCGGCTCCAGCCCCCTGGACCTCGGCCACCAGCCGGCCCCCCAGACCCAGGGTCAAGGGACCCCGCACCTGGACATCGATCCCCTGGCCCACACCATCCCCCGTGGCCGCCGCCACCGTGGCGTTGGCCAGCGTGGCCGACTCGGCCCGCAGCCGCACCCGACCCCCCGCCGGGCCACTGACGTCCACCACAGTGCCTTCCCCAAGCTCAATAGCCCCTAGGGCGGCAAAGTCGGCCACGGCCATGGTCGCCGCGTCCACCCGCCCACGACCCGCCACCGCCACCGCGTCAAGGGCCCCCTCGGGCACCTGGAGTATCCCCCCGGTGAGGGCAATATCCCCACCGATAAGGCCCAGGGTCTGGCCCGGCGGCAGTGCCAGCTGACTCCCCGTCACTGCCAGGGGGCTCGGCGGCGCCACAAAGCCAAAGGCCGCCACCGGCGCCACGCTGAGACCACTCCCAGAAGCGTCATCAACTCCAAAGCGCCCGCCGTCCTGAAATTCTAAGTAATGGGCCGTGGTGGCGTGGAAGGACCCGTCGATGTCCAGTTGGGCGTTGGGCCCCAACACCACCCCGGCGGGATTCATCAAGTACACATCGGCACCGGGAATCGCCGAGCGCAGCAGCCCATCCACCGTCGAGGGCTCGCCCCCCGTGACCCGACCGAGAATGGTCTCCACACTGGCGGGGCCGGTGAAGGTGGCCGACTCGCCGCTGTGGACGTTGAAGTGCTGAAAGCTGTGGAATAAATTGCCCCCAACCTGGCGACCCGCCGCCGCCGAAATCTCAAAGTCGGGCCCCGCTAGGGCACCGACAGGTCCCAGACTGCCATCAAAGGCCATTTGGGCACGGGCCAGAGACACACCCATCGCCAAGGTGGCGACAGCGAGTCGCCTTTGCCAGGTCCTCTTCACGAGCCAATCCCCGCTTGTGGAGTCAAAAATAGCTGTTGCAGCAACAATATACCGTTTTGCCCTGGGATAAAACTGCCCGGAGATGGCAAGTTCAACCCCGTTTGCCGAGGGGATCTGAGGGAGCGCGGTTGCCATCGCGGGCCGTGGCCACTATATCTGGAAGGCATTGTCCATCCTACGCTACCCTTGTGGCCGCTTCTCAGGAGTTCCCCCTATGCATCCCCTCGCCGCCCTGGAAACCTGGACCGTGACCAAACCCGCCGTGGCGGGTCGCCGGGGGTTGGTGGCCAGCCAACACTATCGCGCCTCCCAGGTGGGTGCCGAGGTGTTGGCGGCCGGGGGCAACGCCGTGGACGCCGCCGTGGCCACCGCCCTGGCCCTCGCCCCCCTGGAACCGTGGATGAGCGGTTTGGGAGGGGGGGGATTTATGTTGGTCTACAAAGCCGCCGAACGCCGGGCGTGGTGTGTCGATTTTTCCATGGTGGCGCCCTTGGGCCTAGACCCTGGGGACTATCCCCTGACGGGGGAGGTGGACCGCGAACTGTTCGGTTGGCCAGCGGTGGAGGGCCAGCGCAACCTCCAGGGCTACACCAGCGCCATCGTCCCCGGGCAGGTGGCGGGGTTGGCTTTGGCCCTGGACCACTTTGGCAGCCGGCCTTGGGCCGAGCTGGTGGCCCCGGCGGTGGCCCTGGCCCGGGAGGGGTTGCAGGTCGATTGGTACGCCACCTTGAAGATCGCCGCCGCCGCCAAGACCTTGGCCCGCTACGAGGCCTCCAAGGCGGTATACCTCCCCGATGGCTTTGTCCCGGCGGGCCAGTGGGGGGGACCGCTGCCCCGCCTGGATCTGGGGAATTTGGCCGCCACGTTAGAACAGCTGGCCCGCCGTGGCCCCGGGGACTTCTACCGAGGGGACATCGCCCGCGCCCTGGTGGCGGATCTAGAACGCGGAGGCAGCTGCATGGTGGCCGAGGATTTGGCCCGCTACGAGGCCAAGGTGGTGGCGGCGGGGGCCATGGCCTATCGGGACCATCGCATCCACTACGCCCCGGGCTTGAGCGCCGGCCCCACCCTCCACCACGCCCTTGAACTGCTGGCCGACCGCAGTACGCCGGCCCCCAAAGCCCCCCTAGATGGCGAGATCCTGGGGCACTTTGCCCAGTGCCTCCTCGATGCCTTCGCCCATCGCCTGGCCCATGCCGGCGACGAGGGGGCCGACCGCAGTCGAGAGCCCGGCTGTACCACCCATATCTCCGCGGTGGACGGCGATGGCAACTTGGTGGCGTTGACCCAGACATTATTGTCGGTATTTGGCAGCAAGGTGGTCTTGCCCCAGACGGGGATTTTGCTCAACAACGGCGTCATGTGGTTTGACCCAAGGCCGGCTAGGCCCAACTCCATGGGACCCGGCAAGCGGCCCTTGACCAACATGTGCCCGGCGATTTTAGAGCGGGCCGATGGGTTTAACGTCGCCTTGGGGGCGTCGGGGGGACGGCGGATCATGCCGGCGGTGTTCCAGCTGTTGGCGTTACTCACCGACCGGCAACTGGATTTGGAAGCCGCCTTCCACACCCCGCGACTGGACGCAAGCGGTACCTCGTTGGTGACCGTCGACGCCCAAGTGCCCCAGGGGGCAAGGGCCCAGTTGGCCCAGCGATTTGAATCGGTGACAACGGCAGTCCACGGGGTGTATCCCAATTTGTTCGCCTGCCCCAACGCCGTGGGCTGGCAGGTCGACGGCAGCCAAAGGGGGGCGGCGTTTGTGCCCTCGCCGTGGGCGGCGGTGGTGGGACCAGATACGCCGGCCCTGGCCTGAGGAGGACGCCTTACGCCACCCGCGGCCGGGGAGGCTCGGTGGGTACCTGTCTCCCCGGGGCGGCGGCGGTTTTCCCCCAGTAGAAGGCGCTGCAGGACAAACAGGGATAGTCGAACAAGTTGAGGGTTTTTGCGCCCATTTTTTTTTTCCAATCGAGAAGGGCAGATCATCGATAATAGAATCCTCCACCACCTCGGCAAGCCGGGGTGATTTCTCCCATAGCTTACAGCGAGACGTATCTCTTGGATCTCTTTACAGTGTTTTTGTTCGTGGTCGGGTTCGTCGCCCTGGTGGGCGGGGCAGAACTCTTGGTGCGGGGGGCAGCGCGGCTCGCCGCGCTGTTCGGCCTGTCGTCATTGGTCATCGGCTTGACGGTGGTGGCCTTTGGCACCAGCGCCCCCGAGCTGGCCGTCGGTCTCCAGGGGGTGCTGGCGGGGGAACCCGACATCGCCCTGGGCAATGTGGTGGGCAGCAACATCGCCAATATTTTACTAATTTTGGGGATTGCGGCCGCCATCACCCCCTTGGCGGTGGCGGCCGAGTTAGTGCGTTGGGATATCCCCCTCATGATCGGAGCTTCCATGGTGGTCTACATCATGGCCCTGGACGGCGAAGTGAGCCATTTCGACGGCGCGCTCCTCACCTTGGGGATCTTGGTCTATTTGATATTGGCCATCGCCTACGGTCGCAAGCCGCCGGGGATCGACGAGGTGGACACCGACGACGCCAGCTCGAGGGGAGCCCGGGCCATCGCCATCAACGGAGTGTTGGTCGGCGTGGGTTTGGTTGCGTTGGTGCTGGGCGCCCGTTTGCTGGTGACGGCGGCGGTGACCGTGGCCCAAGCCCTGGGGGTGAGCGAGTTGGTCATCGGCCTGACGGTCATCGCAATCGGGACATCGCTCCCCGAAGTGGCCACCTCGGTGGTGGCCGCCGCCAAGGGGGAGCGGGACATCGCCGTGGGCAACGCCGTGGGCAGCAATATGTTCAACTTGTTGGCGGTGTTGGGCATCACCGCCACC
>JBHJHK010000295.1:0-13333 GCA_050330975.1 Candidatus Competibacterales bacterium | reverse complement strand
GCGGCGGCCGGCGGGGGGGGGGGCGGTTTGGGGTGGGGATCCATGGGTCAGTGTCTAAGGGGTGTGGTTGGCCCGGTGGAGGGCTTGGTCGATGTCCCAGAGGATGTCGTCGGGGGTCTCCAACCCCACCGACAACCGAATCAGATCCGGCGGCACCCCGGCGGCCCGCTGTTGCTCTTCGTTGAGCTGGCGGTGGGTGGTGGAGGCGGGGTGGATCACCAGGGTTTTGGCGTCGCCGATGTTGGCCAAATGGCTCAAAAACTGGACGTTCTCGATGAACCGCGCCCCGGCCGCCGCCCCGCCCTTGATGCCAAAGGACAACAGTGCCCCGGCGCCCTTGGGCAAATAGCGCTGGGCCAGTTCAAAGTGGCGATTGTCCGGGAGGCCTGGGTAGTCCACCCAGCTCACCAAGGGGTGCTCGGCCAAGTACTTCGCCACCGCGAGGGCGGTTTGGCAGTGGCGCTCCATGCGCAACGGCAAGGTCTCGATGCCCTGGAGGAGCAAAAAGGCGTTGAAGGGGGACAGAGCGGGGCCGAAGGTGCGCATCCCCTCCATACGGCACTTCACGGTGAAGGCAAAGTCGCCAAAGGTCTCGTAGAACCGCACCCCGTGGTAGCCGGGGGAGGGGTCGGTCATGGTGGCAAAGCGGCCGTTGTCCCAGGGAAACTTGCCCGATTCCACCACCAGGCCCCCCATGGTGGTACCGTGGCCGCCGATGAACTTGGTGGCGGAGTGGACCACCACGTCGGCGCCGTGCTCAAAGGGGCGACACAGGTAGGGCGACGGCATGGTGTTGTCGACGAACAGTGGCAGGCCGGCGGCGTGGGCGATGTCGGCCACGGCGGCGATGTCCACCACGTTCAACGAGGGGTTGCCCAGGGCCTCGACGTAGAAGAGCTTGGTGCGCTTGGTGCGGGCCCGCTCGAAGTTGTGGGGGTCGTTGGCGTCGACAAAGTGGGTGGTGATGCCGAGCTTTCTAAAGTTGACGTCTAACTGGGTAAAGGTACCGCCGTAGAGGGTGCTGGCGGCCACCACTTCGTCCCCGGCTTCTAGGATGTTGAGCATGGCGATGAGTTGGGCCGCCATGCCCGAGCCCGTGGACACGGCGGCGCGGCCTCCCTCCAGGGTGGCGACGCGTTCTTCCAGCACCGCGCAGGTGGGGTTGGAGAGGCGGGAGTAGACATTGCCAAAGGTCTGGAGGTTAAACAGGCTGGCGGCGTGTTCGGGGCTGTCGAACACGTAGGAGGTGGTTTGATAGATGGGCACCGCCCGACTGCCGGTGGCGGCATCGGGGATCTGCCCGGCGTGGAGACACAGGGTATCAAAGCCAAAGACGCGGTCGGCCATGGGACTCTCTGGAGGACGTTAGTTGGCGATGTGGCGCGGGCGCTGGGCGGAGATGAGCCCGGTGTTGACCCCCATCCAACCCAAGCCGCCGAACAAACGGGCGTGTTCGATCTTCATACAGCGGTCCATGACCACATCCAAACCCGCCCCCCGGGCGCGCTCGGCGGCGGCTTGGTTGACTACGCCGAGCTGCATCCACAGCACCTTGGCCCCCACGGCGATGGCCTCTTCGGCCAAGGGGGGGATGGCCTCGCTGCGGCGGAAGCAATCCACCACGTCCACGGGTTCGGGGATGGCTTGGAGCTCGGGGTAGCAGGCTTCGCCTAGGAGCTCGGTTTGGCCGGGGTTGACGGGGATGATCCGATAGCCGTGCTCTTGGAGGTACTTGGCGGCAAAGTAACTGGGGCGGTACCAGTGGGCCGATAGCCCGACCACGGCGATGGTGCGGGCCGTGGCGAGAATGCGCCGCAGGGTGGGGATGTCCGACACCGCAGGGGTCTCCTTTGGAGTTGTGGGGGGCTCGTGGCAATCGCCCTCATCGATTCGACATCCTGGGCACTTTGCCCCGTTGGGGTCAAGTCCTCAGGGGGGAAGGTCGGCCCTCCTCGGTGGGGGCTTTTGCCAGAGGATGCGTTGACAGGCCCCTAAGACGTGATAATTTCCCCGAGGTTATTGGGTGTCCTAGGGCTTTTGCCCGGGGCTTAAAAGGGAACGCGGTGGGGTTTGTGCTGCAAACCGAAGCCGAGGCTGTACCCGCAACTGTAAGCGCGAGGTCGCCCCCCACGGGCCACTGGGTGCTATCACTTGGGAAGGCGGGGCCAAGACCCACGACCGCGAGCCAGGAGACCTGCCCAATGACTCGCCTCGATTTCCGCTGGGACGGGTGATCCCAAGGAGATGCGCGTGCAAGCCACAGCGATCCACCCCGAGGACGCCGCCCTTGGGCGGGGCGCCTCGTCCGTCCAGAGGCGTCATTTCACCACTACGATCGGTCCTTTAGGGGAGCATGAGCCATGCACATCGAACCCGGCGTCGTCCAGGGCGCCAAAATGTTGTTGAGTTACGCCACCGCCGCCGCCTCTTTGGGCTTCGCCGCCAAATTGGCGGTGGATGCCGTCAAGGTGGTTGGCCTAGGGGCGTTGGCGGTCCGCACTGTCTTGACCACCGCGTTGGTGTTTTGCTTTTTTGAAGTGTTGCCCCACTTTCCCGTGGGGGTCTCGGAGGTGCACTTTATCCTCGGCACCACGCTGTTTTTGCTGTTTGGCGTCGCCGCCACCGCCTTGGGACTGGCGGGGGGGTTGTTGCTCCAGGGGTTGTTGTTTGCCCCCGCCGATTTGCCCCAGTACGCCGTCAACGTCACCACCCTGTTGGTGCCCTTGTTCGCCATGGCCCAGGTGGCCAAGGCCATCATTCCCCCCGCTACGGCCTACAGAGATCTTCAGTATGGCCAGGTGCTCCAGTTGTCCTTGGCCTTTCAGGGGGGCGTGGTGGTCTGGGTGGCCTTTTGGGCCCTCTACGGCCAGGGCTTTGGCGGCGAAAACCTCGCCCATGTGGCCTCCTTTGGGGGCGCTTATCTCTTGGTGGTCGCCCTAGAACCGGTGGTGGATCTGGCGGTGCTGGCGGCGGCCAAGGGGTGGTCGGCGGTGGAGAAAAGTCCCTGGCTAGAGGCGCGGCTCCACCGTCCCGCCCACTCGTGAGGGTCAAACGTCGGCCCCGGTTTCAAGGTGGGTTTGGTTTTATCGAATGATGTTTGATTAAATATCTCTACGACAAGGACGTCCTTAGCCATCTGATGAGCTAACCCCCCTCAGGAGGTCGTCGATGATCTCGTATCCCCGCTATGACCCCCGCGATCCCTACCCCGACAGCGACGGCCAGCCCATGGCGGAGAACACCCAGCAGTATCGCTGGTTGGTGAAGATCAAAGAAAATCTGGAGATCCTCTTTGCCGATGATGCCGATGTGTTCGTCGCTGGAGATCTGTTTTGGTACCCCCACCCCGAGTGTCGGGTGAGTGGCCCGGTGGCGCCGGATGTGATGGTGGTAGTGGGTCGTCCCAAGGGGGATCGCGGCTCCTATCGCCAGTGGGAAGAGGGCGGGATTGCCCCCCAGGTGGTGTTTGAGATTCTCTCCCCGGCCAACAGCAGCCAGGAGATGTTGAGCAAACGAGAGTTTTACCAGCGCTTTGGGGTAGAGGAGTACTACGTCTACGACCCCGACGTCAACCACTTGGAGATCTGGTGCCGGCAAGCAGAGGGCCTAGTGGCGATGTCTCACCTCAACGGCTGGACCAGCCCGCGCCTCGGGATCCGCTATGCCCTGACGCCCCAGACCTTGGAGCTCTACTACCCCGATGGTCAACCGTTTCTGAGCTCCATCGAACTCGCCCGACGTGCCGCCGAGGCCGAGCAGCGGACTCTAGGAGCCAAGCGGCAGGTCTTAGCCGCCGAGCAGCAGGCTTTGGAGGCCAAGCCACAGGCCGCTCAACAGCGCCAGCTGCGCCACGAGGCCATCTCGCGCCTGCGCGCCCTGGGGCTTGCCCCCGAGCAAATCGCCGCTGCCCTCTCCCTGTCTCCCGAGGAGGTCCGACGGCACCTGCTCGACAGAGCTGATTAAATGGCAAGAGCGAAGGCGATTTTGAGCTAAATATCGCCAAGGGGAAGGATGGAAGACGTCATCGGGAGGCACCCGTCGGTCCGATCCCATAAAGTGCATTCAAAAAAGGGGTAGTCCCTCAAATTGAATGTCATCAAACTCATCACCCACTGTTTCTTCTGATGATTTCCAACAAATGACCACGGCTCATCGGCTTCAAGTATCAAACGGCCTTTTTTTTGGCATTACATCAAGCACCCGAGGTGTTTGATCGTATTTCTCGTTCACATAATGTTGCAGCCATGTTTCCGATACCCCAAGTACTCGACTGATACCGGCCAGAGGCAGTCGCTCGAGTAACATTTTATCAATGAGTGCTTTCGTTTCGTCAGAAATGGGCCCCTTTTTGGGATGCTCAACAAGCTGGCGACAACAATGATTGCATTAAAAGTGCGGCGTTCCCGAAGCATTATGGCCCTATTTGATCGTCTTTTCAGCGTGACAATCAGGACAAGAAGGACAGGGGATTTTTTAGTCTCTAGCCGGGATCAGAGCAGATTAAATTGCCACTATACAACCATACAGATTTTGGCACTACCACGCTCGCATTCCTCAAACAGGCGGTCCTGATTGGGATTGCCGGTTGCTGGCCGACAGTAGTCGAGTAGGTCGTGGATCAGCTTGCCCACGAGGTGGTTTGGCTCCTGCGCCCAAAACGCCCGGAGCCGGTTAGCCTTGGAGCTACTGGCATAGTCGTACTTTGTGTCGTAGATGCCCCGACTCGTGCTCTCGACGACGAACTCGGCTAGGGTCCGGTTCGAGAAGTCCAAGACGTAGCCGCCACCCATCTAGAAGAGCTTCTCGAGCTTCGTCTTCTCGATGAAAGCCAGGTCAGACATCGCTATTTCCCTTCCCGCTGCTACGCATAACGCCAAAGGTCAGGCGCGGCGTTAGCCGTTGCCTGCACCGCCTTGTTGGATCGTAGTGCATTCATGCTCAATGCACAGCATTAACTCATGGAACCGAGCATCTGATCCACGGCCAGGTGAGAGGATTCCATTGCGCCATGAACAGCAATAGTCCTGCCTTTGGTGTTCATGGCCTCGCCTGCAAAAAAGACTTTATTGCTCAGTGGCGCTGCCATTTTTTTCACATTACCTTTTCGCTGGGAATAGCTGCCCCGAATGAAAGGCTCTTGACTCCAGTTTTGAATCAGATGCTTTTTGTAAGTCTTGGAAGCTCTGCCATCAAAGATCTCATCCAATTCGCTAATAACAAATTGAAAAATCGCCTCATTGCTTCCCTGTGAGGTGTATCTTGTTGCTTTCTCCCCGTGTGCAAAAAGCCCGAGGATGTGCTTATTGGAGTTTTTTCCGAGAGTCGCATTGTAATAGGAGCTGTCATCTTGAAATGGGTTTCCAAACAGATTGCCGATGAGAATGAGATCTGGGTAAAACTGCTCTGAGAATTCCATGAATACCTTGAGCCCATCGCCAACTTTCTCTCCATGGATTGCGGTCAACTGAGATGCCGGCAATTCAGGAATGAATTCAATGAGCCCGTCTTGTAGGATTTTGATCGGCACGGTCACGAGGATTTTATCCGCACGAAACAACTGACCTGATTCTGCCGTGACAAGAACATCAGCGCTACTGTAGTCAATTTTGCTTACAGCAGTGTTCAAATGGATGCGCTCTTCAATCTCAGGGGTGACCATTCTATCGACAAAATCAAACCATGTAGAGTCGACAAATTTATAATCCTGAATGAGAGCCAAAATGAATCTCATCCAGTTCTTGTTATGCAGTGTTCCATCTTTATATTGCAGAATTGTTCTAGGAACATACTTGAACGTCCGGTGGTTCTCCTCCTTCCCATGAAGTAGCTTGGAAGCAATTGGAGGAGCAGCACGGATAGACTTATGAATCCACTCCGCCCCCAGATCGATAGGGAAATCAGCAAAATCGGATGACTCTTTTAATCGGCCACCCGTGACGGAATTTGCCTCCAGAATCTCAAATTCTATTCCTTTGTCTTTCAGGATTTGAGCCGCCGTGATTCCTGATGCACCTGCGCCTACGATAATGACTTTCATCGGGTATGAATTCCTTGGTTTATCCAGCGCCGCAAATCAGGCGCCCATTGGAGCGACGCGAGGCTTGTGGCATTCGCCACAAACGAAGCGTTGCGGAAATGGGTCGGCTGAATTTGCCTTGTTAGGCCTGTTACATCAGCAATCATTCCGGCAACCTGAAGATCCAATAGGCTGCTGGAGCGAGAACAAACTCTAACCCAATATATAGGACTAAGATTGGTTGAGGTTGACCATCTGCAAAATAGCTGATTAATCGACCAACGACCAAGCTACCAGTGAATAAGACGATCGTAAGCAAGGCTGGGTTTCTGTAAGCCATATTAAAAGCTGAATAGAGCCAAAACAGCCCAAGAGCAAGATACAGACACATAATTGCCCGTAGTATGTGAGCAATATTTGTATCCAGCATTTCGATGCCAAGGAATGTCGAAGCGAACCAGTAAGGAGAAATACCATAGGCCAGCGCTATTGGTATGATCGCAACGAACGCAAATATCAGAAAATACTTCTTTGCGTTTTTCATTTCAAACTGCTCTCTTCGTTCTTGAGGCCTAATATCTGGATCACCTGCGGATTGCTGAGGGCGTCAGCCCGCAAGTAATTCCGTCAGAGTGCATCCGGTTGTTCTACGTGAGTTGATCCCATAGCTGGCGGTCCCGGGTGATGAAGAACCCACTGAACCCTTCGAGCAGCAACGCGGCTGGTGCTGATGAGTGGAGACACTCGCCAGAGGGCAGTTCCAACAGCTTGGTACACTCCAGTTCCTTGATTGCTTTGGACTTGACGCGCATGTCGCGAGCCTGGCCATACCAGACGCCTGGGCGCCAGGCGGGGATAAGGTCCGGGTCGTGCAGGCCAACTAGGCGCTGGATCATGGCCATGTGGGTCAAGAACTCGGACACCGTGTCAGCGAGCTGGACTAGGTTCTCGTGAACGACAGCTTCGGGGTGAAGACCGTAATCGACAACGTAGTCCATCTCGGGGTCCTTGAAGTAAGCTGGTGGGTCCTCGCAATCAGCTTCCGCCATGCGGATGCCACAGTCCCAGATCATCTGAGACTCCCAGTATAGCGAGAGGAACCCGTCTGTATCTGGGCTAAGCTCGTGCAGTTGGGTGATGTGGTCGTCTCCGCATGTCACGTCAGGTCGTTTGCCGATGAGTTGGTACCATTCGCGCACTGCCAGCGGCAGCGAGACACCAATGCGTGCCTCCACGGCATCAAGGGCGCTTCCGGGTTGGCCACTCTCGGCATCCAGGGGCCGCTCGAAGAGGCCGTCCACAAAGGCGACCAGTGCCTGCCATCTCGGTTGGGACTTGATCGCGGTGATGTCCATGGTGTGTGTAGAACAGTTGGTAGTCCCTCAAATTGAATGTCATCAAACTCATCAGCCACTGTTTCTTCTGATGATTTCCAACAAATGACCACGGCTCATCGGCTTCAAGTATCAAACGGGTACTCGACTGATACCGGCCAGAGGCAGTCGCTCGAGTAACATTTTATCAATGAGTGCTTTCGTTTCGTCAGAAATGGGCCCCTTTTTGGGATGCTCAACAAACTGGCGACAACAATGATTGCATTAAAAGTGCGGCGTTCCCGAAGCATTATGGCCAGTGTATATCCTGGCCACTGTAGCCTGCTAAAGCAGCCCAACAGCGCCCTGCCCCCACCCACTAGACCCGCTCGCCGTTCGCTCCACCAAGGGCCTGGGGTCCCCTAGGTGAAGTAATCCCCTCGGTAGAGGGCCAAGACGCCGATTTCCACTACTCTAGGGCCAGGTAGCACCAGGTTGAGCGCCAGTTTTTGTGCCTGGGGGTCTCCTTGGATGTTGTAAAACGGCAGCACAAACTCCCGCCCCGGGGCACTGCCCACCAAGGCTTGAAGGGGGCCGGCTGTGGCCAAGGTCCGGCTGAAATACCACAGCGCAGTGCTGTACGTGGCGCATCGTCCTCACTGGCGGGTCGGTCCGCCCTGCTGTCCAGGCTCAGCCCACCGCTTGTGGATCTCCACTCGATGGATGCGCATCCTGGCACCGATGACCACGGTGACCACCACGGCGAAGGCGTAGAGCAGGGTTTGCTGATCGAGGACTTCTTCTAACAACCAAGCCGACAGGCCCAGGGTGACGAAGGTCTGGAGGTGTTGGATCTGGCTGACCCGGGCGATCCCCCCCAAGACCAAACCCCGGTTCCAGGCGAAAAACCCCAACCACTGGCTCATGACTGCCACGTACAACAGCCCCCACCAGGCGCTGGTCTCCGCTTGGGCCAAATTGTTCGGCCAGAGGAATAACACCGCTACGACCGCCAGGGGCAGATTCAACACCAAAGCCCAAGAGATCACCGTAGCCGCCCCCAACCGCCGGGCGAGGGTGCCAGAGACCACATAGCCGACGCTACACACGAGTACCGCCCCGAGCAAAAATAGATCCCCCACCATGACTCCACTGCTAGACCCCGTGGTGAGGGCAAAGCTCAACACCAGGGCAGCGGCCACCGCCGCCGCCAGCCAAAAGCCCTTTGAGGGCCGCTCGGGGCCAACCAAAGCCGCCAGCGCGGCCGTGGTCAAGGGCAGGGCTGCCAAGACCACTCCGCCGTGGGAGGCGGGCACCGTGACGGTGCCCAAGGCCATGAGGAGGGGAAACCCCAACACCAACGCCCCCGCCACCACCACCAGCCGCCGCCACTCGTCTGCCGTGGGCCAGGGGGGGCGGGCGGCGGCGAGCCAACAAAGGGCCAAGCCGCCGGCGATGGTGGCCCTGGCGGCGGTAAACCACCAGGGGTCTAGGGTCACCACCGCCACCCGAGTGGCCGGCAGGGTGCCGGCGAAGATCACCACCCCCACGGCTCCCAACACAAAGCCAAGCCAGGGGTGGGGGCGGGCGGGGGTGTCCAGACGAGGATGTGAGGTCATAGCCACCGCAGCAGGGCGTCGAGCTGCCCGAGGAATCCAGGGAATTGCCCAACTATAACGACACGGCCGGAGGGAAAATAGGCTACCCGTGGTAAATCCCCGGGTCTCTTCTACAATCCTCAGCGAACCCTCCACTCCATCCCCACCAGGAGCACACCCATGGAGCGACGCGCGTTCCTCACCACCGCCGGTGCCGCCACCGCCGGTTTCCCCATGCTGAGCCTCGCCCAAGAGGTCCGGGAGTGGAAAATGGTCACCAGTTGGCCCAAAAACCTCCCCGGCCCCGGCACCGCCGCCAACTTGTTGGCGGAGCGGATCACCGCTTTGTCGGGGGGCAGAATCCGGGTGCGGGTCTACGGCGCCGGCGAGTTGGTGCCGGGCAACGGCGTATTCGACGCCGTGGCCGAAGGCACCGCCGAGCTCTACCACAGCGTCCCCGCCTACTGGGGTTCCAAGTCGGTGGGCTTTTTGTTGTTCGGCTCCCAGCCCTTTGGCCTCACGGCCTTGGAGCAAAGCGGTTGGATGAACCACGGCGGCGGCCAGGCCCTCTACGACGAGCTCTACGCCCGCTTCGACCTCAAGCCGTTTTTGTGCGGCAACTCCGGGCCCCAGTGGTTCGGTTGGTTTCGCAGTGCAATCAACTCCCTAGACGACCTCAAGGGCCTGCGCTTTCGCACCACGGGCCTCGCCTCGGAAATGTTTTCCCGCATCGGCACCGCAGTGGTGGCCATGGGGGGCCAAAATATGTTCCAAGCCCTCCAAAGCGGTACCTTGGATGCCGGGGAGTTCATCGGCCCGTGGTCGGATTCCGCCTTGGGATTCCACCAAATCGCCAAAAACTACTACTGGCCCGGGGTGGGGGAGCCCTCCAGCGCCGAGGAGTGCGCCATCAATTCCAAGGTCTACCAGAGCCTCCCCGCCGACCTGCAGCAGGCGGTACAGGTGGCCTGCCAATCCCTCTACGACCAAGTGCTCACCGAGTACAACACCAACCACGCCCGGGCGTTGCGGGAGTTGGTAGACCAGCACGACGTCCAAGTGCGCCAAGTCCCCGAGGATGTCTTGGTGGCCCTGGGCAACGCCGCCGGTGGTTTGATGGAGGAATTGCGGGGCAACGACGACGCCTTGGTCCAGCGCATCGTCGAATCTTTTCTGAGCTACCGCACCTTCGCCGTGGACTACGCCCGCTACGCCGAAAACGGGGTGATGAACGCCCGCAACTTGCCCTTTGACTATCCCCGCGGCTAGACCCGTGGGATGGTTGGCTGGGTCCATCGACTGGCTCAACGCCCAAATAGGGGCGGGGGTGCGCTGGTTGTTGTTGGCCCTGTTGGCGGTGCAGTTTGTCGTGGTGCTGCTGCGCTATGTGTTTGGCACCAGCTATATCAGCCTCCAGGAGGGGGTGATTTACCTCCACGCCACGGTGTTGATGCTGGGGGCCGGGTACACCCTGCTGGCCGATGGCCACGTGCGGGTGGATGTGTTCTACGCCCAGGCCTCACCTAGAGCCAAAGCCTGGGTGGACTTGCTGGGGAGTCTGTTGTTGCTGGCCCCCAGCTGCCTGGTCTTGCTGCTGTTCACCTGGCGCTCCATGGTGCGTTCCTGGGCGATCTTGGAGGGGCCCATGTCCGTGGGGGGCATCCCGGCGGTGTTCTACCTCAAGACGTTGCTTCCCCTGTTTGCCGTACTCTTATTGCTACAAGGCCTGAGCCTGGTCCTCCACGCCCTGGTCACCCTGACGACCCCAACCCCCGAGGCCGACCGGTGAGCGAATATCTGGATTTGTGGATGTTCGCCGCCGTGGCGGTGGGCATCCTGCTGGGCTATCCCGTGGCCTTTACCCTGGCCGGTTCGGGTGTGTTGTTTGCCCTGGTGGGGTCTGCCACCGGCCACTTCGATTTGGGCCTCTATGGCGCCCTCTCCACCCGGGTGTTCGCCATCATCACCAATGAGGTATTGGTGGCCATCCCGTTGTTTGTCCTCATGGGGGTGACCCTGGAGCGCTCGCGGATCGCCGAAGAACTCCTGGAGGAGATGGCCAAGGTGCTGGGGGCCCTGCGGGGGGGGTTGGCGGTGTCGGTGACCCTGGTGGGGGGCTTGCTGGCGGCCTCCACGGGGATCGTCGGCGCCACCGTGGTGACCATGGCGCTGATTTCCCTGCCCACCATGCTCCGCCACGGCTACCCCACAGCCCTGGCGGCGGGGACGGTGGCCAGTGCCGGGACCCTGGGGCAGATCATTCCCCCGTCGACCATGTTGATCATCCTCGGCGAGGTGATGTCGGCGGCCTACCAACAGGCCCAGTTTGCCGCCGGGCAATTTTCCATCCAGACGGTGAGCGTCGGCCAGTTATTCGCTGGCGCCATGGTGCCGGGGTTGGTGTTGGTGGGGCTCTACTGTGGGTATTTGCTGTTGGTGACCCGTCACAGCGTCGCCCTGGCTCGGGCCGAACCCCCCACTTGGCGGCGGTTGTTGAGGGTGCTGGTGCCGCCGGTGGTGTTGATCGTCGCCGTGCTGGGGTCAATCCTCGGCGGCGTCGCCACCCCTACCGAGGCGGCCAGCGTCGGCGCAGTGGTGGCTCTGTTCCTGGCCGCCCTGCGCCGGGATGTCGCCGGCAAGGGCTGGATTTTGGCCGGCGCCGTGGCCTTGGGGTGGTTGTTGGTGATGGCGGGGGTGTTGGATTTGCGGTTGGGGCGCAGTGAGCCCAGTGGGGTGGAGCAGGTGGGTATCGCCGTGGCCACCGTCTTGGTGGCCTTGGTCGCCCTGGGGTTGGCCATCAGCGTGCGCCACCTGGCCCGCCACGGTCTATTGGGAGAGATTCTCACCACCACCACCAAGATCACCACCATGATCTTCACCTTGATCGTCGGCGCCAGTGTGTTTTCCCTGACGTTTTACGGTTTTGGCGGCGATGAACGGGTCTACGAGTTTTTGAATACCATTCCAGGGGGCGAATTGAGCGCCTTTTTATTCGTCATGGTGTTGGTGTTTTTGTTGGGGTTTGTGTTGGACTTTGTGGAGATCTGTGTCATCGTCATCCCCGTGGTGGCCCCGGTGTTGTTACAGATGGGAATGGATCCGGTGTGGCTGGCGGTGATGATCGCTTTAAACCTTCAAACGTCGTTCCTCACCCCCCCCTTTGGCTATTCCCTGTTTTATCTGCGCAGCGCCGCACCTGCCGAGGTGAGCACCTGGGCCATCTATCGGGGGGTAGTACCCTTCGTGGCAATTCAATTGGGGGTTATTGGGTTGGTCTATGGTGTCCCAGTCTTGGCCACTTGGTTGCCCGGGGCGCTGTTTGGTTAGGTCGTTGGGGGCTGGGATAGTGGCGTTCAAAGGTCGAAGAGGTTGGCGGAATATCTGACCAGATACCCGAGCGCCGGGTGAGTGGTCCTGTGGCGCCGGATGTCATGGTGGTGTTTGGTCGCCCCAGGGGGGATCGGGGTTCCTACCGGCAGTGGGAAGAGGCGGGATTGCCCCCCAGGTGGTGTTTGAGATTCTCTCCCCGGCCAACAGTGGCCAAGAGATGCTGAACAAACGGGAGTTTTACCAGCGTTTTGGGGGGGAGGAGTACTACGTCTACAACCCCGACAGCAACCGGTTGGAGGTCTGGTGTCGGCAGGGGGATCGCTTAGTGGCGGTGCCCCACCTCAACGGCTGGACCAGCCCGCGCCTTGGGGTCCGCTTAGCCCTGACCCCGGAGACCCTGGAGATCTACTATCCCAATGGTCAACCGTTTCTGAACTCCATCGAACTCGCCCGACGTGTCGCCGAGGCTGAGCAGCGGACTCTAGAAGCCAAGCGGCAGGTCTTAGCCGCCGAGCAGCAGGCTTTGGAGGCCAAGCCACAGGCCGATCAACAGCGCCAGCTGCGCTACGAGGCCATCTCGCGTCTTCGAAATTTGGGGCTTGCCCCCGAGCAAATCGCCGCTGACCTCTCCCTGTCTCCCGGGGAGGTCCGACGGCACCTAGCGGCGTCGTAAGGCCAGGGGGGGCTTCGATCACCCAAGGGTCGTCAGACCTTCGGCGCGTGGTCTTTCACCTGTATCTGGCGCAGCTCCCGCTGGAGATAGCGCTGGTGGATGGTGCGGTGGTTGAGGCCCAGGACGCTGACCACAACCCCACCTCCCAAGAGCAGCGGGTAGTACACCCACCAGGGTTGGCCGCTGGCCAGGGCGTAGCCCCCCAGCAGGGCGATGAGGGCTGAAGCGCCCAGTAGACCGTTGAACGCCCCCAAGGTATACCTCCGGGCCTTGCCAAGGCCCGCCAGGGTGCCGAGTAAGCCGCATAAACAACCCAGTAGCGCCCCCCCCACGCCGCCGATCAACCCCGCTTGCCGTGCGCTCCACCAGGCGTTGCGGGCTCCTTGGGCGAAATAATCCCCCT
>JBHJHK010000294.1:0-2993 GCA_050330975.1 Candidatus Competibacterales bacterium | reverse complement strand
GGGCCGGCTGCGCTGTGGCGCCCGCTGCCGGTTTTGGGGGGGCTCAAGATTCTGCCCCGGGGGCCGGGGGAACCCATGGCGCTGGTCAATGGCGCTCGGGGGGGGGCGGCCTTTGCCGTGGTGGGGGCGTTGGGAGCCACCGCCCTGCTGGAGCGGTCCACGGCGGTGTTGGCCTTGAGCGCCGAGGCCTTTGCCATGCCCCTGGAGCACTACGACCCAGACCTCAAGGACCTGTGGGGCGACCCCTTTGAGGGTCGCGCCCTGGGGGATTTGGGGCGGTGGTTGGCCGGGGCCAAGCGGCCCGAGCCCCGGGCCCACCAGGCGCCGGTGAGTTGGCGCATCGCCCCCCGGGTGTTGGGGGTGGCCCAGCGGGCGGCGGCCGTGGCTCTTGAGGTGGCCGGCAGTGCCTTGGTGTCCCGCTCCGACAACCCCGCCTTCATTCAAGACCCCGGGGATCCCAGCCGCGACCGCTGCCTGGCCACGGGGGGTTACCACAACGGCCAGGCGGCCCGGGTGTTGGATGGCCTCAACGCCGCCTATGCCGATGTGTGCGTGCTGGCCGCCAAGCAGACCACCAAGCTGTTGGACGGGCGGTTGTCCCAGTTGCCACCGCTGCTGGTGTCCCCCGCAGCGCCCGTGGTGGGGACGGAATTTTGCGCCTGGATGCCCACCGACTTCGCCGAGCGGGCCCGTTGGGCGGCGACGCCGGCCCTGCTCTCCTTGGGCTGCGACGACCCCCAGGGGGGGCAGTCCGACGTGGCGAGCCCAGTATTTATCGCCTACGAGCGCCATGGGGTGGCCGTGGAATCCCTCGCCGCCGCTTTGGCGGTGTTGGCCTGGGTGAGTAGCCAGGCCCTGTGGCTGGCCGAGCGGCCCGTGGCGCCTCCCCTGGCGCCGCTGTTGGCCGAGGTGCGGGCCTTGGCGCCGCCCCTGACGCCGGCCAACGCCGGCCATCTAGGCGCGGGGTTGGCGGCGTTGGCCCGTTACTTACAAGATGGCGAGTAGTGTCCTAGGGGGGCTGCTGTGACGATATAGTGACAGTGCCGCAAACGGCCAATAACCCCTTTGTGGCACGCCGTGCTCCCTTGGCGGTTGGCTTGGGAGCCGGCGTGGGTGATTCCCCTTGGGGCCTTCGCGCCGAGGGGGGCCAAGGCCTAGGTTAAGGGCTTTGCCGCCCGGCTGTGCCCGGTGCACTTGGCGCTCGGTGATGACCCACCCGCTTCACCCGCTCTCGCCAAAAGGTAAATAGACCCCCAGCGACAATGAGTATCGTCCCCAAGATCATTGGCCCATCGACGGTTTCGCCGAAAATAACAATGCCAACCAACGATGCAAACACCAGCTGGAGAAAGGTAAAGGGTTGAATCACGCTCGCCTCTGCGGTTGCCAGGGCCTGGATCAAAAAAAAGTGGCCCGACATGCCGGCGATACACAACAACAGCATCCAACCCCAATCCCACCCCACCATGGGGTCCCAGAAAAAGGGGCCGACGAGGGTAATGGCCACGCCCCCCGCAACACCGGTGTAAAACAGGCTGGTCGCAGCGCTGTCGGTGCGGCTGACGAGGCGGGTGCTGAGCTGGTAGACGGCAAACAGCGCCGCTGCCGCCAGGGCGTAAAAGGCCCTGGGATCGAAGACACCGATCCCTGGGCGAACGATGATGAGCATGCCCACAAACCCCAGGGCCACGGCGCACCAACGCCGCCAGCCGATCCGCTCCCCCAAAATGGGACCGGCGAGGACGGTGACTAGCAACGGAAAGACGGCGAACACGGCGTGGGTCGCCGCCAACCCCAGGGCGGCGAAGCCGGTGATCATCACCACGATTTCAAAGGCGAGGACCACGCCGCGAAAGCACTGCAGTAGCGGTTGCTGGGAACTGGCCGCCGCCCGCAGCCCCCCCGCTTGGCTAGCCGCTAGTACCACCACAAAAAGGGCAAAAAACCAGTAGCGCAGCATGACGACAAAAAAGGGCGAGTAGTGCAGGGCCAGATGTTTGGAAATGGCATCCTGGGCGGAAAAAATCAGGATGGCACAGAGCATCAACCCAATGCCGCGTTGATTGTCCACGGCTTTGGGCGACCGCACTGGTCCCCGGGGTGTGGGGCCATGGGTTGCTGTCGGATGGATTTTAGAGTGCACTTTTAAAGTGTCCCGTTTCCGTCGCCATATCCGGTAGGGCCCTGGGGGATCCCCGGGGCAAAGGGCTGTTAGCGCACCTCGATGTGAAACAGTGCCCAGGTCAATCCGCTGTCCTCGGCACGAGTTTGCCCCGGATAGGTACCGGGGGTCATACAAAGCATCAATGGTCCCCGACCACCAATGGCCAAAGGCTCACCGTCAAACGTATGGGCCACCACTACCGCCTCCAAGTCGGTGGTCGCGGGGTCGTAGGGCCAGGCAAAGCCGTCCAGGGCCCGGGTGAGAAACTGGTTGCCCGCGGGTTCAGCCAGGGCCACCACCGCCGCCAAGCTGGGACCCTCACAGGCATAGCCGCCCTCTTCCCGCCGGGGCCAGTTGTCGTAGCTGACTTCAAGGCGCCGTTGGGGCAGGGCCTTGAGCTCTTCCAGGGTGATTGCCCGGGCTCGACTGAACTCGATGTTCAGGTACTTGAACATCGAGTCGCGAAAATCGTCCCGGGGGCCGCGATTGGGCGCCTCGATGTCGCCGGTGATGGTCAACACGATTTGGGCTTTGACGGGGCTGGCAACGGTCAGCAGAACGGCGATACACACGGCAAGGGGGGTCGGTCCACGCTCCATGGCGGAGGTCCTCGGTGGGGGGGCTGGGGGTTAGGTGAGCACGCGAAGAGCTCGTCGGGATCGATGGTGATATGGGGGAGATCCGGTTATGTGTTCCAGGCGCCCTGGAAGTATGGGTCGTCTCGGAGTCGGGGGCCAGGCACTATTTCACCTGCCAAGGCGAGCTCCCCCAAAGCCGCCACTTCTCCCGGTGAGTTTCGAGTCCCTACGATGCTGCAGCTTTCCCGTGG
>JBHJHK010000293.1:0-45031 GCA_050330975.1 Candidatus Competibacterales bacterium | reverse complement strand
TGCCTTTGATGATTCTCAGGCAGTTTTGCCCTTTAGTCAGCGTCTAGCTAGGGACAACCATTGGTCCTCTGAGCTTGCTCAAAGGGCCATTGAAGAATATCGCCGCTTTGTTTTTTTGGCCATGGTAGCGAGTCACTCTGTTACACCATCGGATCAGGTAGATCAGGTATGGCATTTACATTTGCTCTATACTCAAAATTATTGGGAAGATTTTTGCCGACTGTTACCTCGACCGCTACATCATGGACCTACTCGCGGTGGGTCTTTTGAGGATTCAAAGTATGAAGACTGGTATAGTTGCACTCGTGCTAGTTACTACCATTTCTTTGGAGAACACCCACCAGCCGATCTATGGCCCGCTGCGGTGGTTCGCTTCGGCCGGGACACGCGCTGGATAAGAATAAACCGGAAAGATTATTGGTTGATACCAAAGCCTCGCTGGCTGTAGTGGTGAAATCACTAGGATCAAGTCTTGTGACAGGGTGATTGTATAAATGCATAGTTATTTTATGGGGGTTGATCGCGTCGATTTTGGCGACTAAGACCCGCCATGTCATCCTTGATAGGGTCGTCATCACCATCAGTACCGTCATCTGCCACGCCGATGATAGGGTCGCCGTCGCCCGTTTTGGACGGGCCAAAGAGAAAAGAAATTTTGAAAGAATTTGCAAATTCATCTTGTAAAAAGAGCCAATTTCGAATTGAAATAGGCTCTTAATGGGGGTGGTTGATACAATTCGGTTTCTAAATCACTTGAGAACAGGTTCAAGGAATTACACCGTAGAACGCGACAAACTATTCGAAGGACTGTCTGTGAAAAACATTGTCAGAGAAATCAAAACCCAACGAAAATCGGTCGCGTAATATTTAAATCCAGCGACTACCAGCCCGAATAATGAGCATCCTTTTATTTTTGACAATGCCTGAGTAGAGCAGCAATCAAATGATCGAAAGATCGTAACACCATCCGTCGGCTCAAATAGGGCCTAACCAGCGAGTTAACATGGACGGAAAATCCGCTGTGCCCCCTTGTCCGCCGGTTACCTTTCTCGTGAATCATTGAGATACGATGAACATACTGCGACTTGAAGACAAGCTCAACATCATTAGCAAACCGATAAATGCACCCGTGTATGACTTTGATTTTGAGCTTTTTTTCAACTGCAAGCACCCTATTTGTTTTGCTGACAACGAATCGTGCGTTTTAAGAATAGGCGCTATCCAAAATTACCAAAAAGAATATGAAGAAAAACTCAGCATGAGTCTACGGCCCATCAACTCACCTGAAGAACACGCATTATCGAGTGAACTATCAAAATGGTATCCTCTCATTTCAGAATTTACTCCCCGCAGCATTTGGGCAGACGAATTTCCCTCAGTCGATGAAATTCAAGATAAATTCGGTTGGCCAGTTTTTATTAAAGGCTCTCGTCAAACCAGCAAACACAATCCAGCTTTAGCTATCGCTTTCGACGAAACACAATATCAAAACATCAAACGAAATTATCATCATGATCCCATTCTTCGATGGCAACAAATAGCAATTAGAGAATTCGTCGAGCTTCAACCTGTATCGGGCGCAGTACCCGGCAAAGTGAAGCCTTCACTGGAGTTTCGATCTTTTTGGTGGAATGGTGATTGTGTAGGTTGGGGGCAGTATTGGTATCAGTTGCCAAGCTATCGTGCATCTGATATTGAATCTGGACTTGAGATCGCTAGAGTGGTCGCGCAACGCATTCAAGTCCCTTTTTTAGTCATTGATATCGCAAAAACTCAATCTGGAGATTGGCTCGTTATTGAATGCAATGATGCTCAAGAGTCGGGTTACGCAGGAATTATTCCACAATTGTTATGGCAACGTATTTTACAACGGGTTAGCGCCTAACTTCCCACTGAGCGTGGGCGTTGTACGCACCGCTAGCTGCTGGCCGCTAACCCCTAAACGGGTAGTGTGTGCAACGTGTTAGGGCCAGAACTGCGGCGACATTCTGTCTGTAACGATGGTGTGATGTTTCATCGGGCCGCTGGATCTGCTAAAAAAAGGCACCGAACCGCCTTGGCGCTCATCCAAGATAGAATAATCCCAAGGGCAACCACCACCGAGACAGCCCCAGGGAGACGCCGTGCACGACCCCACCCTCATCGCCGCCGAGGCCCGGGCCTTTGCCGCGGCCGTGGCCGCGGGCCGGCCCCACCGGCCTTTGTACATCAAACTCAAGCTGGTGTGGACCTGCAACTTGCGCTGCGCCATGTGCCGCCACTGGCGCGACGAAGAAGAGGCACCCCTGCCGTTGGAGGCCTTTTTACCCGTGGTGGACGAGTTGGCCACCCTGGGCTGTCGCAAACTCCACCTGAGCGGCGGCGAGCCCACCCTGCGGCGGGATTTGGAGACCCTCATCGCCCGGGCCTACCGCCAGGGCATCCGGGTCACCATGACCACCAACGGCACCGCCCTCACCGAGGCCCGAGTGGCCTCCCTGGTGGCCGCGGGGCTCCGCCGGGCCAACATCTCGTTGGATAGCCCCGACCCCGCCATCCACGAAGCCGTCCGCGGCGTCCCGGGCTGTTGGGCCCGCACCGTGGCCGGCATCCGCCGCTTGAGCGCCGCCCTCCCCCCGGGCAAAGTGCGGGTCAATACCGTGGTCACCCCCCTGAACTATTCAAGCCTCGGCCCCATGGCGAGCGTGGTCCACGCCCTGGGAGCCGGCGCCTTAAATCTCATCCCCGTGGACCCCCACCAGTCGGACTTGGGTGCCCTGAGCGGGGAGGAAATCCGCGACTACAACGCCCGCATCGCCCCCCAGCTAGCTCGGGAGGGACGCCGTTTGGGGGTGTTGCGCCACAGCCGCGACGCCTACCCCTTTGGCCGCAGCGACGCCCTGGTGGACCACGACAGCCGGGGTGACTACGCCCGGGGCTACTACGACCACCACCGCTGCTACGCCCCCTGGACCCACGCCCTCATCGACCACGCCGGCCGGGTAAGCGTGTGCTGTATGACCCCCCGCCGCCCGGTGGTGGGGGATCTGCGTCGGGAGAGTTTTACCGCCATTTGGCGCGGGGAGGCCTTTGCCGCCCTGCGCCGGCGAGAACGGCTACCCTTGCTGCCCGCCTGCCGCCAGTGCGATATGTTCACCCACCACAACCGCCGGCTGGAAACCCTGGCCCAGGGAAACCCTTGGCTCAACCGCTGGCGCGAGCTGCGCCACCGCCACCGGCGCTGACCCCTTGCGCCTCCTCTACTGCGCCTTTGACCGGGTGCCGGCCCCCAAGGGGGCCAGCCGCCACATCCTGGCCTTTGTGGAGGGCTTGACCCAAGCCGGGGTCGAGGTGGACCTCTGTTGCCTCACCCCCCCCGAGTTGACCCGTATCGCCGGGGCCCGCTGCCTGCCGCCGCCCCCCCGGGCGCCCAGCATCCTGGATCGGGCGTTGGCCTTTGGCCGCCTGGCGGCCAGCTACGCCCGTCAAGGCCACTATCAACTGATCCAATTTCGCTCCCCCTGGGAGGGCCTGGAGCTGGTGCGCTGGCCCGGGCATCCGCCGCTACTGTTCGAGGTCAACGGCCTGCCGAGCATCGAATGGCCCCTGAGCTACCCCGCCTTGACCAAAGAACCCCAGCTCATAGCCAAGTTGCAGCACCGGGAAGACGCGGTGTTGAAGGCCGTGGAGGGGGTGATCACCCCCAGTCCCGTGACGGCGTCATGGTTGCAGGCCCGAGGGGCAAAGCGGGTGGCGGTCATCGCCAACGGGGTCGATGGATCGGCCTGGGGCAACGCACCCCGCCAGCCAGAAATGCCCCCGGAAGTGTTCTACATGGGAACCTTTAGCCCCTGGCAGGGCCTCGACACCGCCATCGACGCCCTCGCCCTGTTGCCGGCACCCATCAAATTGCGTTTGGTGGGCCCCCGGGACCGGGGCGACGCGGGGCGATTGCTGCGCACAGCCCAGGCCTTGGGGGTGGGGGATCGGCTGTTGATTCAACCGGCAGTGGCTCCCGGTTTGTTGGATACCTTCCTGGCCCGAGCCGCCGTGGCCATCGCGCCCCTGGCCGACGACCCCCGCAACCGCCGCCAGGGGGCCTGCCCCATCAAGCTCTTGGAATACTTGGCCGCCGGCTGTCCGGTGGTGGCCTCGCGACTCCCCTTGGTGGAGGCCCTGGTGAGCCACGGCGAGGACGCTTGGCTAGTGCCCCCCGACGATCCCACGGCCCTGGCCACAGGCATCGCCGCGCTGTTGGACGATCCAGCCCTGGCCGCCCGCCTGGCGAGGTTGGGCCGTCAGCTGGCAGAACGCCATAGCTGGGCGAACGCCGTCGCCCAGTTACAGGCCGTCCATGGAGCCCTGCTCAATCGCCCCGGGCTTCCGCCAGGGCCTGGGCCATGGCTTGGGTGAAGAACAACGCCTCGCTGTAGAGGGTGACGAACTGGAAGCCCCGGCGGCGCATTTCCCGCAACATGGCCGGGGAGCCGCAGTGGATGCCAGCGACCTTGCCGGCGGCACGGGCCGCTTTCAAAATGCGGTCGATGGCAGCCAGTACCTCGGGGGCGGTGGGTACGGGTAAGGGGGGATGCCCCAGGGAAAGGGCCAAATCCGCCGGGCCGATGTAGAGGGCATCTAGACCTTCTACGGCGGCGATGGCCTCCACGTTTTCCAGGCCCGCCTGGGTTTCGATCATGGCCAAGGTGACCACTTGGTCATTGGCCCATTGACCGTAGTCTTTCCCCAGGGCCAGCTGGGCCCGGGTGGGACCCCAGGAACGGTAACCCACCGGGGGGTAGCGGCAGGCCCCCACAAAGGCTTTGGCTTCGGTGGGGTCGTTGACCATGGGGGCGATGATCGCCAAGCAGCCGACGTCTAGCATCTTCATGACCATGGCCGGCTCGTTCCAGGGCACCCGACAGCCCAGGGGCAGTCGAGATCCAGCGGCCCGGAGCATACCCAACGCCGCCCCGTAGTCCATGAGGCCGTGTTGGAGATCGAGGCAGAGGGCGTCGAAGGGCAATTGGCCCATGATCTCGGCCAGTTCAGGGGAGGGTAAGATCATCCAGCCGTTGACAATACACTCGCCGCGCCGCCAGGTGGCTTTGATGGGGTTCTCCATGGAGATACCTCGCCTAGAGTTCCGAGCCTAGAGTTCCAATTTGAAATCCACCGTCCCCGCTCCTTCCCCCTGGAGACGCCGGTAGATCTCCCCCACCACGGCGTCCAGGGGCCGCCAGGTGCCCAGGGCTGGGGCGCCCCGGGCCTTGCCCTTGGTCTTGGCGGCATCGACGTCGCCCCAAAAGCACAGGTGGCGTTCGCCGCGGTTTTGCACCGGCCGCACCTGGAAATTATCCACCTGCCAACCCCCCTCGGGGGAGGTGTAGCGGCTCGGGTTGAGCTTGAGCCGCCCCCGGATGTGGTAGCGCTCGTGGAGGGTTTGGCCCGCCTTGACCTTGGCCTTGCCGGTGATGTCCACCGCCAGCAAATTGCCGTCGGCCAGGGCAAAGCGAAACCGCCCCAGCGGCCTGCGGTAGTAGCGCTTCATCTTGCCCCCGGGGCTGCGGGCCTCTCGCACCGGCTCCCCCGACGACAGCCGGGCGCCGTCGATCTCCCCCACGAGGGGGCTGCGGCTGTGGGCGTCACCTCCCCAGCGGGCCAACAGCGCCACCAACTGGCGCAGGGGACCGGGGGCGGGGAGCTTAAAGCGAAAAAAACTGACGATGATCGCCCCCAAGACCAAACCCAACACCGCCCAACCGCTGACGAAGACCATGGCCAGGGCCAAGAGGGACAAAAGGGCCATGACGCCGTAGCGGATCCAGCGCAGGTAGCGCTCGTACTGGCTGCGGATGGCCTCGATGAGCTCGGCCAAGCGGCGGAGTTGGTCACCCCAGGGGCCGTCGAGGGTAGCGGATAACGGGGAATCTTTGGCCATGGCTGATTTCCTCACCGGGAGTAGAACGCCGGGGAGTCGCCGGCGTCGAGGGCTGCCAACACCCGCGCCACCGTGGCGTCGAGGGGGGCGCTTGCATCTAAGCACAGCCATTGGCGGCAATCCAGCCCCCAGAGGGCCCGGCGGTAGGCCTCGAGGCCCACCTCCCCCACTGCCTCCAGGGTGCGCCGCGCCGCGGGGTGCTTGGTGGCAATACGCCCCCAGCGCTGGTCATCGGCCAAGGTCAACAACACCCGCAAGGCCCCAGGGGGTGCAAACGTCCAAGCCAACGTGCCCTCCACCACCAGCCAATAACCATCCCGACGGGCCTTGGCCGCCTGGCGGTTCAGGTGGGGCACGAGACGGTCCGCCTTGGCTTTCACCTCTCCAGCGTAGCCAGGCCCCCCCAGGCGCCACCTGAGCCACCAGCTTCGAGACCGCACCCATACCTTGAGGAGGTCAGTGTGGAGCACCAGGGCGGGCCAGCCGCGGTCCAGCAAGGCCTTCCCCAAGGCCAGGGCCAGGTGGGTCTTGCCCGCACCGGGGAGGCCCACAATGACGATGACACCGCCAGTGGGGGTGAGTGGCTGCTTCGACCTGGTGAAAGATCCCCCCACCTCAACCCTCCCCCAGCAATGACCGATACAGGGCGCCATAGGCCGCCACCTCGGCGGTGGGGGAAAAGTATTCCACCACGTGTTGCCGCAGGGCACCCCCCAGGGTGCGTCGCTCCGCCTCAGACATGGCCAACACCCGCGCCGTGGTGGCCGCCAGCTGGGGGGCGTCCGGGCGGGGCAACAACCAAGGGGCCAAGGGCCCTTGGCCCGCGATGTCCACAGCCCCCCCCACGGCACTGGCCACCACCGGTAGGCCACAGGCCATGGCCTCCAACACGGCGTTGGGCAGGCCATCGCTCAACGCCGGGTGCCAGAAGATATCCCCCAGGGCGTAGTGGTCCGCCAGGTGGCTTTGCTCCACCCAGGGGACCAGGATCACCCGCGCCGCCAGCTCTGGATGCCGGTGCTGCCAAGTGGCAAAGGCCTCCGCGGCATCGCCGCGCACCCCGCCGAGCAATACCAACCGCAGCCGCGGCCAGGAGGGAACGAGTAACGCCAGGGCGGCCAACATCACCGCCAGCCCCTTCTTGGCCCGGGCCTCGCCGGCGAACACCACCACGGGCCAGGCATCTGCCAGGCCCCAGCGGGCCGCCAGGGACCCATCCCGGGGCTGCGGCGCAAAGCGCCCAGGGTCCACCCCATTGGGAATCCACACCCCCCGCCTGGCCCCCAAGGCCGTAGCCTGACGGGTCAAATCCTGGGAAACCCCCACCACGGCATCGGCGCCCTGGAGGGCAAACAGTAACCCCCCCTGGCGCTCTGGGCGAAAAATGTCCCGCTCCAGGTCGTTACCCCTTGCCCCCAACACCACGGGCCGGGAACAATAGCGGGCGTAATAAACGGCGAGGAACCCCGTGGCACTGGGGTAGACGGCGTGGACCAGCCGGTGGGGGGCTCGATCGCGGAGCAGACCAAAGGTCTGTTGTTGGACGACAGCGCCATCCACCCCCTGGAGGCGTACCACCGTCACCCCGTCTCGCTGGAAGGTGGCCAGGCCGGGCGCCCCGACCCCGCTCACCACCACCTCCACGGGCCACTGGGCCGCCAAGCCCCGGACCAGGCGTTCTAAAGCCAAGGCCAAACCGCCCCGGTCGGGGGGAAAGGCCGGGGTGATAAACACCACCGGAGTCCGGGCGGAATCCGGGGATGGGCTCGTTGGAGCATCTGCAGCAGCTAGATCACGAGGAGAGGTCATGGCCCTTTGCAATCGCGTCATCGGTCGCTGGACACCCCACCACTGCGGGCGGGAAGTCGGTGGGCAAACGCCACCCCCCCTGGAAGACGGCCGCTGCCGCCACTGCGGCATCGAGGTGGTGACCCTCGCCAACTCGGACGGCGCCTCCCTGGAGACCGAATTGGACTTCGACAGCGGCGAGTTGGAGCGCTTTGGGGTGATGTTGGCCAACGGCGAGCCGGGGAGCCACCCCCCCGAGTGGGGCAACGACCCCTTTACCGATCTCACCTGATCCCTTGGGGCGCGCCATGCCCCGCCGCCTCCTGTGGTACGCCCCCGGCGGGGGCTTGGGCCACGTGACCCGGGCCGTGGCCATCCTGCGCCACCTACGACCCCACCTCCATGAGGTGGAGCCCTTGTTGGTGGTCACCAGCCCCCACCTCCACGGCCCCCTACTCCAGGGCATTCCCACCTTGAGATTGCCATCGCGTTTTGAATGGCAGGCCTTTGGCGATGGGGCCGGGGACCTCGCCAGGGCCTTCCAGGGCCTGTTTGCGGCCTTGGGACCCTGGGCTCTCCTGGTGGTGGACAGCTTTGCCGACGGCCTAGCCGGGGAACTCACCCCAGACCTCCTGGCCCAGGTACCCCGGCGGGCATTGATCTACCGCCTCGGGGCCACAGATCCCCGCCAATCCCCCGGGTGGTCCCTCTACCAATCCATACTCGCCCCCTACCCCAGCCACCCTTGCCCTGGCGCCGAGGCCGTGGGCTATGTGCTGCTGCGAAGCCCCCGGGAAGTGCTGTCGCCCCCGAGGGCCAGGCGGCAGTTGGGCGTCGACGACCAAAGGCCCTTGATCCTCGCCCTCCACGCCGGCGATCCCGGGGAAGTGGCCAGCCTGTTCACCCTGGTGAGCCGGGCCTTTGACGCCCTGGGGGAACGGGGCCACCTGCGGTTGCTGACCCCCTTGCCCACCACCGAAGGCCACAGGCCTCAACAGCTCTATTACTACCCCGCCGTGGAGGTACTCCCCGGCGCCGATTTGGTGGTGGCGGCGGCGGGCTACAACAGCGTCGCCGAAGTGGGGGCCCTGGGGAAGCGGGCATTGCTGTGCCCCTTTACTCGCTCCCACGACGACCAACGGCTTCGGGCCACAGGGGCCGAGGTCTTCGACCTCACCGAGGATCCCCACGTCCTCGCCGAGCGCATGGCGGCGGCCCTGGCCAAGCCATCCCCTCCGGCATTGGCTCTAGGGGCGTGCGACGGGGCGAAACAGGCCGCCCAACGCTTGAGGACCCTCTTGACCGAGGACCCCTGAGGGGCGACGAGGCGAGCTACAGGGCCTTATCGGCGATAAAAGCCAGCGGCTGCACTTGGAGGATCTCGGCGGTGAGGGGCTCCACCTGGAAGGTCACCGGGTTGCCCCGGGCATCCACACCTCGCCCGACGTAGAAGCTCCCCTGGAGCTCCAGTTGCCAGATGGGGGTAAAACCCTCTGCCTGGAGGCGATCGATGATCTCATCCGGGGGGAGCGGGGTGTCGCTGGGGTTGGGAACAGCGGTCAACCACTGTTCCACGGATGCGGCAAACAGCCAGATGGCCAGGGTGGCGAGCACCAATTTGGTGGCCTGGCGGGTACAGGAGCTGAGCAGGGTCATAGTATGGGGTACATCAATGGCAGGGTTGCAACGACCTGGCATTGGGGTAACCAAACGAGCATCGCCCTATTGTGGTGGTTTTTCTGACTTACCGCCAAGGGATAAATTCCCCCCAGGGGATCTCGGTGGCGGGGGGGGATGGCGAGTCCGTGCCGACTCTAGGCCGATGGGTTGGATTCGGCGGTCGAGGAATAGGGGGGCAACCCCCAAGCGTGGGGGTCAAAGGCCAACAGGGAGTCCAGGACCTGGTGGGCTTCGGCGTAGACGGTTCGATCCATGTGGGGATCGGGGACTGCCACGACACCCATGGCCGCAGCGAGGCCGGCGCGGGCTCCCGCGGGGGAATCTTCAAACACCAAACAGCGCTCGGGGGCGACACCCAAGCGCTCGGCGGCGACCAAAAAGATGTCGGGGGCGGGTTTGCCCCGGGCCACCGCCGGGTCGTCGCCGGTGACCACGGCGTCAAAGCTTTCAAACCACGCCTGGTGGCTTTGGGTTTTCCACTGGAACAACCGCCGTGACGAACTGGTGGCCACCGCCTGGGGCACCCCCTGGGAGGACAAATGAGCGGTGAGCCGTTCGGCGCCGGCCATGGCCTTGGCGCTGGGGAACAGGGCTTCTAAAATGGCTTCTCGCTCCCGGAGATAGTCTTCGGGGGCCAAGGGCAACTCCAAGACCTCTACCAAGTAGCGGGCGGAATCCATGGCGGGACGACCAATCATATGGGCCTTTATGGACCAGTCGAAGACCTTACCGTAGCGGGAAACGATGGTCTGGGTCGCCTGAGTGTAGAGCCCCTCGGTGTCCAATAGCAGGCCGTCCATATCGAAGATGACGGCCTCTGCGGTGCGACGTGGTGGCGGTGCACTCGCCATGGCATTCCCCCTCAGCAGGCATTGTGGTTGCGCTGGACTATAGCACCCTCCTTTGGGGAGGCGCCATTTCCCCGCCTACTCCCGCGATGGACGCCGGCGATGGACTCTCCCCCCGGGCGAACGCCCCCAAGACCTTTATCACCTCAGCGTTCCATGGCATGAATCACCATTCGAGCACACGGCGGGCCAAGGCCTGGAGGCGAGGCGGCAAGACCAACCCCCGCCCCCGCCTGGTGTTGTTTAACAAACCCTTTGGGGTGTTGAGCCAGTTCAGCGGCGAGGGTCCCACCTTGGTCCCCTGGATTCCCCTGCCAGGGGTCTACCCCGCCGGCCGCCTGGACAAAGACTCCGAGGGGCTTTTGCTCCTCACCGACCACGGGCCCACCCAGTACCGCTTGAGCCACCCCCGCTACGGCAAGCCCAAGACCTACTGGGTTCAGGTGGAAGGCACCATCGACGCCGCGGCCTTGGCGGCCTTGGGTCAGGGGGTCACCCTGGCCGACGGTCCCACCCGACCGGCCGCAGCACGAGGCCTCACCGAGCCCGCCCTGTGGCCCCGGGACCCCCCCATTCGCCAACGGCGCCACATTCCCACCAGCTGGTTGGAGCTGACCATCACCGAAGGCCGCAACCGCCAGGTACGGCGCATGACAGCGGCCGTGGGCTTTCCCACCCTGCGCTTGGTGCGCATTGCCGTGGACCGCTGGCAGTTGGCGGGCCTCGCCCCCGGAGAATGGCGTTGTGTTGCCCTGCCCTGCCCGGGTGATACCCGTTAGCTCAGGCCGTTCCTTGGGCCTAGGCGGCGTCGATCCAGTGGGCCAGGCGCTGGATGCCCTCTTCGATCTGGGCGTCGGCGGTGGCGTAGGAAAAGCGCAGAAAGTGCCCTTGCCCGGAGGGGGCGCCGAATTGACTGTCGGCCAGCACCGCCACGTGGGCCTCGTAGAGCCAACGGCGACGCAGGGCCTCGGCGTTGGCAAGGCCCAGGCGTTGGCAAAGGGCTGTGACGTTGGGCCAGACGTAGAACGCCCCGCCGGGGCGCAGGGCGCTCACCCCCTCCAGGGCGTTGAGGCGCTCTACGATGAGGTCCCGGCGGTGGGCGAAGCGAGCCATCATGGCCCGGTGGGGGCTTTGATCCCCCGTCAACGCCTCCAAGGCCGCCCACTGACTGATGCTCGAAGCACAAGAGTCGGTGTTGGTCACCCAGTTGGCAAAGTGGGGGGCCAACAGGGGATTGGCGGCAAAGCCCAACCGCCAGCCGGTCATGGCGTAGCTCTTGGAAGCGCCGTCCACCACCACCGTGCGCTCCGCCATCCCGTCTTGAGTGGCAATGCTGGCGAATTCGCCGTCGTGAACCATTTGGGAATAGATTTCGTCGGAGAGCACCCAACACTGGGGGTAGTCCCGCAACACCTCGGCGATCTGGCTGAGTTCGCGCCTCGACCAGGTGCGCCCCGTGGGATTGTGGGGAGAATTGAGGATCAAAAGTCTAGTGCGCTCATTGAGTTTGGCCCGCAAATCCCCCGGAGAAAAGGCAAAGGCGTGGCGCTCTTCCAAGGGCAAGGCCACGGGCACGGCGCCGCAGGCGCGGATTTGGCTTTCGTAGATGGGAAACCCCGGGGCGGGATAGAGAACCTCGTGGCCAGCGCCGTAGTCGGTGGTGGCCAGGAGGGTGTACATGATGAAGGGCTTGGCGCCGTTGGCCACCACGACGTCCCGGGCCTCCACGTTCATCCCCCGGGTTTGGGAGAGGAACTCCGCCGCCGCTGCCCGCAATTCGGGGATCCCCGCCGAGGGCGTATAGCCGTGTTTGCCCGCCTCGATGGCCGCCACCGCCGCCCGACAGATGGAGTCGGGGGTGGCAAAATCCGGCTGGCCAATGGCAAAGCTGATGATATCGGCCCCTTGGGCCACAAGGGCGTTGACCTCGGCCAGCACGGTGAAGGCGTGCTCGGTACCCAAGGTACGGGTGCGCTGGGAAATAGTGGGCATGGAGTTCTCAACCTAAGAGCTTAAAGCTTGGAGCCTGAGATTGCACCTTTTGCGACAAAGGTGGTCTGTGGGCTTAACTTATCAGAGATCGCGGGGGGTGTGGCCATGCGCTGGGCGTCGACTGTCGTGGAGGAGAAGCGCTTGGATGCGGCGGTGCTCAAGGCCGGCAACGCTCTGCTGGAGCAGTTGGACTTCACCTCCCCCGATCTGCTGTTCGCCTTTGCCACCCCCTTGCAAACCGGGGGCAAACAACTCCACGACCTATTGCCAGCCCCCCTGCGCCAGGCAAAACTCGTGGGTTGTTCGGCAGCTGGCGTCCTAGGGGGAGGACGGGAGTTGGAACAACGCTCGGCGCTGGCGTTGCTGGCGGCGGTGCTCCCCGAGGTCCAGGTGACGGCGTGCCATTTGCAGGCCAGTCAACCCACAGGGGCCTTCTGGCAGCAACACTTGGGGGTATCCGCCGCCGACGACCCCCATTTTGTGGTGTTGGCCGATCCGTTTTCCTTCAACGTCAGCCCCTGTTTGGCCCACCTAGACGAGGCCTTCCCCAAGGCCACCAAAGTGGGGGGGTTGGCCAGTGGCGACCAGCAGACCGGCAGCCATTGGTTGCTGTGTGGCGACCAAGTCCACCACGGGGGCGCCGTGGTGTTGGCGTTGACGGGCAACGTCACCGTCGACAGCGTCGTCGCCCAGGGCTGTCGCCCCATCGGCGATCCTTTGTTCGTCACCAAGGCCGAGAATAACGTCATCCACACCTTGGACGGCCAGCCCCCGGTGACGGTCATCAAGGACCTGTTTGAAAAGCTAAAGACCCCCGATCGGAAGTTGATGCAGCACTCCCTGTTTTTGGGATTGGCCATGCGCCGCGACGACCACGTCTATCGCCAGGGGGATTTTCTGATCCGCAACATCACCGGATTTGACCCCAACCAGGGTTTTATGAGCGTTGGGGCCATCGTCGAGAACAACACCGTGGTCCAGTTCCACCTCCGGGACGCCCAAACCTCTAAGGAGGACCTCGACGCGCTGTTGGTGCGCTACGGCGAGGGTTCACCGACACCCCCCGTGGCGGGGGGGTTGATGTTCTCCTGCTTGGGTCGCGGCCAGTTTCTCTACGGCAACGCCCACCACGACACCCAGTTGTTCCAACGCCACCTGGGCAACGTCCCCTTGGGGGGTTTTTTCTGCAACGGGGAAATCGGCCCCGTCCAAGGCCGGACCTACCTCCACGGCTACACCAGTTCCTTTGGCCTGGTGCGTCCCAAGCGCTAGGGCCGGGGCATGGGTTGCCCGCGCAATTGGAGCACTTTGCCTTGACGACCCGCTTGGATCACCTGGTCATCGGCGCCACCTCCCTTCAACAGGGGGTGGACTACATCCGCCAGCACCTGGGGGTGGACATACCACCGGGGGGGGAACACCCCGCCATGGGCACCCACAACCATGTGATGCAGCTGGGACACGAGGTGTTTCTAGAGGTCTTGGCCGTCAATCCCACCGCGCCACCGCCGCCGCGGCTGCGCTGGTACGGCTTGGACGACCCCTTTGTGGCGGCTCAGCTGGCCCGGGGCCCCCAACTGCTCACCTGGGTGATCAACGTCCCCGACATCGCCGCCTGCCTCGCCAAGGCGACGGTGGACCTCGGCGAGGCGGTGCCCCTGAGCCGGGGAGCCTTGAGCTGGACGTTTGGCCTGCCCGAGGACGGCCGCCTGCTGGCGGGGGGGGCGGTGCCCTATGTCATCCAATGGCACACCGCCGACCACCCCGCCCGAGGTATGGCCCATCGGGGTTGCACCCTCCAAGGGCTGGAGATCGCCCATCCCCACCCCCCCTGGCTCGAGGCGGTTTTGACAGCCATGGGCGCTCAAGGGCTCGTCGCGGTGCGCCCGGCAGCGGGGCGCTCGACGCCGCAGCTTCGGGCCCACCTCCACACCCCCAACGGGCACAAAATCCTCGCTAGCTAGCCCGTTAGCTAGGCGGTCATTTGGCGATGGCCAACCCCATGGACAACGGCAAGGCGACGATGCCCACCGTGATACCGGCGACGACGTTGGCCCAGGCCGTGGTCCATAAGCTACCGTCGGCGGCAGTGGCCCGCAGGGCCGCAGCGATCATCGAGGTTAGGGCTTTAGCTAGACTGCTCGAAGGCCTCGCTGGAGAGCATGATCTGGATTTCATCCCCCACGGCGGTGGGCAGGCCATAGGTCATGCCGAAGTCCGAACGCTTGATGGTGGCCTCGGCGTCAAAACCGCAGAAGGGCTTGCCGTTGAAGGGATGCTGGCCACAGCGGATCTGGGTCACGTTCAAGGTCACCGGGAGGGTTACCCCCAGCAGGGTCAGTTCCCCGCGCACCGTGGCCCGATCCTTGGCCTCGCCGTGGTAGGTCACATCATCGGCCCGATAGGTGATGGTGGGATACTCCTCGGTGTGGAGGAAGTCCTTCCCCAGCACGTGGTTATCCCGTCGGCGGTTGCCAGTGTCTAAAGAGGTGGCGTCGATGACCACCTCGAGGCTCCCCGTCCCCGCTTCCCGGTCCATGGTCAAGGTGCCCTCGGTCTTGTTGAATCGACCGATAGTAGTGGAATAGCCCAAATGGCGCACGGAAAAATGGGGCTGGGTATGGCCGGGATCGAGGACGTATTCGGCCCCGTGGGCCACGCCAACGCCCGTGGCAGCTACCATTGCCCACACCCCCAACACAATACGTGCTGTCATCACCTATACCTCCTGGTTTTGCAATAACCGTGGGCCAGCGTCTCAAGACGAGGGGCTGGCCGTCAAGGTGAGGTCGACCTTCACCTCTACTTCAAAACCCACCGTCTCGTCGCTGGACCACTCGCCGGTACCCACCTCAAAGCGGGTGCGGTCGAGGACAGTCTCGCCATCCATCTCGGCAGTACCCCCGTCAACCGTCCAGGTGAAGGGCAGCTCCACCTCTTGGGTGATGGCGCGGATGGTCAAATCGGCCACGGCCCGATAGCGATGGTCTCCCAGGGCCTCAAAGCGCTTGGTGACAAAACGGGCCTTGGGGAAGTCATCAAAGCCAAACCAATCGCTCGCCGCCAGTAGCTCGTCGCGGTCGACGAGGCCTGTGTCGACGCTGGTGACGTCGATGGTGACATCAAAACCGCTGTTGGCCAGATCATCGGGGTCGAACACCATCTCGGCGCTAAAATCCCGAAATTCGCCCTCGACGCCACTGCCCTCCTGGGAGAAGACAAAGCGCAGGGCACTCTGGTCGTGGTCGATCTGCCAGCTCTCAGCCAAAGCGGGGGACGCGGCGGTGGCACTACCCAGTGCCGCAACGACGGCGGCGACGCGCAGTGGAACTATCATCATCATCATCATCGACCTTCAGAGTAGTGGGCGCCCAGCGCTTGTTCGCGACGGCGCTGGGCGCTTTGGGTAAAGGGCAGCATACGCAGTAGCACGCCATCCTTGAGGATGAAATGGTGCTTCAAGGCGGCGGCGACGTGGAGAACCAAGAGCACGGCAAGGACCCAGAACAGCGCCTCGTGGACCCCTTCGGCAATCTCGGAGAGGTTTTCATTGGCGGGCAGTATATTGGGCACGGTGATCCCCCCAAACAGCTCCACGGGCGTCCGGCGCACCGTCGACGTGCTGTGCATGATGTAGCCGCTGATGGGCATGGCGAACATCAGCCCGTAGAACAGCCAGTGGGTACCCTTGGCCAAGACCCGTTCGTAGCCCTTGAGGTTGTCGGGTAGCGCGGGGGTGGGATTGATCCAGCGCCACGCCAGACGCGCCACCACCACCAGGATCAAAATGATACCAATGGCCTTGTGGAGGTCGTAGAGTTGAATTTTGAGTCTGAACTGGGACAAGGGCACATCCACCATATACAGCCCCAAAGCCGCCGTGGCGATGATAGTAATGGCGATGGCCCAATGGAACAGCTGGGAGATACTCCCCCAGCGTAGGCGATTATTGTTCAACGACACGGGATCAACTCTCCGACTGACGGATGCCCTCGACTTCCAAGCGGATGTGTACCTCGTCGCCGATGGCCGGCAAGCCGTAGTTCATGCCAAAGTCCGAGCGCTTGATGGTGGTGGTGGCCGAAAAGCCGGCGACGAACTCGCCGTTGAAGGGGTGCCTGCCCGCCTTGTTAAAAGTCACGTCCAAGGTCACCGGGAGGGTCTTGCCCAGCAAGGTGAAATCGCCGGTGAGGGCGAAGGTGTTGTCACCCGTCTCCTCGATGGCCGTGGAGACAAAGCGCATTTCGGGATACTGCTCTACGTCGAAGAAGTCGGCACTGCGCATGTGGGCGTCCCACTTCTCCATGTCCATGTCGATACTGCCGGTGGCAATGGCCACTTCCACCGCCGAGTTGGTCAGGTCTTCGGGATCAAAAGTGAACTGGCCGTCGTATTCCAAAAACTCGCCCTGGGACTGGGAAAAACCCAGGTGGCTGATGAAAAACAAAATCTGGGTGTGAGCTTTGTCGAAGCGATAGCTGTCCGCAGCGTGGAGGCTCCCGCTGGCGGCGAGGACCAAAGCCCCCAACAGAGTCACAACAAACGGCTTCACGATGGCATTCATAGACACTAGTCTCCGGCGGTGAAAAATGTAGTGGCGTCTACCTAGACCACTGGAATCGCCCAGGATTCAGGGGTATGAGCGACGGGTAACCGACGGCAAACAGGCTACGGAATCGGCCCCGAGGGATAAACCCAGCGCGAGGCAATGGCCCATTTCCCCCCGGGAAATAAACCCGGAGGCCTGGGGGGTGGGCCCACTGCCCAGTTTGTCGCCTAGCGCTCCAACAGCGCCATGGACTCCACGTGGGCCGTGTGGGGAAACATGTCCATCACCCCAGCTGAGCGCAAGGTATAGCCGTGGTCGTGGACCAGGGCCCCCACATCCCGGGCCAAGGTGGCGGGGTGACAGGAGACATAGACAAAGCGGGGGACGGCGCGCCGGGCGATCAAGGGCATCAACGGCAACGCCCCCGAGCGGGGGGGGTCTAGGAGGGCACCGCCGTAGCGGGCTTGGGCCCAAGGGGCTCGGTCTTGGGGAAGGCTCAAATCGGCGCTGTGGAACTCGGCCTGGGTCACCCCATTGGCCGCGGCGTTGCCCTGGGCCCAGGCCACCAAATCGGCATCCCCCTCCACCCCCACCACCTGGGCAGCCACCCTCGCCAGGGCCAAGGTAAAGTTGCCGAGGCCACAGAACAGATCCAAAATGCGGTCTTCCCGGCGGGGGGCCAATAGCGCCACGGCACGGGACACCATCTGGCGGTTGATGGCAAAGTTGACCTGGGTGAAGTGTTGGGGTTTGAAGGCCAAGCGGAGTTGGAAGTCCGGCAACAGGTAGTGCAGGGCCGGTGGGGCTTTTCCCAAGGGCTCCACGGTGTCGGGCCCCTTGGGCTGGAGGTAAATGGCAAAGCCATGCTGCTCGCCAAAGGCTTGAAGGGCTTCGCGGGCGGCCTCGGTGGGGGGGTCCAAAACCCGAAAGTTGAGGGCGGCGATGTCATCCCCCACGGCCACTTCGATCTGGGGCAACCGCTGGCTGATGGACAAACCCGCCACCAACTCCGCCAGGGCTGGCAAGTGGTGACCCACGGCGGGATGGAGCACTTCGCAGCCCCGCAAATCCGCCACCAGGGGAGCCTTGCGCTCGCGAAAGCCCACCAACACCCGGCCCTTCTTGGCCACCGCCTTGACCGCCAGGCGAGCTTTGTGGCGGTAGCCAAAGTGGGGCCCCGTCAGGGGCGGCAACACCTCTTGGGGAGTGACCCGACCAATGCGATTCAAATTGTCCAGCAACCAGCGCTCTTTGTAGACGATCTGCCGCTCGGCGGCCAGGTGCTGGAGGCTGCAGCCGCCACACACCCCAAAGTGGGGGCACCTGGGGACGACCCGATCGGGAGATGGGGTCAGCACTGTCTCCACCTCGGCCTCGTCGTGGCGGCTGCGGCTCACAAGGGGTGCGGCCACCACCCGCTCCCCGGGCAGCGCCCCGTGGACGAACACCGTCTTGCCGTCGTCGCGACGGGCGACGCCGCGGCCGTCGTGGGCCAGGTCGGTGACGGAGGTTTCAAAGGGGGGCTTGGGCGGCCTACGGCTGCGGCGTCGGGTCACGGTGGGTCCAGGCCTCCAGAAAAGCTCGCAAGTGGGCTTTGCCGGCCTCTTGCAAGGCGGTGCGCAACAGCGCCTCGGCCCGGGTGAAGTCGGCATCGTCCAACTGGCCGCGCATATGGGCAAAGCGCAAGTACACCAAGTAAGTGTTGAGGACATCGGTCTCGCAGTAGTTGCGCACCGTCTCGATATCCCCGGCTTGGACGCAGTCCCATACCTTGGAACCGTGCATCCCCATTTTGCCCGGCAACCCCAACAGGGTGGCAATTTCGTCCAGGGGCGCCGCCGCCCGGGGCTGGAAACCCGATAGCACGTCCATGACGTCCACGTGGCGCCAGTGGTAGCGACTCAAGTAGTTATTGTAGCGAAACGCCGCGTCCCCCTCGCCCGTATCCCAATAGGTCGGGGCACTGACGCCGTGGATCAGGCCGCGGTAGTGGAGCACGGGCAAGTCGAAGCCACTGCCATTCCACGACACCAGGGTGGGCTTAAACCGGGCGACGCCGTCGAAAAAGCGCTGGATGAGTTCTTTTTCCGGGGCGTCCGGGGCCCCCAAGGACCACACCCGACACTGGTTATCCTGGGCGAGCACCGCGGAAATGGCCACCACCCGGTGGAGGTGGTGGCGCAAAAAGTCGCTGTTGGCCGTCTGCCGGCGCAGGCGGACCATGGCCGCCGCCACCTCGGCATCCTTCAAGTGCTCCAACCCCCACAACCGCCGCCCTCCCACCACGTCGGGCACGGTTTCGATGTCGAACACCAAAACCGTCACGGGGAGGAATCGATGGCCACCGCCGGGCGCCGCACCAGGCGCTGGCTCACCAAGGGACGCCCCTCCAACTGCACGGCGATGGCCGCCCGCAAGAGCCGCCGCGCCTCTCGAGCCACGCCGGGGTCGTCCAGGTGGTCGCCGTCCAACGCCAACAGGCTCTTGCCGCTGATGGCGATGTCCGTGGGCTCCGCCTCGTTCCAGGGCACGGGGCCATGGTTGAGGCGATAGCCATAGGAGGCGCCGGGATCGATGGGGCTTCCCGTGGCTGTGGCCACCAACGACAGGCCGTAGCCTGTGGCCGCCAAGAGGCGCTTTTCATAGCGGCGCAAAGCGGCGGCCACGGCCGCCACCGCCGCGCTTTGTCCCAATGTCCCCAGGGCGCCTTGGTAGGCGTCAAACAGCTCCGGCAAGGGATCTTCCCGGGGCAGCAAACGCAAGGTGAGTTCATTGAGGTAAAAGGCGCTGGCGTAGACCGTGGGCGAGGCGGGTTGGAGGGGAGAACCCCATTCCTCGACCCCCGTCAGGGTCTTGAGGTCGCCCTTGCCCACCCAGGACACCAATAGGGGCCGCAGGGGTTGGAGGATGCTCTGGGTGCGGGAACGGGCGCCTCGAACCCCCTTGGCCAAGGCCCCCACCCGGCCGAAGTCGCGACAGAGTAACTCCAGCACCCAGCTGGTATTGCCATAGGGGCGCCGGTGGAGGATGAAGGCCGGCTGGGTTACAACGCGGTGGCTCATGTCATGGGACCGTCTAACCGTCGCCATGGCCAAGCTGGCGCAGGATCCCCTCGTCGTCGGCCCAGCCGGCCCGGACCTTGACCCAGGTCTGCAAAAAGACCCGGCGCTCAAACAGCCGCTCCATATCCAGGCGAGCGGCGGTGGCGATGGCCTTGAGGCGCTCCCCTTTGGCGCCGATGACAATGCCCTTTTGGCCCGGGCGATCCACCCAAATCACCACGTCGATGGCCAAACAGTCCTCCGCCTCGTGGAAGGTTTCCACCTGGACGGTGGTGGCATAGGGCAGCTCTCGGTCCAGCTGGCGCATGAGTTTTTCCCGCACCAGTTCCCCCGCCAAGAAGCGCTGGGAGGCGGTGGTCAAGTCGTCCTCGGCGAATAAAAACGGCGCCTCGGGCAAAGCGGCGCCGAGCAACGCCTCCAAGCGCTCTAGGTTGTCGCGCTTGAGGGCGGCGACGGGCACCAAGTCATCGAATAAGTTCAAGCCCTGGAGGCGGTCGAGAAAGGGCAACAACACACCCTTGTCCTTCAAGCGATCGATCTTGTTCACCGCCGCAAAACGCGGTCCCTGGAAAGCCGCGAGGCGCTTGGCCACATCGTCGTCTTCGGGGGTCCAGCGCAACGCCTCCACCACCATGACCGCCACGTCGCAGTAGTCCAAGGTGCGGTCGGCGGCGCGGTTCATATGGCGGTTGACGGCGTGGGGCGCATGGCGGTGAAGTCCCGGCGTATCGACAAACACCAACTGGGCCTTGGCCGTGGTTTTGATCCCCAGCAGGGTGTGGCGGGTGGTCTGGGGTTTGGGAGAGGTAATGCTCAGTTTACAACCCAGGAGGGCGTTGAGCAGGGTCGATTTACCGACGTTGGGCCGCCCCATGAGGGCGATATAGCCGGCGCGGGTGGGGACAGGGTCGGCCCCAGAGACCCGATTCGTCCCCAAAGCCCCATCTACCATGCCCCCATCCTCAAAACCGCTCCGGCGGCCGACTGCTGTCGGCGCCCCGCAGGCGACTGGAGACGTTGTCGTTGTGGGATTTCCACGACTCGAGGAGTTCCAACGCCTTGCGGGCGGCCTCTTGCTCCGACTTGCGGCGGCTGGTGCCCTCGGCCACAGTCCTGAGTTTGTCGATGCGGCATTCGACTTTGAAGCGCCGGGCGTGGGCTTCGCCGCTGGTCTCCAACACGCTGTAGATTGGCAGGGGCCGTTGGCGCGCCTGGAGGTACTCCTGGAGGCGGGTTTTGGGGTCCTTGAGTTCGCTGACGTCGGGTAAGTGGGTGAGCTGTTTGTCGAATAAACTCAAAATCAGTTGCCGACAGGCCTGAAAATCGCCGTCTTGGTAGACGGCGCCAAACAGCGCCTCCATGGCGGCGGCGAGGATGGATTCGCGGCGGTAGCCGCCACTTTTGAGTTCGCCGCTGCCCAGCCGCAGATAATCCCCCAGGGACAGGCGGCGCGCCAAGCTCGCCAGGGTTTGCTTGTTGACCAAACTCGCCCGTAGTCGACTCAATTCGCCTTCGCTGGCCCGGGGGTAGCGCCGGTAGAGCTCGGCGGCAATCACCAGGTTGAGCACGGCGTCCCCGAGGAACTCCAACCGCTCGTTATTGCCCCCCGTGGCACTGCGGTGGGTCAAGGCGACATCCAAGAGTTCTGGGGACTGGAAGCGATAGGCGAGGGAGGACAGCAGTTGTGTAGTATCGTTCATCGACGAGAATGGCGGCACTGACCTACTTCACTGGCGGGTGAGGGGAATCTCCTCGTCAAAGACGGCCACGACGTCGAGGTTGCCAAACACGTTGCGGCGATCTTGGTACTGGAGGAGCATGAAGCGGCGTCCATTGCGGCTTTTAATCTTGACATCCCGGGGTTTGATGACACTGACGTAACTGATATTGAAGCGCTTTTCGATGGTCCTGTAGATGTCGCGGGGCGAACGGCTCTCGATCCCCGGCTCGTCGCGCATACCGTAGAGGGTGGAGCGCACCCCGAAGTAATCGAGGTAGATGGGCGACACCTTCATGGCGATGATGGCGATGATGACGATAAAGGACACCAAAAAGATGGCACCAAACAGGGTGATACCCCGCTGCTTGAGGGATGGGGGCAAAACATTGGCCGTTTTGAGGGGTTCCATAGTGTTCACCGTCCTTTGCCTTGACGAAATCAATCGCGGTCACTGTTGGCCTAGTGTACCGATTTCGAGACCAAGTTCCCACTTCCTCCCCCCTCGGGGCCGACCCGAGAAAACGACCCAGCACCACTGACACCCCCCGGAGGGCCGGCATTACTCGATCAGGGTACCAATGCGGTTGCATTGACCACTGAGGGTGATGCAGTTGAAATTCATCCAAATGGCGAAGGCCTCGCCGATGAGGTGACTCTCCGGTAAGAAGCCCCACACCCGACTATCGGCGCTGAAATCCCGGTTGTCGCCCATGACAAAGTAGTGACCGGGGGGCACCTCGCGCTCCCAGGCCTGGTTTTGAAACGACGAGGGGACGGCTCCGCAGGGTCCCCGGCGGTCTTTGCAAACGCGCACGGTGTACTTGCGCTCCCCCGCCCGCTCTTGGAGGGTGGCTGGCGACCCCTGGTGGAGACGGGTCTGGGGCAGGGGCTCGCCGTCGATGTACAACTGCTTGTCCCGGTAGGCCACGCGGTCACCCGGCAGGGCGACGATGCGCTTGATGTAGGCCGTGCTGGGATCCCGCGGGTAGCGAAAGACCACCACGTCCCCCCGCTCTGGCTCCCCCAAGGGCAAGATCTTGTGGTGGGTCACGGGCAACCGCAGACCGTAGTTGAACTTGTTGACCAAGATAAAATCCCCCGCTTCCAGGGTGGGCATCATGGAACCCGAGGGAATGCGAAACGGCTCTACCATAAAAGAGCGCAACACCAGTACCACCAAGATGACTGGAAAAAACGACCGGGAGAAGTCGATGTACCAGGGCAGGGAAGCCTGGGGGGAAGCTGGTGCCGCATTCTCTGGCGTCTTGGGTAGATTGGAGGCCGGTGGGGCGCCATCCCCCTGGATCCGGGGGCGACGGGGCGCCAGGACAAAGACGTCCAGGGCATAGATGCTACCGGTCACCAGGGCGGCGATGACGAGCAAGGTGGCAAAATCAAAGGACATGGGCATGGCGGTAGTTTCGGCTGCGGGAAGAGGTGCTCCTGGGGCTAACCCGGGATGGCGCGTTGATTATCATTTATTGTCCACCTGGAGAACGGCCAAAAAAGCCTCTTGGGGTATCTCCACTTTGCCCACCTGTTTCATGCGGCGCTTGCCGGCCTTTTGTTTCTCCAGCAGTTTGCGCTTGCGGGTCACATCGCCGCCGTAACACTTGGCGGTGACGTTCTTGCGCAGGGCCTTGACGGTGGTGCGGGCGAGGATGTGGTTGCCGATGGCGGCTTGAATGGCCACTTCAAACATCTGGCGGGGAATCAATTCCTTCATGCGCTCGCAGAGGTCGCGACCGCGGTATTGGGCCTGATCTCGGTGGACGATGATGGACAAGGCATCCACCCGCTCCCCGTTGATGAGGACGTCGAGCGTCACCAACGACGCCACCTGGTAGCGTTCGAAGTTGTAATCCAGCGAACCAAACCCCCGAGTGACGGACTTGAGCCGGTCGAAGAAATCCAAAACCACTTCGCTCATGGGCAATTCAAAACTCAAGGAAACCTGGCTACCGGTATATTGGAGATCCCGCTGGACGCCGCGCTTTTCGATGCACAGGGTGATCACCGCCCCCAAGTACTCCTGGGGGACGAGGATATTGGCCAAGATGATGGGCTCGCGGAATTCGGCGATTTTATTGACCGGAGGTAACTTGTCGGGGTTGTCGATGTAGAGGGTTTCGCCGTCGGTGGTGAGCACCTCGTAGACCACCGTGGGGGCGGTGGTGATGAGATCGATCTCATACTCCCGCTCTAGGCGCTCCTGGACGATCTCCATGTGGAGCATGCCCAAAAACCCACAGCGAAAGCCAAAGCCCAACGCCTGGGAAGTCTCCGGCTCAAAGTTGAGGGCGGCGTCGTTGAGGCGCAATTTTGACAAAGCCTCCCGCAGGCCTTCGTAGTCGTCGGTGGTGACGGGAAATAACCCGGCGAAGACCCGCGACTGAACCACCTTGAAGCCCGGCAGGGGCTCGGCCGCCGGGCGGTCGGCGTGGGTAATGGTGTCCCCCACGGGAGCGCCGTCGATGTCTTTGATACCGGCGATGACAAAACCCACATCACCGGCGCTGAGGCCCTCCCGCTCGCAGCGCTTGGGGGTGAACACCCCGACCTTATCCACCTGGAAGGTCCGCCCCGTGGACATCACTTGGATCTTCTGGCGGGGTGCCATGGCTCCGTCGACGATGCGCACCAAGGAGACCACCCCCACGTAGTTGTCGAACCACGAGTCGATGATCAACGCCTTGAGGGGTGCGGTGAGATCGCCCTTGGGGGGAGGTATTTGATGGACGATCTGCTCGAGGAGCGCCTCCACCCCGACGCCTGTCTTGGCGCTGATGCGCAGGGCCTCGGTGGCCTCGAGGCCAATGATGTCTTCGATCTCCTGGGACACCCGCTCGGGCTCGGCCGACGGCAAGTCGATCTTATTGAGGACCGGCATCACTTCTAAGCCCTGCTCGAGGGCGGTGTAGCAGTTCGCGACGCTTTGAGCTTCGACGCCCTGGGCGGCATCCACCACCAGGAGTGCCCCCTCACAGGCGGCGAGGGAGCGGGATACCTCGTAGGAGAAGTCCACGTGCCCCGGGGTGTCGATGAAGTTGAGGCTATAGATCTGACCATCGGCGGCCTTGTACTTCAGGGAAACGCTCTGGGCTTTGATGGTGATGCCCCGTTCCCGCTCCAGATCCATGGAGTCGAGGATTTGTTCGGCCATCTCCCGTTGAGTCAGGCCACCACAGATTTGGATAAAGCGATCGGCCAGGGTGGACTTGCCGTGGTCAATGTGGGCAATGATGGAAAAATTGCGGATGTGTTCCATGGCGAAGACTTGAGGCCTGTGGGGGGTCGACCGCAGAGGAGCGACGACGGGGTGGGACAACGATTTGAAAACAAAGACCAATTGTAGCGCTAAATCCCGGGGGTTGCACAATGGATCCCGCGAGCGGGCGCCGAGACAACCCCGTAGGACACCGCCTTGACACGGCAAAACCAACCCAGGGTAAGACCTGTGACAAACCCCAACCCACCGCCCACAGGAGCTAGGGCGCCGACTCCGGCGACATCACATCCCCAAGCGCCCAGCAAAAGCCCGATCAGCGGTGCGGCAAAAACCGCTAAGCCGTGGCGCAGCACTGCCCGAGTCGACACCGTTAGCCGCAACAGCTCCCCGGGTTGAGCGTCCGGGGCATCGATGGGGAAGGGGCGCGGCGGCAAAGGGCCCCTGGGGGCCCAAAACCTGGCACAGGGACACGGGGAGAAATCCTCCGGGGGGTGGGGAACCACCCAGACGACGGTGTTTTGTCGGCGGAGGACCTCGACGGTGATGTCCATCACCGGACAGTCACGTCGGTACCGCGCTCCACGGCCTGGGCGATGTCCTGCACCGTCACCGCCGGTACCTCCCCCACCACCATCACCTGATGATCGTCGATGACCCGGCCGTAGGCGTTCATGGCCCCCAGGCGTGAGGGCCCCTTGAGGAGGGGTGCGGCGCCGTCGAGGTGGTCGAGGAACACCGATGCCGTGGCCAAACCATCGCTGAGGACGATGTGTTCTATCTCAGGTCCGTGGTTGCCGCCGTAGCGGTTGTGGAGCACGGGGGCAAAGCCGGGCGGCAGGGCGCTCAAACTCCACAAGCTAGCGGGGGCGGCAGGGGGCGGCGGCGGGGGTGAGCCTGTGGCGGTGGGGGCAAAGGTCTGGGGATCCAAGGGAGGATCGACGACGAAGCGAGTGAACATCAACTGTTCAATGACCTCGTGACGATCGTCGAACAACGCCGCCCTCAGCACCATTTTGGTCTGCTGGTCCAACCACAGCTGGTAACCGAAGCGGTACTTGTCCCGGGGGTGGATGGCGATGCGCTGGGTGGGGCGGTTGGCCGTACGTCCCTCCCCCAGCAACTCAAAACGATAGTGAACCTCCAGTTGGTCGAGTTCCTGGGGCAACGCCACAGGGAAGGGGGAGCGCCGCAGACGATCCCCCTGGGGTGACAACTGGGGATGGTCGGTCTGGACGACGACGACGTCGCGGTCGACGATCAGCTCCCGCCGTGGGCCGTTGAGGGCGACGACCCGCTGCATTTCGCGGCCATCGATCACCCCGTGGACGATGCCCATGGCCTCGACGCTCAACCCTTGGACGTAGACAAATTCGCCGCGGTAGTCGAGGGTCTTGGCCGCATCGATCATCGCCGTCAACCACCCCTTGGCATCGAGGGGCGGCGACGGCGCGTCGGCGGCGCCAACCTGGGGAAATCCGCAGAGTGTCCCCGCCAACAACAGCAGTCCGAGGGCATGCACCATCGGGTCATTGACCGACGGGCTGGTACCCGACTGCTCGAACGTAGGGCAATACGTGGTTAACTCCGTTGCTCGACGCGTAGCTGTGGCTCACGACGTAGCGACTCAGCCGCCCTTCGAGGTCTTCCCCGGGCACCGCGAAGGACGGGTTGGGAGCGTTGGTCAGGGCCGTGGGTCCGGTGTTGACTTCGACAAACCAATCGAGGGTCAAAAAGCTCACCAACGCCACCGACGCCGCCAAGGCAAACCCCACAGCGGGGGTGTGGCGCCAGGCCGAGGGGGTCCGCCGTGGCACGGACTCGGCTTGGCTTTGGGCCTCTTGGGCCACGGCAGCCATGACGCCATCGGCAAATCCCCGATCCATGCGCTGGGGCAGCTGACCCTTGAGGGCGTCGCTGATGAGGTGGTAGCGCTCCCACCGCCCCTTGATTTCGGCGTCCCGGGTCAAACGCCGCACGACGAAGGACATCCGCCCATCGTCTAATTCGCCGTCGACCAACGCAGACAGGTCTTCAGAAGGTTCTACCGCCATCGTGTTCACCAATCAGTTCAACAGTGGACGCAGTTTGTTATCGATGGACTCTCGAGCGCGAAATATCCGCGAACGAACTGTCCCAATGGGACATCCCATGGTCTGGGCAATTTCTTCGTAACTCATGCCTTCAAACTCCCGCAGCGTGATGGCGGTGCGCAAGTCTTCCGGCAATTCCTCGATGGCCTGGAACACCGTTGCCTCAATTTCGTCTTTGAGCAACAAGCGCTCGGGCGTTTGGTATTCCTTGAGGGACGATTGACCGTCGTACTGCTCGGCCTCCTGGGCGTCTATGTCGGAGCCCGGAGGCCGCCGCCCCTGGGCGACGAGGTAATTCTTGGCCGTATTGATCGCGATCCGGTAAAGCCAGGTGTAAAAAGCACTCTCGCCGCGGAAACCTTGGAGGGCGCGGTAGGCCTTCAAAAAGGCTTCTTGGGAGACGTCCTGGGCTTCGCTGGGATCGTGAACATAGCGGGAAATCAACTTAGTGATCTTGGACTGGTACTTGCGAACGAGAACGTCAAAAGCCGAGATGTCGCCCTGTTGTACCCGTTGCACCAGTTCGTGATCGATATTCCGTTCGCCCATGCGGGCAAGCCCCTTATAGCTGAGCGACACGGGTTGCGCGATCTGTCTGATTGACCAGCCTAAAATCAATAAGTTCGCGTTCGTGTCGAGATGGCGCCATATCGTAAAGCCCCTGGACCTCCAGGGCTCAATCGGCGGCAAACCCCGCGGTAACCCGGGGTTGCCAAGGCGAGAGAGCCCCCTCGGAAAACACCCTTTTCACTCTGCGGCGTGGTCACTCAGCATCATCAATGCCACTCGCAGCCGGCGCAACCCCTCTGGGTCGACGGCGGCGGCCGTCACCACGACGCTCCGCGTCGGTGCCAGCCACCCCATGGGACGTCGACCGCGGCGGGAGGCTTCCAGGGGAACAAAGCTCAAGATCACCGCAAAGGTCGTCACCCAAGCCGCCACCAGACGGACGTCTTGGGGCAACTCTGTCCCCGCCCGCAACTGCCAGTCGCTGCCGTTGTGAATCAGGGTGACGACCCGAAGGCGGGGATGAAGCAAAGCATAGCTGTAGTATCCCCAAGATGCCGCCACCGCCGCCCCGAGCCCCAGGCCCCAGGGGCTTGGCAGGGCCCCGAGGGCGATACCCAGGGCTGCGGCGTGGACTCCCCCCAGCAGGAGGAGCCAGTCCCCGGGCGGGATGAGTTCAATCTTCAGGGGCGATGAGGCGATGGACCAGGTCTTGGATGGCGGGGTCGGCGGGGATTTGTCGACCGGTGACGTAGCCGAACAATTCGGGGTCGGGGAGCTCGAGGAGCTGTTCAAAAATGCGCTGTTCAAGGGCCGGGGCCGCGTCAAAGCGGCGTTCCAGGTAGTTCAGCAACAAGACGTCGAGCTCCCGCATGCCGCGGCGGCACTGCCAGCGGAGCTTGGACTTGTGGTTGGCGGAGTCGCGGACAACCGCTGGATTCACAGACGGCGAGTTTGCGTTCATCAGCTGGGCTCTCGGGAGATGGGCTCTTGGGACTCGCCCCGGCCAACGCCGGGGCTTGGAGACATCCCTCTAGCGCCGCTCCACCAACATCTTTTTGATTTCGGCGATGGCCTTGGCCGGGTTGAGACCCTTGGGACATACCTTGGCACAATTCATGATTGTGTGACAGCGGTACAGTCGGAAGGGATCCTCCAGGTCGTCGAGGCGCTCGCCGGTGAACTCGTCGCGGCTATCGCTGATCCAGCGGTAGGCCTGGAGCAACACCGCCGGCCCCAGGTAGCGGTCGCCGTTCCACCAATAGCTAGGGCAGCTAGTGGAGCAGCAGGCGCACAGGATGCACTCGTACAAGCCATCTAAATTGGCCCGCTCCTCCTTGGACTGCAGGCGTTCTCGATCCGGGGGCGCCGGGGTCTGGGTCTGCATCCAAGGCTTGATGGAGGCGTACTGGGCGTAGAAGTGGGTGAGGTCGGGGACCAAGTCCTTGACCACCGGCATGTGGGGCAAGGGATAGATGGCGATGGTACCGTCGACCTCGTCGATGGCCTTGGTGCAGGCCAAGGTATTGGTGCCGTCGATGTTCATGGCGCAGGAGCCACAGATGCCCTCCCGGCAGGAACGGCGGAAGGTCAAGGTGGCGTCGATGTCGCTCTTGATCTTGATGAGGGCGTCCAACACCATGGGACCGCAGCTGTCCAGGTTGACCTCATAGGTGTCGACCCGGGGGTTTTCCCCGTCGTCGGGGTTCCAGCGGTAGATGCGAAACTGCTTGGTGCGCCCGCCGGGCTCGGGGTTTTGGTGCTGAATGCCCTGGCGAATCTTCGAGTTGCGGGGCAGGGTAAATTCGGCCATGGATCGAACCTCTGTTGCTCAGTAAACCCGCTTTTTGGGGGGAATGGGCTGGACTTCGTCGGTGAGGGTGTGGAGATTCACCGGTCGGTAGTCGATATTCACCTCCCCCTGGTGGCTCATCCACGCCATGGTGTGCTTCATCCAGTTGTCGTCATCCCGCTCGGGGAAGTCTTCTCGGGCGTGGGCCCCTCGACTCTCGGTGCGGTTGTTGGCGCTTTGGATGGATACCACTGAACAGCCCAGCAGATTCTCGAGTTCCAGGGTTTCCACCAGGTCGGAGTTCCAGACCAGGCCGCGGTCGCTCACGGCCACGTCGCCGTAGGACTGGAACACCTCGTCCATGAGCTTACAGCCCTTCTCCAAAGATTCCCCAGTGCGGAACACCGCCGCGTGGTTTTGCATGGTGCGCTGCATGTTGGCGCGAATGGACGCCGTACCCAGGGTCCCCTTGGCGTTGCGCAGGGCGTCCAAGCGTCCCAACGCCTTGTCCAAGGAGGCCTGGGGGGCCGGCTTCACCGAAGTGTTGGGCTTGACCAGCTCGCCACAGCGCTCGGCGGCGGCGCGGCCGAAGCCCACCAAGTCCAACAGGGAATTGGATCCCAGGCGATTGGCGCCGTGGACCGAGACGCAAGCCGCCTCGCCGATGGCCATGAGCCCCGGCACCACAGCCTTGGCGTCGCCGTCTTTGAGGGACAACACCTCACCTTTGTAGTTGGTGGGTATCCCGCCCATGTTGTAGTGCACCGTGGGCAACACCGGGATGGGCTCCTTGGTGACGTCCGCCCCGGCGAAGATCCGCGCGGTCTCGGCAATGCCGGGGAGGCGCTCGTGGATTACCTCGCTCCCCAGGTGCATCAAATTGAGGTGGATGTGGTCTTTTTGGGGACCCACACCACGGCCTTCGTTGATCTCGATGGTCATGGAACGGCTGACCACGTCTCGAGAGGCCAAGTCCTTGGCGTTGGGGGCGTAGCGCTCCATGAAGCGCTCCCCGTCGCCGTTGGTGAGGTAACCCCCTTCGCCCCGTACCCCCTCGGTGATCAAACAGCCAGCGCCGTAGATGCCCGTGGGGTGGAACTGGGTGAATTCCATATCCTGCAGGGGCAGACCCGCCCGCAGCACCATGCCCATGCCGTCGCCGGTACAGGTGTGGGCCGAGGTACAGGAGAAGTAGGCCCGACCGTAGCCCCCCGTGGCCAAGATGGTGGTGTGGGCCCGGAATACGTGGAGGGAACCGTCGGCCAGATCCCAGGCCACCACCCCGCGGCAGGAGCCGTCGTCGTCCATGAGCAAGTCCAAGGCGAAGTACTCGATGAAGAACGTCGCCTCTTGCTTGAGGGCCTGTTGGTAGAGGGAGTGGAGCATGGCGTGGCCGGTGCGATCCGCCGCGGCACAGGTGCGCTGGGCGGTGCCCTCGCCGAAGTTGGTGGTCATCCCGCCGAAGGGACGTTGGTAAATGCGCCCCTCCTCGGTGCGGGAAAACGGTACACCGTAGTGCTCCAGCTCGATGACGGCGGGGATGGCCTCTTTGCACATGTACTCGATGGCATCTTGGTCCCCCAGCCAGTCCGACCCCTTGATGGTGTCGTACATGTGCCATTCCCAGCGGTCCGGGCCCATGTTGCCCAGCGCCGCCGAGATGCCCCCCTGGGCGGCCACGGTGTGGCTCCGGGTGGGGAATACCTTGGTGACGCAGGCCGTCTTGAGGCCCTGTTCGGCCAGGCCCACCGTGGCGCGCAACCCGGCGCCACCGGCACCGACAACAATGACGTCGTAGGCGTGGTCGACGATATTATAACCATTCGTCATAAATTAACTCCCAAAGGCAATCCGCAGTACGGAGAAGATGGCCACCGCGCCCAAACCAACGGCGACAAAGCGAATCCCCAGCAAAGCGGCGATCTTGACGGGTTTGATGTGGACGTAGTCTTCAATGACGACCTGGAGCCCCAGGGTCATGTGATAGAACAGGCTCAGCAACAGAAGGATCAACGGCACGGCGTTGTGGGGTTGCTGCAGGGCTCGGGTCAACGTGGCGTGGTCGGCGCTGGCATAGGGCACGAGGAAAAAAAAGACAAACCACAGGATCAGTACCGCGTTGGAAACCGCGGTGAGACGCTGGTGCCACCAGTGCTCGACGCCTTCTTTGGCCGAGCCCATTCCGCGGGCTCGGGCGATGGGGGTGCGCAGGCTCATGAGTTTAGCTCTCCCGGGGCGATAAAGTGCGGGGTGTCGCGGCCATCAAGCGCCGAACAAACCCATCAGAGTCCAGGCCAAAACGGTGAGGATCGGCGCCGCAGCCACCACCAGCCAGCCGGAGCGCTGGGCGGTGGCTAGCTGGAAGCCGTAGCCCGCGTCCCACACCAAATGGCGGATGCCATTGCCCAGGTGGTAGAAGAGGGCCAAGGTCCAGAGGAATAGCACAATTCTCCCCAACCACGACCCCAACAACCCCTGGGCGGTGGCGAACGCCTCGGGGCCTGCAGCCGCTGCTGCCAGCCAATAGGTCAATAATAACGTCCCCACCGCCAAGGCCACCCCCGTGGCGCGGTGGGAGATGGACAGTAGGGCGAGTAGTGGCAAGCGATAAATCTGCAGGTGGGGCGAGAGCGGGCGATTGCTCGTGGCCATGATATCCTCAAGTGGTTCCGATGGGCTGTCGTGGGGAGGGCGAGGATCGACCGTGGGGCCGTGTGCAAATCGACGCGGGATGCGGTCACACACCACAGCGCCGCCGTTGGGCGGCGAACTCCAGGGGATCGATGAGCAATGTTACCCCATTGGCCGCGGTTTGACAGAGCGGCGCTGCAGCGCATCAATCCCCCCATACCAAGACCAAGAGCCGCAGGCAGTGGCCCAAAGAAATGGACTGGGGATCAAAAATCGATGCAGCGGCCGTTTTTCTCCCAGTCGCCGTAGCGGGTGGGCTCGAGTCCCTTGCGACCGCCGATTTCCCGGGGCTTGGCCACGGAAGTCTCGGCTTTTGGCGTTGGCTCGGCAATGGTGTCTTGCTCTGTTGACGGCGGCTTTGGGGTAGAGGGGTTTTGGGTCATGGGGTGGTCAACCTGTTGGACGTACTCAAAGGGATTCGACGCCAAACCCGGCCGCTCATCTATATATCGGAGCTGGTCACGGACCTGGCCACTTCTGTTAGTCGCTCTAAACCTCGGTAATCATTGATGAAAATCATAACTCATTCCCACTGAGAACCCAACTGTTGGAGGGTGTTCCATGGCTATTTCATGGCCGGCTTTCCTCGAAGCACAAGGCGCCCACTTTGTGGGCGATGGCGTCGCCCACTTCGGCGAGCCCCGAACTCAAGGGACCCGGGTCCAAACAGCCAGCCTCTGTCCCTTGACCAGCTGGGGGCTCATCGCCGCCCAGGGCTCCGATGCCGTCACTTTCCTCCAGGGCCAGCTCACCTGCGATGTGGCCGCGGTGACCGTGGATCGCCATGGGCTCGGGGCCCACTGCAACCCCAAGGGCCGCATCCGCGCCCTGTTTCGGCTGTTTCAAAGCCGCGATGGCCTCTATTTGCGCTGCCCAAGGGAGCTGGTGGATGCCGCCCTCCTGGGACTCAAGCGCTACATCCTGCGGGCCGCCGTCACCTTGGAGGCGGCCACCCACCAGGGGAGCTTGGGGGTAGCGGGCCCAGGGGCGGCCGCCGTCCTCGCCGAGGCCCTGCCCGGGGTCGTTCCTCCCCCGACCCCCGGAGCGGCGGCCTTGGCGGAGGACATCGCCATACTGCGGGTTCCAGGGGACGGGGAGCGCTTTGAACTCCACGGCCCCACCGCCGCCCTGGCCAAACTGTGGCCAGCCCTGGCCCGGGGGGCTGTCCCTACGGGCTACCCCATCTGGCACCTGGGCGACATCCAGGCGGGGCTTCCCCAGATCTATCCCGCCACCGCCGAGGCCTTTATCCCCCAGATGATCAACCTCGAGCACTTGGGGGGGGTGAGTTTTAAAAAGGGTTGTTACACCGGCCAAGAAATCGTCGCCCGCAGCCACTATCTGGGGTCCGTCAAGCGGCGGCTCTACGGGGCAAAGGTGACGACGGGCGCGCCCCCCGCCCCGGGGCTGCCCGTGCTGGCGGAGCCGGGCGAGGCCGCGGCGGAGCGGGGAAAGGTGGTGGATGCCGCACCCCTTGGGGACGGTGGCGCCGAACTCCTGGTGGTGTTGAACCTCGCGGCCGCCGAGGGCCCAGGGGCGGGAGCCCTGGTCCTGGAAGACGGTCGCCCCCTGGTGGCCCTGGCCCCCCGCGCCCCCTTGCCCAAGGCCGCCCCGTGAGGGGGTGGGTCGGTGGCTTGCCGCGCCCGTGACAAAGGCCTAGGCTAGGCATCCACCCCCACTGCCCGGGAGTCGTCCATGACCCACCACCGTCTGTTTCTCCCCTGCCTCCTCGCCTCTGCCTTGGGGGTGAGCACAGGCTACGCCCAAGCCCCGGCGCCCGCCAGGCCCACCCCCGGCATGACCGACGGCGCCATCGACGGCACCGCCGGTGAGGCCCTGGCCGCGGAGGCCACCGAGGCCTCGGCGCGCGCCGCCCTGGAGAGTCTGTTGGACTACCTCCAAACCTTCGCCGGTGTCGACGCCGAAGCCTGGGAGATCGATGACGACTACACTCTGGAGGCCACTGACGACGGTTACCGGGCGGTCCTCGAACCCTTTGCCGTGACCACGACCCTAGGCCGGGTCGACCTGGCACCGGTGACCGTCGACTTGGAAGCCGAGGCCACCGCCAACTACCGCTTTGACGTGCGCTTTGACGACATCGTCGAACTGGGCGAACTGGGCGCCCTCCAGCTGGGGCGCCAGTCCAGCCACGGGGCGTGGAGCGACGAACTGGCCGAGCCCTCCCGCTTGACCCTGGATTTGGGCGACCTGCGCCTGGCATCCAGCGCCGCGGCCGACGCCACTCCAGCCCTCGATACCCAACTGGGGCGGTTGCTGATCAACGGCGAATTCCAGCGCACCTTCGACGACGGCTGGCGCAGCCAACTGCGCTTCGCCTTGGGGAATTTGACCAGCACGGCCGACGCCCAGACCGTGGCCCTGGAAGACCTCACCCTGGGATTGACCTTGACGGGCCGGGATTTCGAGGGGCTCCGGGCCTTGGATGACCAGCTGCGCCAGCGCTTCCAGGAGGCCGATACCCAGCCCCCCTCCCCGGCTGAGCTCCAAGCCACGGCTCGGGACATCCTGGCGGTGTTGGGTCGCTTGGATCGCGTGGCGCTGCACTTCGACGTGGACGACCTGGAAGTACAGGGACCCGAAGCCCAGACCCCGGTAGCCTTGGACAACTTCGCCGCCAACCTCGACTACGACGCCGAGGCCGGCTGGCGCCTGACGGTGGACGGCGACGACGGCGCGTTCGCCGATCCCGCCACCGACAGCGGTTACCAATTCGCCGCCCTGCGGGGGACGCTTTCCCTGGAGGTTCAGGGCGACGGCTGGCGGGGGCGCTACAGCGGCGAGCTGGTGGACTTTGCCAGTGGCACGCCGCTGTTGTCCATTCGCTACCCCTTCGCCGCCGGCGAGACGGTGGTGCGGGGCGATCTGCCCGCCGTCGATTTGGCGGCGGAATTGGTCGACTTGCTGGGTCGCGACCTCGACGACTCAGAACAGCAACAGGTCCTCATGGCCTTTCTCATTCAACTGGTCGACGTGGTGCTGCCCACCGAGCTGAGGGCCGAGAGCCGCACCCAGGGCCTGACCGTCGCCATGGGGGACCAGCCCCTGGCCACCATCGAGGTCTTCGACACGGTCCAAAACTACCGGCCCACCGACGGCGGCGGACGCTACAGCTTTGCCCTGACGGCCGATGACATCGCCCTTCCGGGGTTGCCCCTCCCCGCCCCCCTCGCCCCCCGCGATACCCGGTTGGAGTTGGGTATCAGCGACATCCCCGAAGACCTCTTGGGTCGCTTCATCGAATGGGGGATGGCGACGGCAGACCTCGACGAATTCGAGCGCCAGCAGTTCTTCGCCAGCCAAATCCTCCCCTGGCTCCGGGATAGTGGCCTGGGTTTTTTCATCGGCGATAGCCATCTGCAGACCGAAGGCGCCCGAGTGGATATCGCCTTGACCTCCCAGTTCGCCGCCACGACTCCTCTGGGCAGCACTGGCGAGATGACCCTGCGCATCGAAAATCTGCCCGCCGTGGTGGAGGCCTCGGGGGCCGGGGAAGACCGTACCGTGGCGGGGATGATGGCGGTGCTCGGCGCCTTCTCCGAGCGCAGCCAACGCCCCGATGGCACGGTGGTGGACAGTTATAACCTCCAGGTGACCCCAGAGGGCCGCGTAATCCTCAACGACCAAGACATCACCGCCTTGGTGGCCCCCCCGACCCAGCCCTGACGGCGGCGATGGGTGGATGGGGCGGCGATCGCAAGGCGGACTATCGTGAAACTGCAACAGCTGCGCTACCTCATCGCCATCTCCCGCAACAACCTCAATATCTCCGCCGCGGCGGACAGCTTGTACACCTCGCAACCCGGCATCAGCAAGCAGATCCGCCTGTTGGAAGACGAGTTGGGGGTGGAGCTCTTCACCCGCAACGGCAAGCACCTCACGGCCATTACCGCGCCGGGGCGTCGCATCATTCAGCGGGCCGAGCGCATCCTCCGGGAGGCGGAGAACATCCAGGCCATCGCCGCCGAGGCCCGGGACGACCGCCGGGGGAACCTGTCCCTGGCCACCACCCACACCCAGGCCCGCTACGCCTTGCCAAAGGTGGTGACGGAATTTCGCCGCCGCTACCCCGATGTCACCCTCCAGCTCCACCAGGGCTCCCCCACCCAGATCGCCGAGATGGCCGCTTCGGGGGCGGTGGATTTCGCCATCGCCACCGAGGCCATCGAGCTGTTTGAAGACCTGTTGATGATGCCCTGTTATCGCTGGAACCGCTGTATCCTCACCCCCCAGGGCCATCCCCTCACCGAGCGTTCCCAGCTCACCTTGGCAGACGTGGCCGCCTACCCGTTGGTCACCTATGTATTTGGCTTCACCGGGCGCTCTCGTCTCGACGAGGCCTTCCAGCAGGCCCGCCTAGAGCCCCAGGTGGTATTCACCGCCACCGACGCCGACGTCATCAAGACCTACGTCCGCTTGGGGTTGGGGGTGGGCATCGTCGCCCGGTTGGCCGTCGACCCCCTCCTCGACCAAGACTTGGTGGCCCTGGCCGCCGACCACCTGTTCAAACCCAGCACCACCCGTATCGGCTTTCGCAAGGGCATGTACCTGCGGGGGTTTATGTACCGCTTTATCGAGCTCTTCGCCCCCCACCTCAGTTTGGAGGTGGTACAAAAGGCCGAGGCGGCCGACGACCCACAACAACTCCAGGGACTGTTCGACAGTCTACCCCTGCCCTATTACTGAGGACGAGGACTCAGAGTACTCGGAGGACTCAGAGGACTCAGAGGACTCGGAGGACTCGGAGGACTCAGAGGCCAGGGGCGGTTGTGATAGTTTGAAGATCGAGCTACAGTAATAGTTCACAAGCCTGTAACAAGCCCCAGCGATCTGCTCCTCCTATTGTCCAACGGTGGGGCCAGGCCAAAAATACCCAGTTGACGTTCGCTGCCCCCAACGGCACCGGTTTACCCCGTGGTAGCGTCACTCGCCACTTTTGACAAGGAAGTTGACAGAGGGCTGGTCACTATGCACGCTTTACTCGCGGCGTTGTCGCCCACCGACGAGGAACGTCTTGCCGTCGCCGCCGACAATGCGGCCGATGATCACCGCCAGTCGGTGGCTCGGGTATTCCAACTCATGGCCACCCTCACCCGCCTCAACGCCATCGCCCTGGAACTCGGCCAGCTCCCCAGCGCCGATCCACTCTCCCTGGGACAGCATTTTCGCCAGCAACTCAGCACCTTTACCGCCGTCGACACCCTGGCCTTCGTCAACCCTGCGGGCGCCTTGACGGGGGTCATCCGCCACGGCAGTGACCAGTGGTTGGTGACCCGCGCCGAGGACAGCGCCCAGGGGCGGTGCCACCGGGCCGTGGCGACGGGCTGGGGCGAGGGTCAATCCTTTATCGACGGCCGCGATCCGCGCCAGCTGCCCCTCCATCGCCGTGCCCTGGAACAACGGCTGCCAGTGTGGGTCGGCGCCCACCCCTCCCTCCTCTGCACGGACGACGAGCGGGTCATCGCCATCGCCCAGGGGGTGTGGTGGGGTGAGCGGCCTTTGGGGGTGGTGAGTTGTGGGTTGCGGATCGCCTCGCTGACCCAACGGCTGGCGCGCTGTCCGTCCAAAGGGAGTTGGCCCCGGACTGACGCGGCCGGCGAGGGCGACCCGTCCCCCGTCCCCCGGAGGCCCTGGCCACCCACCCGTCCCCCAACGGCCAACGGTGCTGGGGCTATGGGGTTTTCAGCCGACCCCCTCACCCAACTCCCCGATGGCACCTTCCTCCTGGAGCGGTTGCACCGGGCCCTGGAAAATGCCGAGAACCCCGCAGACCCCACCTTGCTGGTCCTCGAAGTGGCCGACATCAAGCAGCTCAACGACCACTTGGGCCGTGCCGCGGGGGATCAACTGTTGGTGGACATCACCCGTCGCCTGCGGGCCGCCGTCCCGGCGGACGTCGCCCTGGCGCGCTTAGCCGGTGGGGAATTCGCCCTGCTCCTCGAAGACCCCGAGGGCAGCGAAGCCGTTCTCCCCCTGGCCAGTGCCTTGGAGCGCCAGTTGTCCACGCCCTTTGAGCTCAACGGCCACAGCCTGTTGGTGCGGGTACACATGGGCATCGCCTCGGCGTCGACGGGGAAACTCCGCGCCCGGGAGCTGCTGGCCCGGGCGCGCTCGGCGTTGGCCAGCGCCAAGGGCCGCGGGACGACGCGGGTCGTCTGCCGCCGGGAACACCGCAGCGGTGAGACCTGGCGCCCGGGCCTGGCCGCCGAACTCCATCGGGCCCTCGACAAGGGGGAGTTGCGCCTGGACTACCAGCCCATCGTCTGCCCCAGGCGGCGGCGCCCGGTCAGCGCCGAGGCCCTAGTGCGCTGGGCCCATCCCCAGCGGGGGCTGCTGCCACCGGCCGACTTTATGCCCGCCGCCGAAGACGCCGGGCTCATGGTCGCCCTGGGGCAGTGGGTCCTCACCACCGCCTGCTGGGAAAGGCGGCGCTGGGGGGAGGCGGGGTGGGTGGACGACGCCTTCACCGTCAGCGTCAACGTGGCCGGCAGCCAGCTCGATCGGCCCCAGTTCGAGGCCGAACTGCGAGAAACCCTCGCCGTCACCGGTCTCGATCCCCGGCAACTGCGCCTGGAAATCACCGAGACCGCCATCGCCGTCGAGGTGGCCACCGCCAAAGACCACCTCCAGGCCCTCAAGGCCACGGGGGTCGGCTTGTCCATCGACGATTTTGGCACTGGCTACTCCTCCTTGGCTCGCCTCCACCAGCTGCCCGTGGACACCCTCAAAATCGACCGCGCCTTCCTCGACGGCGTGGGTCACGGCAGCGGCCACTACCGCTTCTTGGAGGGGGTGGTCCACATGGCCCAGGGCTTGGGGCTCACCGTCGTGGTGGAGGGGGTGGAGTCCGCCGAGCAACACCGCCTCCTCGCCACCTGGGGCTGTTTGGGGCAGGGTTTTTACTACGCATCGCCCAAGACCCGGCCCGACTTCCCCCTGGCAATGCCCGTGGAGCCGAGAATTCCCGCCAAAACCCGGCTCATCGACCCACCCCCACCGTGGAAACCCCGGAATACGCCCCATGTCCTCCCACTCCCAACTGAATGAAGACGCCTTTGAACGCCGCGCCGAGTTCTCCCCCACCCAGGCGCCTGTGGAGGTCGTTCAGGCCGTGGAAGAGGCCCTCGATGGGTTGGAGTCGGGTCGAGAGCGGGTGGCCGCGCCCGTGGATGGCGGTTGGCAGGTCAACGCCTGGCTGAAAAAGGCCGTGCTGTTGTCGTTTCGCCTGCGCCACAACGCCGTTTTTCGAAGCCCCCGGGGCGACGGCTACGACAAGGTACCGGTGAAATTCAGCGGTGGCGACGCCGAGGCTTACGCCAAGGCGGGGGTGCGGGTGGTGCCACCGGCCACCGCCCGCCGGGGCAGTTATATCGCCCCCAACGTGGTGTTGATGCCGAGCTTTGTCAACATCGGCGCCTTTGTGGACAGCGGCACCATGGTGGACACCTGGGCCACCGTGGGTTCTTGTGCCCAGATCGGCAAAAACGTCCACCTGTCGGGGGGGGTGGGCATCGGCGGCGTCCTAGAACCCCTCCAGGCGAGCCCCACCATCATCGAAGACGATTGCTTCATCGGCGCCCGCTCGGAAATCGTCGAGGGGGTGATCGTCGAGCGGGGGGCAGTGATCTCCATGGGGGTCTTCATCGGCCAGAGCACCAAGATCTACAACCGCCAAACCCAACAGATCAGCTATGGCCGCATTCCCCCCGGGGCGGTGGTGGTTCCGGGCAGCCTACCGGCCGCCGATGGCAGCCACAGTTTGTACTGCGCGGTGATCATCAAGCAGGTGGACGAAAAAACCCGCGCCAAGGTGGGGCTCAACGAACTGCTGCGGGACTAGGGCCCCTTTGGGGGTTTTTCGGGTACCGGATCGTACCCCCCGGGACAAAACGGGTGGCAGCGCAACAGCCGCCACAGGGTCAGAGCCCCCCCCCGCCAAACCCCAAAGCGACGCAGGGCCTCTAGGGCGTAGGCGGAGCAGCTGGGCTCAAAGCGGCAGCGGTTGCCCTGCAGAGGGCTAAACAGGTAGCGCTAGACCAAGAGGGCGGCGATGGCCGCCCGCAGGAAAACCCCGTTGACCCCCCGCCAAAGCCCCCTACAGTCCTTTGACGCTCTGGACCATATCGGCGACCACCTTTTGGCCATCGCCGAATACCATGTGGGTGTTGTCGAGGAAAAACAGGGCATTTTCCACTCCCGAAAAGCCGGTGCCGCGGCCGCGCTTGACCACCAACACGCTTTGGGCCTGGTCGGCATTGAGCACTGGCATGCCGTATAAAGGACTCTGGCGGTCCCGCTTGGCCGCCGGGTTGACCACATCGTTGGCGCCGATGACCAACGCCACATCGGCAGTGGCGAATTCGCTGTTGATCTCTTCGAGGTCGAAGATCATATCGTAGGGCACCCCGGCCTCCGCCAGCAGCACATTCATGTGTCCCGGCATCCTGCCGGCCACGGGGTGGATGGCGAATTTGACCACCACGCCACGGTTTTGCAGCAATTCTACCAATTCCCACAAGCGGTGTTGGGCCTGGGCCACCGCCAGACCGTAGCCGGGCACGATGAGCACCTTGCCGGCAAAGGCCATTTGCATGGCGGCATCCCGGGTCTCCATGGCCTTCATGGTCCCCTCGGTGACAGTTCCTTCGCCACCGCCCCCCAGCGCTCCCCAGCTGGAGAACAGCACATTGGTGATGGGGCGGTTCATGGCCTTGGCCATGAGCTGGGTGAGGAGAGTCCCCGCCGCCCCCACCACGGTACCGGCGATGATCATGGCCGAGTTGTCCAGCACGAAGCCCTCAAAGGCCACGGCGAGCCCGGTGAAGGCGTTGAACAGCGAGATAATCACTGGCATGTCGGCGCCGCCGATGGGCAGTGCCACCATGGCGCCAAAGGCCAAGGCCAGGAGGAAAAACAACACCAACACCCCACTGGGCGGCGTCGCCGCCATCACCACGATCACCCCCAACACCACGCACAGGACGAACACCGCCAGGTTGATGGGCTGTTGATAGGGAAAGCGTAAGGTCTTCTTCAACCGACCATCTAGCTTGGCCCAGGCCACCACCGACCCGGAAAAGGACACCGTGCCGATCAAGGCGCCTGTCACCGCCAAGGCCACCACCAAGGGCGACAATTCCACATCGCCGAACAATTCCACGGCGGCGATGGCGCCGGCGGCGCCGCCCCCCATGCCGTTGTAGATGGCCACCATCTGGGGCATGTCGGTCATGGCCACCCGGCGGCCACTCCAATAGGCCACCCCGCCACCCACGGCGATGGCCACCAGCACCAACAACACATTGCTGACGAATTCACCTGTACCGCCGGACAAGTTGTGGAGGGCGTCGGTCATATGCCCCCCTCCCCCACCCTAGGGCAAGCCAAAGGTCACCACTGTGGCCAACGCCATGCCGATACCGGCCCACTGGACGCCCTGGCGGGCGGTGGTGGGGTGGGACATGGCCTTGAGGCCAAAGATAAACAGCAGCGTCGTGGCGAAATAGCACACTTCTATGGCGTAGATCACAGGTTAGGCCCCCGATCGCGGCTGCTCTTGAACATCTCCAACATCCGCTCGGTGACCACATAGCCCCCCACGGCGTTGCCGGCCCCCAGCACCACGGCGATAAAGCCGATGGCCTTACCCAGGATGTCGTCGGCGTTCAAAAGGGCCACAATGGCCCCCACCACCACGATGCCGTGGATAAAGTTGGAGCCGGACATCAGGGGGGTGTGGAGGATGACGGGCACCCGACTGATGACTTCAAAGCCCACAAAGGCGGCGAGCATAAACAAATACAACGCAGTAAATCCTTCGACCACAACACGCGCTCCTGGAATGAGGGAGAATTTAGGAATGGGCCTTGGCCTGGGTCTGTTCGACCCACTGGCGGACGGCTTCGGCGCGAATCTCGCCACCGTGGGTCAGGGCCGAACGGGCGACGACCTCGTCGTCCCAGGGCAGCTGGATCTCGCCATCGCGGATCAGGGGGGACGTGAAGTTGTAGAGATTCTTGGCGTACATCTCGCTGGCGTGGACCGGCGTTTGACTGGGGACATTCAAGGGCCCAACCACCGTCACCCCGCCGTGGACCACGGTCTCGCCGGGTTTTGTCAAGGCACAGTTGCCGCCGCCCTCGGCGGCCAGATCGATCACCACCGCCCCCGACGCCATGGCCTCTACCATGGCTTGGGTGACGATGAGGGGCGCTCGTTTGCCCGGCACGGCGGCGGTGCAAACCACGGCACTGGCGGCGGCGAGGCGCTTGGTGAGGGCGTCGGCCTGGCGGTTTTTTTCCTCGTCGCTGAGTTCCCGGGCGTATCCCCCCTCGGCCTCGGCACTCACCCCGGTGTCGATCATCTTCGCCCCGAGGGATTCCACTTGTTCTCTGGCGGCGGCGCGGATGTCGTAGGCCTCCACCTGGGCGCCGAGGCGCTTACAAGTGGCGATGGCCTGGAGACCCGCCACCCCGGCGCCGATGACCACCACCCGCGCCGGGCGGATGGTGCCGGCGGCGGTGGTGAGCATGGGAAAAAAGGTGGGGGCTTGGTGGGCGGCCATGAGGCCAGCCCGATACCCTGCCACCGCGGCTTGGGAGGACAGGGCATCCATGGATTGGGCCCTGGAAATCCGCGGCAACAATTCCAACGCAAAGGCGGTGATATTTCCCCGTTGCAGGGCCACGACGAAGTCTGGATCGCCAAAGGGACGCAACAACCCCACCAAAATGGCGCCGGCCTTGAGCCAACTGCGCTCCTCGGGGGTGGGGGGTTGGACCTTGAGGACCAGATCGGCGTTTTCGTACAACGCCTTGGCATCGTCCACCAGTTGGGCACTGGCTTTTGCTTGGTAGTCTTGGTCTTGGAAGTGGGCTTCGAGCCCCGCGCCCCGCTCCACGGTCACGGTGACGCCTAGGGCGGCAAACCGCGCGGCGCTGGCGGGGTCGAGGGCCACGCGCCGCTCACCGGGCGTCACTTCCCGGGGCACGGCGAGATGGATGGGCATGGTGGTTCTCCTGAACGGGCAAGGAATTTGGGGGCTGTCTTCCCCCATGGGACGGGCGGCCAGACGTCGGTTTGAGTCCTCTGCTGAGAAGCGATCGCGACGCCGCGCCGTCCATCGATCTGTCGATCTACAAAGCGGGCAAGGTGGGGCCTTTCATCACCTGGGTGACCCCACTACCCCATGGAGATCCCTCTGGGAGGACAAGGGAGCATAATCGATTTTTCTTCGCTCTACATCCAAGGCATAGACCCTTTGTCCCCGACGATCCCGGTCCGCGATGGCCACCGCCTTGTGATTGCGCAAAAATCGCGCCGTTTCACCACTTGTTCATAATTCCAGGTTACTATGGAACCGTCCCGCGCCCGGAGGGTCAGCCCGGAGAACCAGCAATGTACGACCTCGACCAGCGCATCCTGCGCGCCGATGTGTCTGGCATGCCATTGGAGTGGATCGGTTACCAAGAGGCCGTCAGACTCTACTATCTCGACCAAGTAGCCTACACCTGTGGAGCACTGATGTTCTGGGTGCACGGCGGCATCAACGCCTCGACCAATCGCCAGAGCAAGATCGCCGTCCATTCCATCATCGCCACTCAGGGTGGGACCTACGCCCAGCTGAAGTCACGCCACGACTACGTGCCGCCATTGTCCAACGCCGCCTTGTTCCGGCGCGACTTCAACCTATGCCTCTACTGCGGTGGCAGCTTTATCCCTCGGGATCTGTCTCGCGACCACGTCAAGCCCTTGGTCCAAGGGGGGGCGGACGGCTGGAACAACGTCGTCACCGCCTGTAAGCGCTGTAACCACCACAAGGGGGGGCGGACACCGGAACAGGCCGGGATGCAGCTGTTGGCCATTCCCTTTACGCCCAACCACGCCGAGTATATCTATCTCCAGGGGCGGCGCATCCTCGCCGATCAAATGGAGTTTCTCCTGGCCCACTTCCCCCGCACTAGCCCCCTCCATCGGCGGTTGACCAACAATCCCCGTTGATTCCCGCCGCCCGGGGCACACCCCGGGCGGTCAGTTGGGGCTTTACCCCCAGAGTCAGGCTCACTAGAATCATGTTTTAGACTCATTCCAAGGCGAGGAGTGCTCCATGGATCAACAGCTCCAACAAAGGCGTGCCCAGCTCAAGCGCGCCGGTTTGCGGGTCACGCCCATGCGCCTGGCCGTCCTCGAGTTACTCGCCCAAGAACCCCACGCCCACCTCACCACCGAGCAGATTTACCAAAGGCTCTCCAAGCCCTCAAAGCGTTCGACCCTGTCCACGGTCTACCGGGTCCTCGCCGACCTAGAGGGGGCCCAGTTGGTCCAGCGCCACCAGTTCCACGGCGAGTCGTCGGTGTTTGAACTCAACCGCCACGAACCCCACGACCATCTGGTGTGCAACCGCTGTGGCCAGGTGGTGGAGTTCAACGACGCCGACATCGCCGAGCGCCTCGAACAGATCGCCGACACCATGGGTTTTGAGATCCGCGATCGCGCCCTGCATCTGCGCGGCGGCTGCCAACGGGGTTGTCGCCAGGGGGGCGATGACGACGGCGAAATCGAAGCTCCCCCCCCACCTGGGGCCGACTAGCCCCGCCTCCAGGGCTCGTTCGCTTTCCCCGTGCTGGCCGGGCGCCGTGGTCCACATCCTGAGCTATTGCCGCCCCGGTTTTGAGCCCGAGTGCAGCGCCGAACTCCAGGCTTTGGCGCACGGCGGCGATGTCGACGCCCCCCGCCGCAGCGGCTATGTGTTGCTCAAAGCCGAGCCCGAAACCGTCGCCCACCTCGCCCAGGGCCTAGACCACCGCCAACTGACCTTTGCCCGCCAGTGGTTGCTCACCCCGGGGCTGGTAGTGGATTTGCCCCCCGCCGACCGCATCACCCCGCTGCTGGCGGCCTTGGAGGTTGTACACCCCCAACAACCCGTGTCCGGGGTGTGGGTCGAAACCCCAGACACCGAGGCGGGCAAGGCCCTGGCTCCCTTTTGCCGCAAGTTCGCCAACGCCGTGGTTCAGGCCCTAAAACGCCAGGGACGGTTACAGGCCGACGACCCTCCCCTCACCCGCCTGCACTTGTGATTAATATCCCCGACGAAGCCGTTACCGGCGCAGGGCTATGTCCGGCGCATCTACCCCAAGGCCAAGCGC